>JAWOEH010000238.1:0-9940 GCA_046482855.1 Bacteroidales bacterium | reverse complement strand
CAAAGCATTTCCAACTGCGAGAAGCAAACGCTGATACTTTTCTGCTGAAACAAACTTCCGGCAATCAGCAGGCATTTACAGTAAAACAGTCACCCCTATTTCAGCTGTTTGTCAAAATAACCGAAATGGGTGAGTTGGAGAGGCTTTGTCAAGGGTAGATTAGCAGCAAAACCCTTGATATTTTCCCTAATTTGTTCTAAATTAAAAAGGGTGTTACCTAAAAGGTTGGGCAGAAACCAAATGAGACTAGCGACACCTCCCACGCTATTTCGTCACCTAGCGCTACGAAAACAGTACAATTCAACACAGTAAATATTTATTGACCGGAAGAAGCTTGGATTTCTTGCAGCTACCAATGCATTTCCAACTGCCAGAAGCAAGCGCTGATACTTTTCTGCTGAAACAAACTTCCGGCAATCGGCAGGCATTTACAGTAAAACAGTCACCCCTATTTCAGCTGTTTGTCAAAACGATTGCAATGGGTGAGTTGGAGAGGGTTTGACAAGGGTAAATTAGCAGCAAAACCCTTGACATTTTCCCACTTTTGTTGTATATTAAAAAGGGTGTTACCTAAAAGGTTGGGCAGAAACCAAAGAAAATCCCTACGCACCTTAGCCTCAGCCTCAGCCTCAACCTTAACCTTAACCTTAACCTTAGCCTCAACCTTAGCTTTAGCCTCTATTCGTCCTCCTTCTCTTCCCCAAGCTTGGGTACCACCGGTTCAAAATTCAGTGAAATAGAATTTACACAATGGCGTACATCTTTATTGGTAAAGCCTTCGCCCTGGAACACATGGCCAAGGTGGGCGCCACAGTTAGCACACAAGATTTCAGTTCGTTGGCCGTCGGCATCGGGTACCCGTTTCACGGCGCCCTCTACCTCATCGTCGAAGCTGGGCCAACCACAGTGTGCATCAAACTTATCATCGGACTTATACAAAGGCGCGTCGCAGCGCTTACAGGTGTAAACGCCCTGGGCATTATGGTTTACATATTTTCCCGAAAAAGGCATCTCGGTGCCTTTGTTAATCAGTACCCGTTCCTCTTCGGGTGTCAGTTTGTTGTATTGCATGTTCTTCTTCTCCTTATTTTCTTGCGCACATGCCATGGGTACTATTGCAAAAAATAACACTACCAGCACTGCAGTTAAAATTGTTCTCTGTTTCATAACTCACCTCCTCACTATGCGCATTTAAACATTAGCGCACTTATTTACTAAAACAGAGTAAGAACTCATTTGTTTTTGCTTAGTAAGGGATTATTCATGTGCTACCTGGAAATTGAGGTTGAGGTTGAGGTTGAGGTTGAGGTTGAGATAAAGACAACTTGAGGGACTTCAGCGACAGGGCGACTTAAGCTAATTGATGGATTAAAATGACAAAGATACGCCCTGTGGGTAGGTCCCCTGCCTGACCGATAGGCAGGCTTTAGTGCCTGTCCCGATTTATCCGGAGAAGTGAAGAGCCACTTGCAGGGTTGAAAAATAGACTAAAGCGAACAAGGCGACTTTATCAAACTAAGTATTTGGTAATCAAACATAAAACAGGCTAATAAATACCCCTAAACAACTCAACGCCCTAAACAACAAACAACTAAACAACAAACACCTAAACACCCTTCCCTACCTCTCATTCTTCTTCAGCAAAAACCTTAGCGGACGAATAATGCGCTCAAGCAACCGTGAATCCTTGGTCAGAATTTCGGCGGTACCCTGCATCTGCTGCGAGAACTCCAGCTGATGGCCATAAAAGGTATTGAGCCCTTCGGGAAAATCAATCTCGAGGGTGTAGGCATCCCTTTCGGGCACTTTGGAGATATTGGCCACAACACCCTCCACCATGCCATATTCCATGTAGGGATAGCCGGCAAATTTCACATGCACCTCCTGCCCGGGCTTTACTTTTCCGGCACCCTCAAAGGGCAATTGCATCTTGCCCACCAACTCGCCGGGATCTTCCGTAACAATGGTCATCACCACATCGCCGGCTTTTACATGCTGTTGTTCGCTCCAAAAGCCGGTAAAGGTAACGGCGCCCGAGGCAGGTGTGCGCAACACATAGGTGAGCTGCCACTGGGCCAGGGCAGCCTCCAGACGTTCCGTGGCACGCTTCAGAGCCATGCCCAGGTGTTGCTCCTGCTGTTGCTGTTCCAATTTTAGCTCGGTGATATTCCGGTCCAGCTGTGCCAGTTGAATTTGCGTTGCCGACAAGCTGGTGCGTGTCTGTTCCAGGCCATAGGCTTTATTCAATAACAGCTGCCGACTTTCCTCATATTGCGCTTCGGGGATTACCTCCTGCGCAAAAAGCAGCGAGTCGCGGGTAAACTTACGACGTGCGA
The DNA here is from genome assembly GCA_046482855.1 of Bacteroidales bacterium. Classification (GTDB taxonomy): domain Bacteria; phylum Bacteroidota; class Bacteroidia; order Bacteroidales; family UBA12077; genus CAYVSF01. The sequence goes on along the minus strand of JAWOEH010000238.1, from coordinate 7,604 downwards.
GTTGCAGATCTTCCCGAACCAATGCCAACTGCCTGCGAATATTATTGCTGTATTGCAATTGCTGCGCATATTCGCCCTCCATTTTCGTCAGGCGCTTTCCGTACACATCAAGGGTTAGGTATTGCCACCAGTCGCGTGAGGCAGCGGCAAAGGTACCAAAGGGTTCCTGCAGGCTTCCCAGCTCCCAATTGGGCACAACTGCCAAGGCAAGCAGCGAGTCGGGAGTGGTACCCCGAAAAGCAAGCATTTGGGTAAGTTGCTGCACATGCTGGTAGTTGGCAGAATTTTCGAGCACACCCAGCGCTTGTCCCGGCAAGACCTGCTGGTTATCCTCCACAAACAGCTGGGTAACGCGCCCGCTGGTACGCGCCACAATAGCCACCGGCGGACGCTCAGTGGTTACCACCACCGTTCCGGTTTGCACATCGGGGTAGCGAATGAGCCAGGCACCTGTGAGTAACACAATAATCAGCACAAAAAGTACCGTGGTTCCCCAGCGGGTCATCCACGCAGGCTGACGTGAGAGAATCTCCTGTACCTGGTCATCACGCAGTTCAATATTTTCCGCTTCGGAAGTGCTATGTTCTGTATCTTTGGTCATCTATTTGTTGTTCGTTGTTCGTGATTGGTAACTGGTAACTGGTGACTAGTGACTGGTAAACAAGAAACTAATTACTAGTCACTAGTCACTAGTCACAAATTACAAGTCACTAATTCCCTAATTCCAACTGATTTTTCACCAATTGGTAATAGGCGCCCTGTTTTCGGGTGAGCTCGGCATGGGTGCCTTTTTCCACCAGCTCGCCCTGTTCCAGCACCACAATTTGGTCGGCATTTTTTACCGTGCTTAACCGGTGGGCCACAACAATTACCGTGCGCCCCTGGAAAAAAGTGCTCAGGTTATCCATAATCACCCGCTCGTTATTGGCATCCAGGGCATTGGTGGCTTCATCAAAAAACAGGAACTCCGGATCTTTATAAACCGCACGGGCTATAAGGATACGCTGTTGTTGTCCCTGGCTGAGTCCCACGCCATTTTGCCCGATACGCGTATTGTAGCCCAACGGCAATCCATCGATAAAGGTACGAATATTGGCCACCTTTACGGCATGCAACAAATGTTCTTTATTCACCACCTCCTCGCCCACGGCAATGTTGCGCGCAATGGTATCGCTGAAGATAAAGCCATCCTGCATAACCACGCCGCACTTATCGCGCCACAAGCGGTTGCTGAGGTGCGAAAGCGACATGTCACCCAATCGGATCTCGCCACTCACCGGGTCGTAAAAATTGAGCAGTAGCTTCAGCAGAGTGGTTTTGCCACTACCACTGGTGCCCACCACTGCAGTAACTTTTTTATGGGGTATGGTAAGATCAATATCCTTCAACACAAAGGGTGAATGCGGCCCCTCGTACTGAAAGGCTAAATTGCGCAGGTGCAAGTCGCGCACTTCGGGCAGGTGCTGAATCTTTTCGTCGCGCGTGGCCTCCTCGTCCTTCATCTGGTGGATTTCGCCCAGTCGCTCCAGACTTATTTGTGCATCCTGTGCCGTATGCAGGAAGGTCAACAACTGCTGTATGGGACTGTTCAACTGCCCGATAATGTACTGCACAGCCAGCATCATACCCAGCGTCATGGAGCCTTGAATAACCGAACGGGCAGCAATGTAAGTGATCATGATGTTCTTCACTTCATTAACAAACACCCCTCCCGCACGTTGGTACTGACTCAGCGACAGGCTGTCGATGTTCACGCGGAACAACTTAGCCTGTATGCGTTCCCACTCCCAGCGCTTTTGCTTTTCGCAGTTATTCAGTTTTATCTCCTGCATGCCGGTAATGAGTTGGATAACATTGCTCTGGTTATCGGACATCTGGGCAAACCGGCGGTTATCCAATTGCCGGCGGCGCTTCATAAACACAACTACCCACAGCACATACAGGGCACTCCCAAGCAGGAAGATCAGGAATATTTTCATGCTGTAAATGGCCAGCACAATGCTAAGCACCACCATACTCACAAAGGAGAAAAGGATGTTGAGGGTAGAGGTAGTTAAAAAATTCTCGATGCGTGTATGATCGTCAATACGTTGGATAAGATCACCAATCATTTTGCTATCGAAAAAAGCCACGGGCAGGCGCATCATCTTGGCAAGGAAGTCGGAAATAAGCGAGATGTTGATGCGTGTGCTCAGGTGCAGCAGTACCCAGCTGCGAATAAACTCCACGGCCGTTCGTCCCACAATAAGTACCAACTGAGCCACAATTATCAGGGTTACAAAGGATAAATCGCGATTGCTGATACCTTTGTCCACAATACTTTGGGTAAGAAACGGAAAGATCAGCTGCAGAACACTGCCGATGAACAACCCCAGGAACAGTTGCACCACAAGTTTACGGTAAGGTCGTAAGTAGCCAAACAGATAGCGAAAACCAATGGAGGTGCGTTCCTCCTCTTCCACCTGGTAAAACTCCGGCGTGGGCTCCACCAGCAGGCAAAGGCCTTGCGGCTCGTCATTTTGGCGGGTGGTACCCCACCCTTTCAGGAATTCTTCCTCGGTAAACGTAATGAGTCCACGGGCCGGATCGGCCACATGAAACGTGTACCCCTTTCGTTTGTGGCGGGTAATTTTGTGTACCACCACAAAGTGGTTCTGGTTCCAGTGCACAATACAGGGCAATGGCGCCTCTTCGGCCAACTGTTTTACCGAAAGGCGCACGCCCATGGTGCGAAACCCAAGACTTTCGGCAGCATCGGAAATGCCCAGCATGCTTACCCCCTCGCGGGTAATGTGGCTTTTGTTGCGCAAAGTTTGTAACGAGAACCGTTTGCCATAATGTTGTGCAATCATCCGCAGGCACGAGGGACCGCAATCCATAGCATCCAGTTGTTTATAGAAGGGGAAGGACATTTTTTATTTTTAAAGATATAAATAAACTATAATTTCACGATACAAATCCTATTGATTAATCCCTTTATCAGACCTGACATATTTATCCAATAGCTCAGCCGCTTCAAAATCTATTTCACTTAACAAACTGATAAACTTTTGATAATCGTTCTCAGGAACTCACCAATAACTAATCAAAATTTTCATTGGAGGCAATCCATTCCTCTACACTCAAATAGCCCTCTTGACCTTGCCATTTAGCAATGTATGGATTGTAAGTGCACTTTGCTGGTTGTGAAAATATATTATTGGATTCTTTTAAATATGCTCGACAGTCAGAGCAAATATAACGATACTCGCAGTGTTTACAAACATCAATTTTATCTTTTGATATATTCCATAAAGATTGAAATCTTTTTTGACTTACAACATTTTGCAAAGATGTATTTCCTATATTTCCATAACTTTCAGTCATACTAGGACAATTCTTTATATCTCCATAAGTATCTATACATATCTTCCTATTTAAGCATGAGTTATAGCTTTGTGCTTCACAAAAAGAATTTAAATCCATAGTAAAAGAGGAAGGTTTAATTACTCCACATTCCATGCTATCTTTTATCTCTTTATTGTTAAAATAAATACGATCGTTACATTCTGATATATTATTAACTATACGATTATCAGGTGAATTATAAATAACAATATTAGTAACTCTTTGATATGTTACAAATAACGACTTCAAATCATCGCATGAAACATTTGAATTATACGGTAATATAATATCTATACTGTGAAAACATCTATTATTTGTATATTCCAGTATTTTTGACAAATAATTTGTTGTTGTTTGTGTAAAAAAGCGAATCTCAATATGCTTACACATTAATTCATTTAGTTGTGCAAATATTTTTTCAAAATCATGTTGACTTCTTTCATTAATATCAATAATTGAATTTATAACATAATGAGGCTCTTCCCATCCCAAATCGATTTTAGGGAACCGGTTAATCTCTTTAAATTCACATTCAAAAATTAAATCATTCCTATTTAAATAATCAAAATATTCTTCAATTATATCTACAAACTCTAATCCAACTTCATTTATTATTTCTTTGGGAGAATAATATCCATAATCTACTAAAATATCACATAATCCATTAGGAATAATAAAATAGTCACTCCTTTGAGTATCAACAACAATGCTTCGCCTATATCCTTTTACAGGAATACAACATGAAAAAAGTTTATATACCATATTAGAATAGCTTTGAAATTCTTTTATTTGAAGGCCGCACTACACTAATTTCTTTAGTATCCATTTTTATGAATTTTAATCTTGGATGTTTCTTTTTGTTAATTTTTTCAACGTTAATGTAGTCAAATAAAATTGGTAATCCTAAATTCCTTTTTTTAAACACAATATTAATTTATTAAATATTCAACTACTTTCTTTTCTATATTAAAGTTACAAGCCAGAGATTCAAGATCAAACTGTCCTAGTGGATTAACCTCTAAAAATACATATTCCCCCTCCCTATCAACAATCATATCCGTAGAACAAGACATATATCCAATTTTATCAATTAATTTTTTCAATTTCATTTTAACCTCATTAGGTAGCGTATAAGGTACCATCCTATTGGGTTTATCGTAATTATAATTTCTAAAATCTGTTTTGGTTTGTTCATCATATTGGGAAAATATCGCCATTGTATAGAATTTACCATTAAAATAAAATATTCGTAGTTCATATTTTTTATCAATATTTTCTTGTACGAGAGATGGAAAAATTATTTCATCCAATCTATCTATATTATCTACATCAACAAGACTCGTTAAAGTAGCATATACTTTATCTCTTTCATAAAAATTAAAAATTTCCTGAATAGATTTAGTAATTGATACATTGTCATATACCTTATTTTTAATAGTTTTCGATAAAGATGAAATTGTTGTGTCTGGAATTTTCAATTCGACTTCCTTCGCTAAGGATAATATTGTTAGTTTATTTGGATTCTTTGTAATACACAAACCAAATATCTTCTTTTTGTTTAAGTCATCATATATATATTGAATAATAGTATCCAATTCTCTTTTCAGGAATATCTCTGTTTCTCTTTTAAAATTTGTATTATTAATTCCTATTTGAATTGGAGGCAACATAAATTGTATTTTACCTTTCCAAAAAACGACTGAATCAATTTGATTTAAGTTAATATTTTCCCCATCAATCAATAACTCAATTTCCCTTTTTATATTATTAATTTCAATTTTTGTGACTTGTACCTTTTTATTAGTATCAATGATTATAAACTTATGCTTATAATACTTTAACCATTTTACAATGACATCTGTACAGTAATTAAATTTATTTGTAATTACTAAGGTGTAACTTTTATCCATCCTTCATCTAATCTATTGTCTATAAACCTCTTTAGTTTTTCTGGAGTACCAGTGATTACCGGATAAGAACTGGAAATTCTGAATTTATAAAAGTATTTCTTCAAATTGTTATTGCCTACCTTATTATAAAATTCGATTTTCTTTATATAATCGTTTATAGGCTCTTGTCCTATATTTGCTCTTTTCTCATTAATCTCTTTTTCTTCTTTGGCTGTTAAAATCTTTCTTAATATAACAGAATCAACTGCCATAAATAAATTATTACCATGCATATCTGGATCTGAACTATAATTAATAGCCAAATCATAAGCAAGAGGTGAAAGATGACCTTTACGAAGCTCTATTAACATAGATTCCTCCAAATTAACCATGCTAATTGTATCATTAAGTATATTAGATATATTAATATACCCTTTCTTTGCTTCATTATAAACACCACAATAATGCCTTAACAAAACGATAGGGAAAGGACTATACAGAATAGAATTTTCAGAACCAAAGAATATGTTATCCATTCTATTATTTATTATTAATTGTTGAATACGATTACCATTTAATATAACCGTTTTCAAATATTCAGAATAGTTGTTTGATTTAGCAAGAGACTGATCTCTTTTTAACATACTATCCAATTCATTTATTAATTCAACATCCAATGATTCTAGGTAGGTTTGGTGAAGTTGTGGATAATTACTTACAAATTCTTTCCATTCTTTCTTTTCTCTGAGTTGGGTGAGGTATGGATTGTCTTGAAAGTAATTTAACTTCCATCCATTAATAGCCAACCTTTCCAGATAGTTAAATGCTTTTTCGTAATTCTCTGATTTGATAGCACATAGTAAGGCGTTGTAATAATCTATTGAGGGTGCATGCGACCAAATTTCAAATGCCTCAGAATAAATACGATGCGCTTCACTAAAATTACCATCTACTATATTTAGTTCAGCATCATTAATAAATGTATAAAACTCTAAATAATTATCTTCAACTGAATTACAGGAAAAAATAGTAAACGATAAAAGAAATAAAATAGACGTAATAGTATATTTTTTCATCTCTGTCATTTTATTATCAAATAATTTCAAAGCAATAGGAAAGATTATAAAAACATATAATCTTTCCTATTAAATATTTAAATACTGTCTCTTAATTCAATTTCCATACGATAATCACCATTATCATAAGTGCGTAAAAAATCTTCACATGGTGTATCGTAATAATATCCCTTACCGGTACTATATCTTCCTTTACCTCTACATTCGTTCATATCAATTTGAACATCTTCAAATCTTTTAAAAACATCATTTTTAATACTTTCCATTTTTTTCATAATTAAAGATTGAATAAATCCCCTACTCTATTTCAGGCTTTTCGGCATCCGCCTGCTTCGAATTATCGCTTGGCGCCTCCTGCAATAAACTCAAAGCATTACGAAGGTAAGCACAACCCCGTCCGGTAACCTCGGACGCTGGCAATTATTTTTGATAAATCTTCTTTATCGGCTCTTGCACCTCAATAACACACTCCTCTTCAACCACATAAGAATTCAACGCTTTGCAATAAGTTACCGTTATACCATAGGTTTTAAGCAGGTCGATGTAAACAAACAGCTGGCTGCGGCTTATGCCCATATTTTTTGCCAGTTCATTTGCAACGCCGGTATGGCCCTTATTCAACTCCTCGGCCAGACACTGTAAGCGCTTCTGCATTTCAAAAAATTTCATTGTTTTGGGGTTTTTAGGTCTCCGTTGGTTCGTTTCCTTTTACCTATTGGTTCCCGAAATCGGCAAAAGGTAACCCCCTTTGATGTATGTTGTAAAACAGGCTTTGTGTAATGCACACAAAATAAAGGTAATAGGTCGTTGTTTTCTTTAATTGCCATGGGTTAAGGTTAAGGCTGAGGCTGAGGTTGAGGTTGAGGTTGAGGTTGAGATTGAGGCTGAGGCTGAGGTTGAGGCTGAGCTCATACTATCAGCCATTGGAGGAATTTTCAGCACAACCTCCCTGACTGATCGATCCGGAACTTCATCTCTTCAGAAACGGAAATCTGTTTAAACACCACAACATCTGATTATTACACGCTCCTGCAAAAAGATAACGCCTTTGGACAGGCTTAGATTGCTTCACTTCGTTCGCAATGACCCTACAACTTAAACAGTAGCGGGAGTATTAGCAGGGCCGTTCTGCCCTGCTAATACTACCGCCTCACCTCTCTGACATCAGGGTCATCCTATGTTTGTGTAGTTGGAATAAGTATTAAATAATGCCGATATTTATTCTTTAACTAAACTTAAAAGAAGAAAGAGA
>JAWOEH010000232.1:0-8770 GCA_046482855.1 Bacteroidales bacterium | reverse complement strand
AAGCCTAAATATCGTTTCTTCAAAAAAGGGAGCTCCTAAAACGCCAAAAAGCACCATTTTTGTTGACACATTATCTAACTCATTGGTAATACCTGTAAAATTCATTAAAACCCCTAACTGAGCTCCTATCGATAGGACAAAAATCATATATAGCAAATAGAGCTTAAAAAAAATACGAACAGTCATTTTATTTTGCTCAGGAGAATTCACCGGATTTTTACAGTATTCGATAAAATTTTGTAACATAAACGCTTTAATATTAAAAATGTACGTATTTGCTCTATTTTACAACTACCCCCTTATCCAATCCTACGAAAATACGGTTCAAAAAAGTTTTCCTCATAATAAAGACCCGCTCCTCCGGAGTAATTTCTTATATGGGCTTAAGCTTCTATAACAATATAAATCCTGAGGATTTGCTACCCCTGGAATTACCCCAGATGCCGGCATCCTACAGATATAGCATCACAACCGAATCAAAAAATTGGCTCCTGAGGCATGGAATAGGTACCAAACTAAAATTAAGATTGATTTGCCATTTCCCAGATAGACAAGAGCAATAGCTTTGAAACATTTTCAATCGTTTCAAAATTTAACTTATCCATTGTATCTGTTGGTTTATGCAAGTCTTTATGCATACCATTATTAATTAAAACAGCAGGAATCCCTTTATTTAAAAAATTAACTTGGTCTGAAGAAACACTAAAAAATCTTTTTGCATTTGGATAATTATCCAAGAACTCAAGATTCGTAAAATGATGAACCTTATTTATACTATCCATGAGCTCAGTAATGCCCAAACTTAAAGAATCGGGGCCAAGCGCATAAATATAATCAGGAATTGTGTCATGATATTTATCTTGCCTGCCAACCATATCCAGGTTAATATTCGCTTTTAATTTCGTTAGTGGAAACACAGGATGATCAACATAGTATTTTGACCCTAAGAGTCTATTCTCTTCTAATCCAAATGCAATAAACACAATACTGCGTTTGGGTTTCACTCCTGCATCAGATAACACCCTGGCTATCTCCAACATCGCACTAACTCCGGAAGCATTGTCGTTAGCACCGGGAAAATAAATATCGTTATTCTTTCCTAAATGATCGTAATGCGCGGAAATTATAATATGTTCTCCGGTTGTATCTTTCCCCTGTATATAACCAATAACATTACCCGATTGTACATATCTTTTTTCTCGATGTATATTAAATTCAATTTGCTTCGGAATATTATAAAAAACGGAATCTTCCATCCGATTATATAGCTCTACATACTTTTTCAACTTTGATTTTTTAATCCCTAAAATTTTGGCAGATGTAGAGGGTGACAAAAAAATAGTTGTAAATGTAGGCTTATCGGGATCCGATAAATGATAATTCAGCGGCTCCAGCATATTATAGGATATATTGGCTACACTTTTCATTTTTTGATACTTATCATCATTTGCATGAATGACAATTATAGCTGATGCCCCTCTTTCATAACATATACTATATACATCAATCCCTTTTTGGGGAAAGACTATAACTGACTTATTTTTAATATCAGCTTTAGCTAAGACACTATCTATATCAGCATTTGGTAAGCCGGTAAAATATAATTCACTAGTAATTTCTGAAGGAGTGAAATTAAAATGCTCCCTGGAATCAAACAAACTGTGAATAAAATCTTGTTCAATATGAAATATTAAATTATCTACTTTCAGATAGGAACTATCAGAAAATTTGCAATATTGAAACGGACGAACAAGCTGGACATAACCATTATTACTAAAGGCACTTAGCCCAATATTTTCATAATACAGAGATAAAAACTTGGATAATTTTTTATATGTTTCAACTCCTCTTCCACCAAAAGCAGGATTTGTTAGAGTATCCACTACACTTTTTATCCTACTTATATTGACCGAATCAAACTCTACATTATTCACTTGAGCTTTTAAGGCACCGATACATAGAAAAAGAGTTAAACCTATACATATTTTCCTCATAAAATTAATGTTTCAAACACACCCTATACACATAATTGAGAAATAAAGTTAAAATAACTAAACAGTTTATATATTTTTTTCGATAATATTTCGTACTCGTTTTTCCAGCTTTGGGTGACTGTAATTCCCCCTTGTAAGGCTACCGCCCGATATTTCATCTAATCGTTGCAAGGATTCAATAATCACCTCCCTGCTGTAATGGACAGCAGCATATTTATCGGCATAATATTCAAACCATAAAGAGACTTTATTGGGAACGAACCAAAAAACCAACCCTCCTGCTCCTCCCACGCAAGCAACTATCAGTGGTTCCAGTAGGCCTATGTTGTCGGGCAAACGAAAAACTAAAGAAAACATCTGCAAATAAACTACTTGCAACACAACATTAATCAAAAACAGTTTTAATATGTGATACCTTTCATGATGACCAATTTCATGATAAACAATGGCTTCTAATTGTGATGGGGTCAGCTTCTTTTTTAATCCACTTCCTAAGATAATTACCCGGCAAAAAGGGACAATTCCTGTTGCATAGGCATTGTTAGTTATTGCATCAGAAAAAAGAATTTTATAGTTGTACCCTTTTTTCGTTAACTTCTTCTCTAACTCTTTTCCCCTAACACGATCACCTCTGAAAAAAAGAAACTTCAACGGCTCAACAATGAACCAGTAGGCAGAAATAAGAGAAGCTGCAAGGACATAATAAATGATTTTATAGTTCACAGATTGAAAAAGAAACTCAAGTAGGGAGATTGCCAATCCAATAAAAAGGGAAGCACCAAGAAACGACAAAACGATTTCTTTTATTTGTATTTTATTTTTCTCTCTGGCAAAGAGATAGATAATAAAAAACTGCATCAACAAGACGGCAAATACGATTGCTGTGCTAATTATGATTTGTTTAAGCATTCTCTTTTATATAATTAAAATAATATAAGTGTTACACTGTAATATTCAAGTAACACTCATTATAAGTTTTATAAGGCACCAACAGCACCAGCAGGTCCTCCAATACAACCAATACTAGCACCAAGTTTAGCGCCACCATAAGCTCCAACGCCACCTGCAAGAGCCTCTGTAGAGACAGTTACTTCCTCTCCGGACTTACAAAGTTTACAAAGTCCCCAGCCAACGTTTGTGGTGATACTTTTTTGCAAGTTACCTACAGAAAACAGCGTTCCTAAACAAAAAGCCAAGGCAATTGTCAATTTCAATTTTCTCATAATTTTAATGTTTATACGTAAATGCCTACTATCTTATTTGGTTCCCTGTTCGGCTTATTTTCCCCTGAATTGTACTGATTAATACTATTATCAAAATTATCAAATAATGGCACATCAAACTGCTTTTGTATGATTCACTTTAAATCCGGTAAATTTATCTTTAAATGTGGTAGGCTTTCCTTTATATCTGGTATGAAAAAAGGCTTATTTACGCTAAAGCGACCATGATAAAAAAATAAAATAAATTAAAACTAACGAACACCACAGAGTAACAGATTAATTACCTGCACTTTAAAAAAGACACATAAGATCTATTTGTGATTTTATGTTTTACAACATCCACTACAGGGGGTTACCTTTTGCTGTTTTTGAGAACAAATAGGTGTAAAAGCTTTTAAATCCAAAATACAGAAACTAACCCAAAATGACGAAAAATAGAATAATTATAGCTGAGAGCGGGAGATACAGGATTATTGACTACAGGGAAATACGCTACATTGAAGGCCACGGCTCCTACAGTACTATCTATTGGGAACAAAACAAATCCTCCATTTCAAAGAACCTAAAACAGATAGAAGAAACCTTAGATTGCAATGCACAGTTTATACGTGTTCACCAATCTTTCATGGTAAACATCAATCAGATAAAAGATTTTCAAATAAAAGAGTCCCAAATTATAACAAGTCAAGATGAAGTCTTACCCATTTCAAGAGGGTATAAAAAGGAAATAATAGCCGTATTCAAAAATCAATTTGAATGGCTTTAACAGAAAAGGATGTAAGCAAGCACCTATTCGACTCCGCCGGAGTCGTTATCTTATGTGGGTGTAGGCTTCTATATCTATGCAAATCCTCCTGATTTAAGACGCCCTGATATTGCGAGGGATGCCGGAGGCAGCACACAGAACAGAGAATGCAATATATTGATGAGAACATGACGTTATCCTAACACGCCATAATATATTCAGAACAATAAACATACAATAGAACAGTAAAATAACGTTTTATCGCTGAATCCGAAGGGAACGATATATAACCCTAACAAATACAAACCTAATAAATTACCCTATAATGAAAAACTTCCCCCTCATTTTACTCCTTGCTATCATTCCAGCAATAACATTGGCGCAGCTAAAGCAAGAGACAGACAATACCGTACGCATAAATTCTTATGTCTATGCGAACCAAATTGGCAAACCGGAGATAAATCCTGACCAAAAGATTCACAAGCCCGGACGCACTTTTTACTATCGCTATCGATTCACAAACGCCGCAGGCCAGGAGCAATATTTCGTTATCAAACCGGACAATACCTGGCATTTCGTCGATGCCAAATCGGAAAATCCGGAAGCCATAAAAGATTTCCACTTAAAAATACTCGACTCAAAGTGGAAACACAAAAAGCCGGCATATTACCAAAGAACAATTTCGTACCACATTAACAAAAACGTCCAGAAACCAACCTTTACAGGTGTTATTGAAAACCAAAAGAATATCTGGATACATCCCCCACGCGCCTACCTTTTCAAAATACTGCAATTGAATCCCTACCCCTATATAAAACATCCTTTGCAGGTAGGAAGCAGCTATAAAGGTAGTTTACGTATCGGAGCCAGCTGGGGAGACGAACGCTGGAAAACCTGGTCAGGTATAATTGAGAACCAGTATAACTATGAGGTTACAGCACGAAGAGAGTTAGATACACCTTTGGGCCGCCTGAGTTGCTATGTAATTGAAAGTACAGCCGTAAGCGAACTTGGTGAGACAAAATTGACCACCTACTTCAATGAAACCTATGGTTTTGTAAAACTTGAATACACCAACATCGACCACTCGAGACTGGTAATGGAGCTTTACGAAATTGGGAAGCCGCTCACAAAGTTATTCGATACAAGCATATAAGGTACGCACCTCAACAAATAGCTTTACAGCCCTTATCCTGAGAACAAAACATACATCGAAAGGATAAGGGCTTTGGATATGAAAGCGCTTTTTTGTCAAGATCTCCAATCTTCCATACCTGAAAATCAAACCCCAAATCCTGCCGTCCACCAGCAGTCCAGGGCATCAGTAAGGATGTGTAACACCAACCCGATGGCCAGCCAACGGGTTTTGGGAAAGAAGAGCAGCAACACATACACCCCAATGGCCCAACCGGAATGCAAAGGGTGAAAACCAATGCTACATCGGCCGGCCACAAACACCTCGGGCCAGGCCAACAGGTGGTCAAGGTCAATCAGGTTGGCCAGCACCATGTGCAAGCCGGCAACTTTCCAGTGTGGGCGAAAAAATCCCCAGGCAATAGCCCAGGGAATAATGAAGTGCAGACTATAATGTACAATGTCTTTCAATAGCATAGGTTACCTCTTATTCGGCAATACGAATCACCTTATGGCCTTTGCTTTTGCCCTCAAGCATCGCCTTGATGTCGGTTCGTAAATCCCAAAGGTTGATCTCCTGGCACAAGTCGGTCAAGACGGCAGGCTTCAACTCGTTGGCCAATGCGTGCCATACCTTTTGGCGCTCCTCCATGGGGAAGTTCTGCGAATCGATACCCACCAGACTAATGCCGCGCAAGATAAAAGGGAACACCGTTGTGGTCAGTTTAGGTGAGGCCACATTGCCACAACACGTAACCACTCCCTGGGGCTGTACACATTTCAGGGCATACTCAAGAATGGGGCCGCCAACGGCATCAATGGCACCGGCATAAGCTGTCTTAAGCATGGGACGCTTCTCCTCCAATGGCAGATCTTGCCGAAACACCACCTCTTTAGCACCCAACTGCTCCAAAAAGAGTACCGACTCCTTCTTACCTGTTATAGCTGTTACCTGATAGCCCAACTTGGCCAGCATGGCCACGGCTATGGAGCCCACGCCTCCGGTGGCGCCGGAAACCAACACAGGCCCGTCGGCAGGTTGCACTTGCTGACGCAAACGAAATACCGACATGCCTGCGGTAAGTCCTGCAGTACCATACATCATGGACTCTTTAGTGGTTAAGCCTTCGGGCAACTTCAAAGCCCAGGCAGCCGGTACACGGATGTATTCACTAAAACCTCCATGGGTATTCATGCCCAGGTCGTAGCTGGTAACAATTACCTTGTCGCCTTTGGCAAAGGTGTCCACCTTGCTCTCTACCACCTCGCCGGCCGCATCGATGCCCGGCACGTGCGGATAGTTACGCGTAACACCCTTATTGCCAGAAGCCGAAAGGGCATCTTTGTAGTTCAACGAGGAGTACTCCACTTTTATCAGCAAATCGCCCTCGGGCAGATCGGCAAAAGTGTGATCATGAAAGGTGCCTACATATTGTTCATCCTTCTCCTCAATTACGTAAGCTGAAAATATTGTATCTTTCATAGCTTTTAATACTTTAATTTATATCATTATTCGTATTTGCACTTAAATCAGAGCCATTATAATGAAAATCAATTGTTTTACCCCTTACCCTAAAGGGAGCAATTGATTTTCTTCACACCCTTTAGGGCTAGGGGCAAATGAAGAACCGCAGCGAAGCGGAGCTCGACGAAGTCAAAATCAAAATGAAATTAGTTCCAAAAACGTAGATACATATTAATTTATGCGCTAAGGTAAGGATTCCAAAGTAAATTAACCCTTTATGATTGTACTGGTATCTTTTTTGAAACCTGCAAAAAGATAGATAATTCCTGGGCTTGGAAATTAGTCCCGACTATACACAACTCCACTATAAAGCTATTTAAGGGTCAATTAATCGTAATGAAAACGACATTTCGCGATTAGGATTTCATCCTCTCTTACTTTGTAAATCAACCGATGCTCTCCGTCGATCCTTCGCGACCAGTAGCCTTTGTATTTATACTTAAGCGGTTCAGGCTTGCCTAAGCCAGCAAATGGTGCTCGTGCAATATCTTTCAATAAGCTATTTATCCTTTTTAGCATCTTTCTATCGACCTTTTGCCAATACAGATAATCTTCCCATGACTCATCTACAAAGATGTATTTCATTCTTCGATGATCCTTTTCTCAAAGGATGAACTGCTCTTTAATTTCTCAATAGCCACGTCCAACCTTTTCTCATTTTCCTGTGAGGATAATTCGTGCTGTGTTGCACACAAGGAGTTGTATTCATCTAAAGACATTATCACAACACCCTTGTCTTTTCCCCGATTGATGATCAAGGTTTCGAAGTTCTCTGTAACCCTGTCAAGATATTTTTTTATATCCCTTCTGAAGCTTGATATTGTGGTAGTCAGCATCGCCTTACAATTAAGTACAACATATTGTACAAAAATAGGTACAATTACAACAAAAGTCAAATTGCATTTGGATTACCAAACAACTCTCACTTGCATATATTTATCTAACAATCAATTATATTACCTTATAATAGATCGCACTCGTTCACATGCATTAAAAAGATCTTCCAGCAACTTCTCCTCCAACAGCCAGCGTTGGGGATGGTAAAAGCCAAAGATGGTTCTGTCCTTCAATTCGGGAACAAATTCCACACGCATGGGATTTATGCCTGCATGCAAGGCGGGGTCAAGTTTGAGTGTATCCAGAATGGCCTCCTGCACATTGGGTTGAGATAACAATTGGCGGTCTTTCTCCAGCGGATTGCCCATCAGGCGTACCTGTTTATCGAAATAGCTTACACCAGTGTTGAACGCACTCTTTCCGCCAAATGGATTGAGGCGATCGAGGATATCTCGGGATTGCACGGTAATCGTTTCGGGGCTCATCCAGGGCAAAGCAAAAAAGACACCAGAAAAGTTCCCCTGAATATTCATCTTACGCGCGTCGGCAAAAGCAGCAAACCAACAGGTGGGTGCTGTGCGGTTGCCCATGTAGGCCCACCGCTGGTGGTAATTTACACGGTGTAATGCAACGGTTTTACCCGATAGCTCTTCGGTAACCAATTGGCGGTTTGTTTTTCGGGCAAAATCATCAAGCTCTTGAAAAGCTGAAACTACAGTATTCATATAAAGATTTTTAGAATTAGTTGACTAAAGGTAGAAATTTTTGGCAGCTTCCTGTCATCAAAATGTAAAATTGTACTGTAAAATCACATGGAAACAAATGCATGAAAAAATGCCGTATCCACAATGAATACCGAACGGTGCCTGGCGTCTTTTCCTGCCTTCAATCCTTGGCGCCTTGGCGTAAAACATAGCGAATGCGCTTTACACGAAAAAACGCAATGACCATTTGGCAACTTAACCCAACAACAACCTGTCAATTAGAGAATAGTAACAATAAGACACAAAAAGTAAAATACGAACAACTATGCAGTGCCCTCTTTGTAGACTCAGCGGACTGTAGCTCCCTTTGCGTGAAACAATTTGTTTTTTTCTACACATCTTTTAATTTTGCTTGAACACGAACACGATCAGGCCCGGTTGTCAATGTCAATGCCGTGGAGGTTGTTGTTCAGTATCCACCCGATGATCTGTTCCGGGCTGTATTCCTTGCCCAGAAGCCGGGCCTCATCCTGGTAAAGTTCCCACAGAAAATCAAACAGATACACCAGGAAATGGCCACTTCCCATGGCTGGATCGAGGATTTTAAC
>JAWOEH010000227.1:0-3364 GCA_046482855.1 Bacteroidales bacterium | reverse complement strand
ATTCAGGAAGTGCAGGATGAGTTGGAAAATGGGTTCATCATGGCTTCAGAAGGTATCGACCAAGCTGCAGCTAAGATGTACAAAGAAAATCCAGAGCAAGCACGCGCATTCCTTACCAACTACTCACAAACACAAGGACAAAATGTACTCCGCGCTTATCAGAATCTTTACAAACACTTATTTGTAAAATTCCTGGACGGAAACATAAAAACACCACGAGAAGTGCCGGAAGGGTACAAATATATCAATCCTAACATCGAGTATCCTGGTTATACCGAGGAGTGGTACAAGATGATTATCAAAGAGACTGGTGACAAATTCAAAGTACCAGAAGAGGAATAAGTCGTAACGACCAAAATAGAAGAGGGAGCCGCAAGGTTCCCTTTTTTTGTGCCATGTTTTACAGGCTACCTGTGGAGGTCAGGTGTTGGCTTTTGACTTTTAGCTTCCATAGTAGGGAGCACTATAAAAGAAGTTTCACAACGTATCACAAAGTATTACACAAATTTACCTGCCATACCTATCGGCAGGTAAACCGAAGGTAAGGTTTCGCAACGGAAAAGGCGAACCGGGTGAACGAAGCCACTCAACCTCAACCTCAGCTCAATAGTATGTAATTCCCAAAGATACTCTACACCAGCTTACGCACAATTTTTTCATTCCAGCTTTTGCTGAATACCCGGGCACCATTCAGGTAAGCATCAAGTATGGCACGAATGTGGAAGTGATACTTGGTTGAAGTAAGTATGGTTTGCGTTTGTGTCTCCACCTTCCAGCCTTCACGCTCAAAAAGCATATCATACTTCACTTCTCCCTTTATTGACTTGTAATCGTCGTATTGGTAGGTGTACCGCTCAACTGAATGCGTAGCCACATCCATGCCGATGTCATCGTGGTGTACCTTCCCCTCGTTGTTTGTCACTTCAACCGTGGTAGTTTCATCAATCATGTCCCTGTTTATCATCCACCCTCTCAAGGGTTTCGAAAGATGATAAGTTATGCCACATGGCCCTACTACTGGTGGCTGAAACTTCCTGCTTTTGTACTTCTGGAGCTCTGAAGGGAGCACAGAGAGTATAAGCTTGCTACTTCCCGTATAAATCGATATCCTTGCGGGCTCGGGAGCCGGCCATGCCACAGGAAAATAAGAAGAAGAGATAGCAATGCGCAATCGGTGTCCCTTGGGAATCACCTGGGCTATCTCATTCAGATAGATCTTTACTTTATACTTTTTATCTTTATGTAAAGGTGTGGGTTCCTTACTTCCATTACGATGAGTAAGATTCAACAAGCCATAGGTAATGCGGGTAGCCTTATCGTCCGGCAAAATATCGGACAACCGTACCGCAATCATGGCAATGGATTTATTGGCTGATACTTCCAGTTCGACACAGGGTGCCCCCATGATTGAGATGCTTTTGCGCAGTTTTTCGCTTTCAAAAATCAAAGAACCTCCGTCATCCTCACGCTGATCATGTGGCAAGTCGGGCGTGGCACTGTACGAGCACCATTTGCCACCAAACAGCCCTACACTTAGCGGCGACTCGATTTTGAATTTCCTGTTTTCCGGAGCCTCTTTTGTATCGCTGGTAAGTCCGCCTTCGTGATCCAAATAAAACCCCACTGTTTTTATCTTCCGGTTTTTCCACGAATTGATAGATAGCCACTGTCCCGGTATTTGATTTCTGGAGGCCGCAGGAATGGTATAATTCTGTTGAAAAACAGTTAGATCGGGATCTTCCGACACGCCATTGTCAATGCCTTTAAGCCAATAATCCCACCATCGGAGCTGCTCCTGTAAAAAGCCGATGGCCGGTCCGGGTTTTCCGAACTGGGGATAGATATGGCTCCAGGGACCAATAATTCCCTTCACGGGAGCTTTTAAATGCTCCAGCAGGCGGAATATGGCATTTGAATACCCATCGGCCCAGCCGCCAACAGCCAATGTGGGAATCTTAATCGCATCGTAGTCTTCATTAACAGAGCCGTGCTCCCAGTAAGCATCCCGATGCGGATATTCCAGCCATTTTTTCAGCCAAAGACCGCTGCCATTAAGACGAGCAAGCCAGTTATCATACCACTTCTCTCCCATTATTTCCGGATCGGGTGGCTGGCTGTTTCGCGCAAACATCACACTTGCCCACGAGAGATTATCGGCAAGCATGGTGCCGCCCATATAGTGTACATCATCGGTATAGCGATCATCAGTAGAGCAAACCGTAATGATAGCCTTTAACTGCGGAGGTTGCAAGGCAGCCATTTGCAAACTATTAAAACCGCCCCACGAAATACCTACCATGCCAACGTCGCCATTGCTCCAGGGCTGATGTTCTATCCACTCCAAAATATCCAACCCATCCTGCTGCTCAAGTGGCAGGTATTCATCTTCCAAAATCCCTTCTGAATCACCACTCCCCCTCATATCTACGCGTAAACATGCATAGCCATATCCGGCCAGGTAATTGTAGTTCATTTCATCAACCCGCCGAGTATGATCACGCTTGCGGTACGGAATATACTCCAAAATGGCAGGAACAGGCTCTTTCTCCGAAATTTCAGGCTTCCAAAGCCGGGCCGAAAGCACAGTTCCGTCACGCATGGATATGGGCACATGCTCAACAACTTCCACGCGGTAAGGAAATTTAGTCAGTACTGCAGGTTCAGAATCCATTGAAACCACGGGTCGCCATTTTTTCCGACGCTGCGGGTATTCATCGCGTATACGAAAATCCAACAGCGTTTTGCAGTTTCTGAAGTTATCCAGCAGATCTTGCTGCGAATGTCCACCCATATAAACCACACCCAAACGATAACTGTAGGGTTCCTGATCTTGCAGATCGCTCAAACGCTTACCAATATTCACATCGGGCAAAACAAGGGTATCGGGATATTCTTCCTGAACTTCTTCAATCTGCTCTTTATCGGGCACTTTACTCACAATGCCATCCTTGAATTCACGAATATAAAACTTGGCAGCTGATCGATAAGCTCCTTTACGCTTCGGCATTTGGGGATCTTGCCCCAACGCCAAATCCAACATCACTTTGTGATTGGACATGCCATCAACTTTGTAAAACAGGTTGCTATGTGATTGCGAAATTCTGGGATTTATCTCAAGCAACCACACTTTGTCTTTATGTTTGTCATAAAAGAACTCAATATTAAAAGCACCATTGTCGTAACCTATGTAGGTGATTATTTTTCGCGTAATTTCATCTATTCGCTTACGCACAGAAACAGGCAATGTTGAGGGATACTGATACCTGGAAAATGTGGTGCGTCCGGGAAAACGGTGCGAGTCGATTAAACCAAAGGTATTCACCTTTCCATTGTGCGAATAGCCTTCCACTGTGCACATCTTTCC
>JAWOEH010000015.1:0-25703 GCA_046482855.1 Bacteroidales bacterium | reverse complement strand
GGCACTGATATAGGCTTTCGCCGGCCAGTCAGTTGAACCACTTGGCTGGCTGCCATCGACATTCGGCAGAACAAACGCATCGCATTGATCCAGCCGGTTACCCGGAACAGGCAAGGCACCTGCTTCATGACCATAGACAAAATCTGTCTGGGCTGTCGTTCCCGCCAAGCCAAGCCGTTGGGCCGTCGGGAAATTAATCTGATCATCAATTTGACCGGCATAATCAGCAATCGTTAGCACTGCGTCATCTTCCGCAGTCAGCGTATCAACCACAGTCGTCGCGCTTTCACCATCCCAGCGGACAAAGGGCAACATCCCGAAATAAAGCCACTTCACATCCATGGAAGCCGCGGTCACATCAACCTGCATGGTATGGTGGATCGTCCCGGCGCTGATGCTGCGACTGGTCCGACAGGTTGCGAGCGGTCCGCTTCCGGCGGTTTGCCATGTGGTCGTTTCGACCACGCCAATCTGCGCCCCAACCGTCAATCCGTTTCCGGCGGTTTCAGGCAACCATGGCACGCCATCAACCAAGATCGTCTGCGACACCAAAGCGTCATGTCCGTGGGTCTGCCCCCCGACTTCGACCACGTCGCCGCCCACTTCAAGCCGGACCGCATACTCGCGTTCAGAGGCATAATCGATGACGGTGAATTCGGGATAGGTCGGACGATCATCGGCGCGCCAGTCCAGCGCACCATCCGACGCAATTCCGCTCATGTGACTTGGCCCCGCAATCCCGCTGGCGCCATTTGCACGGGCCGCGTAATACATCCCCCCAAACTGGACTTCATCGCCCATTTGATAGGCCGTATCCGGGCGCCATAACGGTGGCAGGATATGCGGATCGGCCAATGAGCCTGTTATCGTCACCGCCTCGACCATGATCGCGGCTCCACCGGGAGAAGCGGCCCCGCCGAAGCTCAGGCGAACCGCGTGCTGGCCGGACAAGCCACTGGCGACCTTGATGGTTTGACGACGTGTCAGATCAGTCGCGGCATGGCTGGAGAACGCCTTGAACCCCAATCCTGCGGGGTCGCTGATTTCATTGACCAAAGCCTGCGCACCGTCGATCTCGACCTTCACGTACCCACCGCTCGTCCGGCCTGTATAATTGATCCAGAGATCATATGGCTGGTCACGATCAACCTGCACCGTTGCACTGGCGCCTGTCGATCCCGTACTGATTGCGCGATTTCCGGTATAGCTGGCCGTGCGCCCCTTTTTCATCACTCTGGCAGCTATTTTTCGATAAGTAGGTGCCTTTGCCTCTCCAGACTCTTCCTTTGTAATGCAAACCACAAATGACCATTTTGTGTAGGCGTTCAGCTCCACTACCTTCTTCTTATCTTGTAGCTGTCTTTCCACATAACGATACTCTTGAGTTGAAAATGCGTGCGCTTTCAGTTCCTCGATGGATTCAATCAGATATATTGCCGAAGCATCCACAGGCATATCACTCGCAGATTTCAGTGTTGGAATTGTTATCATAACTTTTGTACTGTTTAATTTTGAAATCATGTAAAACTAATCAATTCTTCAGGAATATACGGAGAAAAGCCAGGTGACTAACAAAAGTAAGCCACCCTCGTTATATGAATATTTCTGTAGGAATGATACCTTTATTCCCTAAAAATGTTCATCAAATGAGCACCACAGTTGTACAAAAAGCCCTTAAGGGGCAAACACTTACTTTAGAAGAAGGGAAAACCTTATATCGGCTGCCACTAACCACGCTTATGCAAACAGCTCACACCCTTCGTTTGCAGAAGACACCCAAAAATCTTGTTACCTGGCAAATCGACAGAAACGTGAACATTACCAATGTTTGCCAATGCAGGTGCAAATTCTGTAATTTTCATACTACCCTTAAAAACAAACGGGCTTATATAACTCCGATGGAGAACTACAAGCAAAAGATTGATGAGCTTATTTCCTTACATGGCGACCAGCTGCTTATTCAAGGAGGGATGCATCCCGACTTGGGGCTCGATTTTTACACAGATCTTTTCATGCAGTTAAAAGCCTATGCTCCAAATATAAAACTTCATGCATTAGGACCTCCGGAGGTTGTCTTTTTGGCAAATAAAGAGGGACTTACTTATGAACAAACCCTTGATGAACTGGTAACTGCCGGCATGGACAGTTTACCCGGAGCAGGTGCCGAGATTCTGGATGACAGAGTAAGAAAAATTGTCAGCCCGGCTAAGGCAACCACTGTTCAATGGCTGGAAGTGATGCGCATAGCGCACAAAAAACACATGCTCACCTCAGCTACCATGATGTTTGGACATGTTGAGACCATAGACGAACGGTTAAAACACCTGATTCACATCCGTGAACTTCAAGCGGAAAAGCCCAAGGAAGCACCCGGATTTAAGGCCTTTATCCCCTGGCCCTTTCAACCAAAAAACACCCTACTACAAAAGCGTTATGACATTCAGTCTCCTGCCAATGCGATGGAATATGTACGAATGATTGCTATAAGTCGAATCATGTTACCTAATATCGACAACATTCAGGCTTCCTGGTTAACGGTGGGCAAAGAAGTGGGTCAACTATGTTTGTTTGCAGGAGCCAACGATCTGGGGTCCATCATGATTGAAGAACATGTTGTATCACAAGCGGGTGCAACCCATACCCTTAATGCAAACGGAATGCTTGATTTGATCCAATCTGCAGGTTTTACACCCCAACTTCGTGACCAACATTATCATTACCGGGAATTATAGTCCCTTTTGCTTGAAATAAGCACGTGTAAGCACCTTTTTCATCTCTCTCTCCAAAATCATGTGCGTAATAAGCTCAGCAACCGTACCATATGGGTTTCCCTGACCGGCCTTTTGCAATTCTTTCTGTCCTAAATCAATTTGATAAAGAAGGGACATCAGTTTTTCATAGTTTCTCTCAAGCAAAAAAGCGATATGCTTTTCTAACTGAGTGAATAATTCCTGATAAACAAACGCAGTTTGGCCTGAGAACTCCACATCCAGGCCAAACATAGCAAAATCCTTACGTACCTGTTCTGCAGTAAGCAGGACATATTTCTCTTCCTTCTTCGATTGTTCTAACTGACTTTTGGAAATAAGCTCCCCCATATTAGCGAGTTGTTTGAAGGGAATACAAAATAGCTTCTACCTGCCGCAAATAGTTGCGCTTATCGCCACGAGGCGCAAAAACAAAACCGTCGGCTACTACTACGCGGTTATTAGCTGTATCAACATACGACAAGTTAATAAAAGGTCCGCCCATATAATCATTCTCCACACGCCACAAACCTCGAATTTCAGTAAAGGTTTTTCCTTGGAACTTCACCTTTCGCTGAGAGGGTGTTGCATACTTTAATTCTACATCCATATAGGAATCGGCAGCCTCGCCGGGAACAAATTGCTTGGTAAACTCGGTTCGCTTTTTTAAGCGGGCATGCATAGTCATGTCCTCTTTGTAAGGATAGGTATACATAAACACTCCCTGAAACATATCGGGCTTTTCGTAAGCTATCCAGGCAAAGTTAGTTGTATCCACATCTAATGAATACCCATCGGGTACGGCAATGGTTGCTCCGAACTTACGTTTTAAACGTTCAACAGCTCCTTTGTTGCTATAGTTTTTATACTGGGTAAGATAACGTTCTCGTTCCGTTTCAAGCACCTTCTCTACCAGAATGTGCCCCTTTTCCCTTAGCAGTTGAGCCATTGCACTATCATTTTTAGCAAGTACGTTAACTACCAACTGCGGTTTTGCCCACGTATCCCGTTGAATAAGGATACGTGGTTCCTCATAACTTTTATCAATCTTTGCTAAAATAATATTCCTGTGGGTTTTAAAGATCTTGGTAAATGCCGAATAGGGGATATGCACCAAATCGAACAGCGGTTCATCCTGTGGTAAAAGTGGGTGAATATGCTGCAACTGGTGTCGATAGCTCTCACCAACGGTATTAGTCCATTGTTCACCATTAATTACCAGCACCACTTCTCCGGGTTTGCCGGTAACATTAGGCATTAAACTTTTTCCATCTTCCATTTTACAAGAAGCCATCAACATTAAGCTTACTAACAGGAAAATTAGAGTTGTATTTTTCATAAGTATATAGTTTTGTGCAACCAACTGTTTATTTAGTAAGATATATTTTTAACCGTGTACCCGGTTTCAGATCATTTTCATCCTGAATTTGATTTTCTTCTTTCAATTCGTCTATCGATTCACACCGAAATTTACTGGCAATGCTCCAGATTGTATCGCCTTCCTGAACGGTGTAATAAATAAAACGATCATTTGTACGATTTAGTTTACGGTTAATCTCCTGAAGCTCTTTTTGTCGGCGCATCTTATCGGCTCGTTCCTGATCAACCCACAAAGTAAGTAACTGCCCAACTTTCAGATCATTGGTAGTTAAACGATTCCAACTCCAGATATCTTCAACGGTACAGCCATAATTCATGGCGATTTTATGATAATACTCCCCTTTTCTAACCCGATGAACCAACGCAATCTTCCCAATGGTATCACCAGGCATATCTATGGTTGCGTGTGATGCAAAAGAAGCTACAGAGGTTTCTTTATTTAGTATAATCTCTTGATGCTCCAGAAATACATTGATTTTCTGTTTTGGCAAAGTAAGCACAGCAGGTTTCTGTGTGGGAGAAATGTAATCTCTCCGATAAGTAGGATTTAAAAACTGCAATAGTGGAACCGGTTCCTCAATAGCTTGCGAAATGCGGTCAAAGCTCACACCCTGATGCAAATGCAATGTATCTACTTGTAAATGTACATAAGGACTAGCTTCCATATGGATATTATGCTGCGAATAGAAACTCATCACATAATTAACAGCTATAAAGGCGGGCACATAGCCTTGTGTTTGGGCAGGCAGGTAGGGAAGCAACTCCCAAAAGTCACGTTTTCCGCCACTTCGTTGGATAGCTCGTTGCACTTCACCGGGCCCCCCATTATAAGCAGCTAATGCCAATTGCCAGTCGTCAAAAATACGATAGAGATACGCCAAATATTTACAGGCTGCCTCTGTAGATTTATAGGGATCGCGTCTTTCATCTACATAAGAGGTTACCTCAAGGTCAAACATACGACTTGTGTTCAATTTAAATTGCCATAATCCAACAGCGCCGGAACTGGACACAGCAGAAGGGTCGAGTGCCGACTCAACAATAGCCAGGTATTTTAGTTCCAGGGGAAGTTCATAGCGGTCGAGTGCCTCTTCGAACATGGGGAAATAGAGTTGGGCTAGTCCTATTATACGAGCCAGATGGTCACGGCGCTCGATGGTATAAACATCGATATACCTTCGAACCCGTGCATTATACTCAAGCTCTATGGGGGTTTTATCATCCAATTCGGCTATACGATATTCATATACCAGATCGGGAAAAATTGGGATAGAATCCACTTCGTTATGTGCAAATAAACTTTTCGATCCACTACATATAAACAAAACAGCAACAAAAACCATTCGCGTCCAAACACCCATCTTAGTCATCATTCAAACATTTTTCAAAAATAAATAACAGCCTATTTTCTACCAGCTGAAAATAGCATTTCCAAATTAAAATTGCTTTGTGAAGTTAAAAAAAATCCGTTGCTCTTGCAGCAAAATCTAAAAGCTCTTCATCTTTCCCGGGAGCAGCCATAATTTGCAGCCCCAAGGGGAACTTCACCTTTTCAACAAATATAGGCACAGAAATAGCCGGGCATCCCAAAATATTTGCAATTACCAGCAAGCGATCTTCCCGGAAGGCCTCTAAAACATTGTGTCCCCTATCTCCCGGTTTAAAAGCACCAGAATATGTTGTCGGGAGTAAAATAAAATCGACCTCCGAAAATAGTTTCTCGTAGACAGTCATTAATTCTTGTCGTTTTACAACTGCCTGTTCATATGACATACCGCTGGGCGAAGCAGTTAAAAAATAATTTCCTGTTAGAATTCTTCGCTTTACTTCTCTGCCAAATCCTTTCGTTCGATTGTCAGTTATCACTTGACTAAAATTATCGCCAACACCAGTAATCCCATAGCGAATACCGTCATAGCGGTTAAGATTTGAGGCAGCTTCGCAGGGTGCCAAAATATGGAAAAGAGCTATTGCCTCCTCCATCGAAGGCAATGAAATCGAGCGAAAATGGGAACTCTGAGTACGCCGAAAGAAATGATGCCATAAGATAGCATGTGATCCAGCTACAAATGGTTTTTGGAAGAGTTCCTTGTCAATTGCAACTCTGGGGTTTTCGGGGAAGCTCCCCAACTTTTGAAACGACTGCCAACGGCTTGTATGCAAATCCCTTTCATCGGGCCGGGCAAGCAGCTGCATAACTTGAGCCATCAACAAGGGATCATGTGCCAAGAGGCCTACCTGATCAAAGGAGCTGGCATAAGCTACAACTCCCCACCGAGAAAGGCGGCCATAAGTAGGTTTAAAACCATAAACTCCCTGAAAAGCTGCAGGTTGTCGCACAGAACCTCCTGTATCGGTGCCCAATGCCAGGTGACACATATTGGCAGCTACGGTAGTGGCAGCCCCTGACGAGGATCCTCCTGCAACATATTGCGGATCTAACGCATTAAAGGTGGGGCCATAAAAAGAGTTTTCGCCCGTACTGCCCATCCCAAACTCATCGCAATTGGTTCGGCCAAGAACAATGGCTCCGGCTTGCTCAAGTCTTTCAATAACTGTTGCGGAAAACGGCGACACATATCCTTGCAATAGTCCTGAGGCTGCAGTAAGTGCATGGTCTTTATGGGCAATAAGATCCTTAACTGTAACTATCAACCCCATAAAAGGAGGCATCACACCTGACTGCTCCCATTGTTTATGTAATGAATCCGCTTTTGTAAGCGCTTCATTGGCATATACCTCAACAAAAGCATTCAACTTTGCATGTTGCTGTAAGTTCGATAAAAAATAGTGAACAACCCGGGAAAGATCTAGGGTTCCCTCCTTTATCTGGCTCTGTACATGGTTGAACGAGAAATCCATAGAATAAAAAAATCCGGCGAAAAACCGGACTTAATTATATTAATTCGTTTCGTCTTTATTCTCCTTTTTTTCTTTATCCTCGTCGCGTGTAGCATTTTTAAACTCTTTCATGCCTTGCCCGAGCCCTCTCATTAATTCAGGGATCTTCCGGCCTCCAAAAATCAGAAGAATGACCAGGATAATTACTAAAAGCTCCCAACCTCCGGGAATTCCAAGAAAAATATATGCACACATATTTACAGGTATTAAAGGTTCTCAACAAATGTATGAAAAATGTTAGTTGGAAAACAGTTTTATGATATCATTTCCGTTAGCAAATACAAGTAGTCCTAAAAGCAACACCATACCGGCAACCTGGGCATATTCCAAAAACTTCTCGCTGGGTTTTCGCCCCGAAACTATCTCATATAAAAGGAACATGACGTGTCCACCATCAAGAGCAGGGATAGGAAGCACATTCATAATAGCCAGAATAATGGAAAGAAATGCTGTAAGATTCCAAAAAGACTGCCAGTCCCACACACCCGGAAAAATATTCCCGATGGTAATAAAACCACCCACCGATTTATAGGCCTCTGTTTCGGTGTTGAAGATCAATTTCAGCTGCTTAAGGTAACTGCCAAATATTTCAACACCCTTGTTAATCCCTGCAGGAATCGATTCCAGTAACGAATAATCCGTACTTTCCAGGGTAAAGAAACGGGCAATGTTTCCATCCACGGCCACGCCAATCATCCCTTCGGAATTAACCCTAACAGGTAAAACCAACGTATCCTGATTCCGAATTACTGACACTTCAACCTCTTGCTCTTTATACTTCTTAACCTTCTCTACAAAGTCGTCGAAATAAGGTGTATTGTGGTTGTTTACAGCAACAATTTGATCGTCGATTTTAATTCCGGCGTTCTTAGCAGGTGATTCCTCAGCAAAACCAGCCACATAAAAAGGAATACGAGGAGTAATGAATGCAGGATCTTTCAACAATGAAGGAATTACCTCTCGTTTAATGAACACATTGGTCTGTTGCCCATCACGCAATACCTGCACAGAGTTGGCATCATTGAGCACAATATGGGGAACGATCTTAAAAAAATTCTCTACCTCCTCTCCATCAACCGAGCGGATAAGATCGCCATCCTGAAATCCAGTGGCTTTGGCCAATGAATCGGCAGTAATGCCATACTTTACCTCTTTTGTTGGTAAATACTGCTCGCCCCAGATGTAAAGAGTGGCAGCGTATATAACCAGGGCCAATACAAAATTCACCATTACACCCCCAAGCATGATTAACAGACGCTGCCAGGCAGGTTTTGCCCGGAACTCATAAGGTTTAGGGGGTTGCTTCATCTGTTCCTTATCCATTGACTCGTCAATCATACCACTGATCTTCACATATCCACCCAATGGAAGCCAGCCCAAGCCATATTCTGTTTCGCCTTTTTGAAATTTAAAGAGGGTAAACCAAGGGTTAAAAAACAGGTAAAATTTCTCAACCCGGGTTTTAAAAAGCTTTGCAAAAGCAAAGTGTCCAAACTCGTGTAAAACAACTAAAATAGAGAGACTCAGCAACAATTGAGCGATCTTCACCAGTACTTCCATAGTCAAATTTATTCTATAATTGATTTTGCAAACTCCCGCGTCTCCTGATCAGTGGCCAAGTAATCGGCTAAAGTTGGCTGTGCAATGTAACTTATTTTATTTATACTTTGCTCGATGAGCCTGGGTATCCCCGAAAACTTTATCTGTTTATTGAGGAAGGCCTCCACGGCAATTTCATTGGCTGCATTAACCACACAAGCGGTATTTCCTTCTCTTTTCATCGCCTCATAGGCCATCTCCAGGCAAGGAAAAGTCACCCTGTCGGGAGCATGAAAAGTAAGCTCCGGATAGTCCATAAAGTTAAATCGGGGATAGGATGTCTGGATTCTATCGGGATAAGTAAGTGCGTACAGAATGGGCAATTTCATATCAGGAAGGCCCATTTGCGCTTTCATCGAGCCATCGGCAAATTGCACCAAAGAATGAACAATGGACTGAGGGTGCACAATCACATCAATTTGCTCAGGTTTCAAATCAAAGAGCCATCGCGCTTCTATTGCTTCAAAGCCCTTATTCATAAAGGTTGCCGAGTCGATGGTGATTTTATTGCCCATATCCCAATTGGGATGATTCAGAGCCATCTCCACTGTCACCTCTTCTAAAAACTTCGCATCTTTCGTCCGAAAAGGTCCTCCGGAGGCCGTTAAGTAAATTTTTTCAACGGGGTTTCCCATCTCACCGGCAAGACACTGAAAAATAGCCGAATGCTCCGAATCAACGGGATAGATTGGTGCATTGTAGTGTGCTACTAACTCCTGAATAAGCTTCCCGGCAACTACCAAGGTTTCCTTATTGGCCAGGGCAATTGTTTTCTTGGCCTTTATGGCTTCAATGGTTGGTATCAAGCCTGAAATGCCTACCAGCGCAGTAAGCACAATATCAACAGATCCCATCGATACAACTTGTGCAATGGACTCTTGCCCTGCATATACTTTTATAGGAAGATCTTCAAGAGCATCACGCAAGGCTTCAAAATGCAGCTCGTTGCCAATAACCACAACATTCGGAACAAATTTTCGGGCTTGGGTGATAAGTAGGTGGAGGTTATTGTTTGCGGTTAACACTTCTACCTGAAATCGCTCAGGATTCTCTTCGACAATAGTAAGTGTTTGGGTACCGATAGAGCCGGTTGAACCCAGAATAGCTAATCGTTTTTGCTTCATTAAAAAAAATTCTGACACTTTAAAAGTAAATATAATCCTCCGGATTTAGGGCACTGCCGTTATGCCACAGCTCAAAATGTAAGTGAGGCCCGCTGGTGAGTTCTCCTGAATTCCCAATGATGGCTATCGATTCACCTGCGCTTACATGATTCCCAACTTTCTTCAAAAGCTCAGCATTATGTTTATACACAGACATCAGATTATTGGCATGTTGGATTTGTATAACATACCCTGTTTCCAGGGTCCAGTTGGCCATGGTAACCGTTCCATCGAGCGCAGCCACAACCACTTTATTCCCCTCAGCAACGATATCCGTTCCGTAATGGCCCTTCTCTGGATTAAAGCTCCTTGTGATAATACCTTGCACGGGGGTATAAAAATGCAAGCGCGTAAAGTCCGGATTTTCGCTGTTGCCCGCCAGTGAGAGGTTGAATATTTCAGCCTCCTCAATCTGCTGACGTAACAAAGAATCGTGCTTTGAACGTGCAAAATGTACTTCTTCATAGGATGCACTGGTATCCTGACGTTCTTCAAAGCTTTCAGGGGTTTCGCCCCGAACAATGGAGTTAAGGGTATTAAAATACTGATCACGTACCTCAATTTCATGCTCAAGGGAATCCAATCGTTGTGCATTACGCACCAAATTTCTGCGCATTTCACTATCGGGATAGCCGGGAATAAACTCCCGAATAGGGGTAAATGCAATTAATAACGTAACAATAGCAATGAAGACCAAGATGAATGTGCCGCCAAAGGTAAATACATTCAATCGCGAAAGCCGCATAAACCAAACCTCTTCAAAGGTATTATCATTATAAATAATGAGTCGGTACTTATGACGTAACTTGTCGGTGAATTTCTTGTTTCTTGGTTGGGCCATTGCTCTGAAAAATAATAATTTTATCTATGCAAAGATAAAAAAGAATTTAGCATTGTGAAGAATTTTTCTTCCTTGCAACAAGGAACTAAAACGCATTTTCCTATCAATTTATTTTGTACCAATAGAAAAAATCATTACTTTTGCACTCCTAATTACGAAACAGTTTGTTCAAAATATATCGCGGGGTGGAGCAGTTGGTAGCTCGTTGGGCTCATAACCCAAAGGTCGCAGGTTCGAGTCCTGCCCCCGCTACTAAAAAGACCATAATTATTGGTTAGGTACAAATACCAGCAAGCGTTCTTTACCAATATACAGAAGTTACAAAAAGGGGAGTATATTTTTGGAAACTCCATAAAAGACTTCTACATTTGCAGCATAATTAAGCGATAAACAATCAAAAATATATCGCGGGGTGGAGCAGTTGGTAGCTCGTTGGGCTCATAACCCAAAGGTCGCAGGTTCGAGTCCTGCCCCCGCTACTAAAAAAGCCAGTGCACATGCACTGGCTTTTCTGTTTATAGTTTCTGTGGCTATTTTTCAATCTCTTCCAACACTTCAAAATCTTTCTTGTGCCCATTCCTGCAAATGGCATCCCAATACTTTACGCTAATCTCACCAATCTGTCCGGTATTTTTGTTCCGAACCTTTAAGCGAGACAAGCCCGTCTCTTCAACCTGGTAAGGATAATATGTAAAGGGAATGGTAACAATGCTCTTAATATCAGCTCCTCTATCGCGATGTTCCTCATCACCCTCTTCATAATACCAATTCACCTGTACTTCAAAACCCTTTTGATATATTGGTTCAAGACTGCGAATAATATCACTTATGTATTTTATAGAACAGCTATTGGTATATGCCAAATTAATATTTACACTCGTATGCCTGGCTGGCTTAGAAACGTATTCATTCATCCATTCCATTATGGGTTTGTAAAAAATAAGCACATTTTCAGGCATCGAATGGCCCGAAAATTCAATCAACCCACTTTGTAGTTTAACTTCGGGTGTATCGGCTGTTTTCTCAATAAACAGGTTCATATAGGTGATGTTTTTTCCTTACTTCTCTACGAATCATTATACGGAATGTTACACTCCAGCCACTGGATATCAAAAGGGTATCAAAAGCCGGAAAAAGACACACCCTATTCCCGAAACCGAATGGCCATAAAATAACTGATAATCTTC
Source organism: Bacteroidales bacterium (assembly GCA_046482855.1). Taxonomy (GTDB): domain Bacteria; phylum Bacteroidota; class Bacteroidia; order Bacteroidales; family UBA12077; genus CAYVSF01. The sequence goes on along the minus strand of JAWOEH010000015.1, from coordinate 13,885 downwards.
CTAAGCACATCAAACAATAAGGTAATATAAAGCACCCCAGAGCCCACCCACATCATCAGAATATTGAACCACAGCGTAGGAATGGCTACCCCTTCAACAATTTTTTCCGGAGCAAAGAAGTGAGCCCGACCAATATTTGACATCGGTTTCATAAAAATCGGATCTTGCTTCTGCATATAGCGTTCACCAAGGCGTTCAATTTTTTGCAAATCATTCCTATTCTGAACAATATCGGCAAGTTTCTTATTATGTTGCCGTTGACGAAGTTCCAGAAACCCATTTTGCCCAAGCGAATCAAGCATGGTTTCATAAATGCGTTCTTTCTCTTCCCTGGCTTCCTCACTTCTAGTCTGAAATACACTTCTCATGTAAGTCAAATAGCCAATTGTTTCTTCGGCAAGCTCTTGATTAAACAAGCCTGGTACCAGGTAAGGCAGATTTTCATAGGGCACACCCTCAATCGTTTCGGCCAGGTAATACAACTCATTCCGGAGCAATTCAAGATTTTCGGAAATGTGTGCATTTTCCTGCTCTTGCAAACGCTCTTGCATAATCTGTTTTACCAAATTTTCCAGCCGGGGAATCAGGTAACCTGCACGATATTCATTCTGACTAATGACGCGTTCACTCCTAAAAAAATGCTTTTCAAAATCGTTACGCTTAAACTGGCTCACAGCGAGGGCCTCAAAAGCCCAACGAGTGGTCATAAAATCGGCAACCAAAGGAACATAATAACGGGCACGTAACGATGGGTGCATCTCATCATATTTTATCATCGCCCCGCCCAGCAATAGCTGAGGTACTAATATCAAAGGAATGAGTATATAAATGGCTATAACGGAATCGAGTCCGGAGGATATATTCAGCCCTAACATGTTGCCCATGCACGAAGCAGTAAAGAGTACCAGCCAATGGTACCAGAGTAAACCGTCCACCTCCAATACGGCATAACCAATGCCAAGAAACATAAAAGTTTGTAAGGCTGACAAGGCAAATAAAAACAGAATCTTAGCATTCAGATAACTGAATCGACTTAAATTTAGAAACGACTCACGCTCCAGGATCTTACGATCTTTAATAATCTCCTCAGCACTAATTGTAAGACCCAAAAACAGGGAAACCACTACCGACATAAACAGAAATACAGGGAAATTCACATTTTCGGAAAAATCATACCTGCCTGCAGCAAAATACTTGGTAAAAAACCCAAGAATAAGAGCTAAAACAGGCGCTTCCAATAAGTTGATAACAACATATTGAGTATTGGCCAGTTTCGCTTTTAGATTTCGTTGACTAAAGACCCGAAATTGCTTAAGTACATTGGGAATCTTAAAATCAGTATCGGGAAGATCTCTACTTTGTGACTCTACTTCAATCTTAGCTTCTATCTCTTCGAGGTATTTATCATACCACTCGTTAGCCGTAGTTCGGCGTTCCTTGGTAAAACGACCAAACTGATCAATTTTTCTGGCTTCGACAATACGAAGGATATCGTCGGTTTTAATATTTCCACATCTGGAGCATTCACTTTCGGCGGCATCCACCTGCGAGGACACTGTTTTAAAGTATACAATGGCATCCACAGGGTTTCCCTGATAAATAGGATACCCCCCTTTATCAAGGATCCAAAGCTTATCAAGAAGTTTATAGATATACGAGGAAGGTTGATGAATATTCACCACCACCAGGCGTCCCCTTTGCGCCTGAAGCTTAAGCAATAACATCACTTTCTCCGAATCCATTGAAGAGAGCCCTGAGGTAGGTTCATCAACAAACAAAATAGCCGGCTCACGCATCAACTCAAGACCAATATTCAGTCGCTTTCTCTGGCCCCCACTGATGTATTTATTCAGGGGGTCGCCTACTTTCAGGGGACGAATGTCTAACAAATCTAAATCTGCGACAATTTGATCAACGCGTTTGTTAATTTCTTCTTCAGAAAGATCGCCAAAACAAAGTCTAGCATTGTAAAGCAAATTTTGCTCAACAGTAAGCTCTTCAAAAAGCAGATCATCCTGGGGCACAAAGCCAATAACAGCCTTAACATTTCGATTTCTTCCATGTACCCGATGTCCATTAATGGTCACGCGACCCGAAGACAAGGGTAATTTCCCCACAAGCACATTTAAAAGGGTAGACTTGCCTACACCACTCCCCCCCATAATTCCAATAAGCTGCCCGGTACTTTCACTAAAAGTGAAGGGCTGCACCCCATTTTCGGAGCCAGGAAAGTGAAAAGTTGCGTTTTCAGCCGTAAGGGTAATGTCGTAATCATATTCTTTACGGAGGAATATATCAGCTATTTCACTGTAGTAAATGGATTTAATATTAGGTCCTTTTATAATGGCTCCATGTCCGAGAAAATAAGCCCGCCCGGGAATAACCTTATGCCCTTCCAAATAAATATTTAGCTCTCCCAAATAACGAAGAATGAAAGCTCTTATGCTAGGGATATGCAGTAGCATAAGGTGTCCGTACAGATTTTCACGGTAAAGATGATGATAGTGGGGTTTCTTTTGCTTTTTCTCATTTTTCATTACCCATGCTAAGTTCTGGGACCATTCCGTCAGCTGATTATTCACCACCAAAACCCTGCCTTCGGAAATTTTCTTGGGGTCTCCGTCAAAGATAAAAGCACGAAAATCGCTATATTCTTCCTCCAAAATATTAAAAGAGGTGGCAACTAAATCCAGAAACTTTCGCTCCTCCTCCGATACGATTTGATCTTCCTTAACAAACTCCAAGAGTTGCAAAAACACAATTATCCGCTCATCCCTCAAGAGCCCCCGCTGAATTTGTCGACATACGTTGGTTATCTGGAAACTTAAGAGCGATTGACTATTTTTGATCTCCCTGATATCCTCATCTTTGAGTTCTCGCTGATAAAATTCGTAATAGTTTGAAAAAAGGCGCAGATATTCATCTATCAGATCCCCATCTAAATACCGATACAAATATTCACGTACAATTGATTGGCCTGTGGAAGAAACACCATGCCGGGTAATATTTGCAACGAGTGCAAACAGATGAATTAATGCATTAAGAATATTTTCATTCATGTGAACCTCTATGATAAACTGAATAAAAAGACAGCCCATACGTTTTGTATGAGCTGTATGATGAATTTTTACTTTTCACTAGGAGATAATATCGGCACGAATATTAGCAATTCGGGATACAATTTCCTTCAACTGTTTTTGAGTAATAGAAGAATCCCCTACTTCTTGGTAAACTTCCATAATGGGTTTTAACTCGATGAGTAAATCTTGGATTGTCTCATGCTCATTATGAGGCTTCAGAAGCTCTAAAAGTTTAGCCAGCGAATCTTTTTGTTCCATAATGATTTCTACAATGCGCGGATTATCATAAGTTGTTTCGCTGATATGGGTAGTTATATAGAGAGCTTCAACCCAACTACCCGTAATCACAAGCAGAGATAAATCTTCCTTATTATTCTTCACCAAATACTCATATGTATCGTAGAAAGAATTAGTAATTAAATCAACAAGCTCCTCCTTATTGTCGATATTGGTCTCCACTTCTTCCACAAAACCACTGGAAAAGGCACCCGTAATTCTCAATTCTTTAACTAAATCCTGTGAGACATCCATAAAATCGAGGGTTTGCTGCTTCATATTGTAGGTAGAAGCGTAGCTAAGATCAGCTGAATAAACGCCTAAATTCAAGGCTTGCTTCTTATCTGTAAAATACTTTTCAGCATTAGCGATATCGTTGGTTAACCCAAGGATATAAGAAGCTTCAATTTCATTAAGCATTTCCGTAATTTCGTAAGTAGAGGGTAAGGGATAGACCACCTCACGTACCGTCTTCTCCACTTCTTCTTTTTTCAACTTAGCTTCATCTTGCTTTTCTTCGCCAGTGGGACCTTTACAACTAACAACAAAGGCCATAACCAAAGGCAAAATATAAACTGGAGAAATTTTTCGTAATATAGACATCATAGTGATTGCGAATTTTGGTTTTACATCTAGATTTTGCTGCGGGTTAAGATACAATCTTTTTCCCAAAAACACACGGCTTCAGCTGATTTTTTTCCAAATACCATAAAAGCCTCCGTACCATTCGAAGCGCTTTAGCAGGTAGCCAAATAGTGTTGTGGAGAAGAAGGTAAATGACCCATAAACTACTGAGACCATGGTCATATCATAATTCTGCAGCAACGATCTTGCTACAAAAACACCGATAATACTATTTTTTAAACCTACTTCTATGCTCAAAGTGAAAGTATTCTTCCCTCCCAAGCGACTATAATAAGCTGTAAGATATACTACGAACATAGAGAGAAAATTCAGCAAGAGTGCCCATGGAATCAGGTAGATATACTCCTGAAAGTGTGCATCACCCGGTTGTTTATCAAAAAAGATAAGCACAACAAATACAATAAACAATAAGGCAATCATAAGGTACTTTAGTACGCCCTCTATTTTCATCGATACTCTGGGGTAGAAATAACGGAATGTCATTCCTAAAAGTGTAGGAATAATAACTGTAAATAGGATATTAGATACGGTACTCCAAACTGGCAGGTGAATTTCCCTTGCTTCGCCCATAAACACATATAATCCAAGATTTACGACAAAAGGCAAACTAATTAATACCAATAAACTATTAACTGCAGTTAATGATATTGACAGAGCGACATTGCCCTTAAGAAGATGAGTTATAAGATTCGTGGCGGCTCCACCCGCGCATGCAGTAATTATAACAAAACCAACTTTAATACTTGGATCTAAAGGGACAAAACTGAACAAGAGTATGGTGAGGGCGGGGAGTACAAGCAATTGACACAGAATGCCTATAAAAACGGAGCGGGGATATCGAAGAATGTTAACGAAATCCCTAAATTCCAGCGACAAACCCATGCCAGCCATAATAAAGGCCAGTGCACCGGGCAGCATAAAGGTTGAGAAAATTGAAGCTTCCAAAATATTTTTTCCCCAAATTTAATAATCATTCCTGAAAAGAGGGCAAAAAGAAATGGTAATGCCAATATGAGTTAGCATTACCAGTAAAATCGTCAATAAGAACCCTCAAAGTCTAATCTTTATCTTTTATAGAACAACCAATGGCTTTTGTGATTTGCGGACTGGGGATTTCATCTTTCAAAAGCGCATTAACTGCATTTACCAAATATTTTTCGGTTACAGCGTCGGGGTCTTTATAATTATTATCAATGGTTCCAATATACGTAACATAGAAATCATCGTTCTCTTTCTTTAATAAGAATACATGGGGGGTTTTTGTTGCTCCATAAGCTTTATAAATCTCCTGCTCTTCATCAATAAGATAGGGAAAGGGATAGTTTTTCTCATTTGAACGCCTCTGCATTTCCTGGTACGAGTCCTCAGGAACCAAATCAGGATCATTAGGGTTAATAGCAATAACAGGTACACCCCTGGATCGAAATTCATTATCAAGCTCTATGATGCGCTGCTCATAAGCCTTAGCATATGGACAGTGGTTACACGTAAAAACGACAATAGCCCCTTTTGTGGCCGCATCATAATCATCCAAGGATACCATCTCCCCAGATACATCCTTCAACATAAAAGGTGCTGCTTTATCATCGATATCCACCCCATCCTGGGCAGACAAGGACATCCCAACAAAGAGGGATAACAGAATGAAGACTAACTTTTTCATAATCTATTTAAGTTTTGATTCGATTGCTTGTTTTAATTCCAGGTAGGAAAATGTTTGTTCATAGAAGGAACCCTCCTCCTTTCGATAAATGAGTGTTGCAGGCAGGGCACCGGACCAATTGGGATTGACATTATTAATCCAGCTATTACTGTCGGGATCATCGAGCAGAAGAATGGGTGGCAACATATTTCTCTTGGTTCTAAACGCAGCTAACCTACTGTGCACATTTGGCCCAAAATCAAGACTCACCATATAAAAAGCCACGGGTTGATTCTGAAAGTACTGAAAGGCCTTATTAAAATGGGGGATTTCCTTAACACACGGAGCGCACCAGGTGGCCCAAAAATTAATTACATATACAGTATCTGTATTGCGATGCAGGAAAGGTTCAAACTCCTTAAATGTATAGGTAGGAACTTTCTGTGCAGAGGAAACAAGTACCGTTACGCTAATTAATAGAATGGTAATTAAATACTTCATAGACCTTTAGGTATTAATACCTTTTAGAACAGTTGGAGGTATAAAATTGTTTTAATCTGTCAAGTGAATAAAATTGTTTGCGTTTGTAGTTGATCTTTTCAACTATAAGGTATAACTTACTATAAAACCGTGGGTTATGCAAAACACTCAATTTAAAAAATACACCCGGAATTTGTGCCATCTAACAGAAGGGCAGCTTAGAATTTTAAAAGAAAAGATTCAAACAATTGAGAATCACCATTCCGTTTCAAAAACCCTCGAATCTCCCAAAGAAAATATGTCATGTCCCCATTGCTCTAGTGAGCAAATTGTGAGGTGGGGACACCAATCGGACATGCAGCGATTCAGATGCCGGGCATGTAAAAAAACATTTAACTCACTATCTAACACACCATTGGCAAGACTTCGCCGCCGTGGCCATTGGTGGCAATTTTGCGAGTGCCTGGTTAAGGGCTACAGCTTGAGAAAATCGGCACACTTATGCAAAGTAAACCTTACAACAGCATTCCGGTGGCGTCATCGGTTTCTTAGCAATCATGCCACGTACTACCCAAAACTATTAGCAGGGATCATTGAAATACGCATTTGCAATCTACCAACACCAAGAATTAACAAGCATCCCTCAGATAAAAATAAAAACACATCTGTGCTTTTTTCAAGCGATCGTTATAAAAGCGCATTAAATACTATTCTCTCGGAAAGAGAAAAAAGTAAGATCCTCTCTATAATAAAGGGACACCTGGCGAAGGACAGCCTGATTTGCGTCGATTCTTCTTCTCTCAAATCTCAAATTTCCAGTTCGTTTCAATGTTATAATTCAGGAGACACAAACCCAAAAGAGGTATTTCATACAGAAAATACGCGGGAATATGAAGAATCACTAAAAGCATGGCTCTCTAAATTTCGTGGGGTATCAAGAGATTACCTTTCTAACTACCTATCGTGGTATCGTTCTATAGACGAATATAACCATCAGATAAAAGGGAAAGAATTTCTGCTGCGAGCAAAAGAAACAGGCAAGTCGATCAACTGTAAACGCAAACATAAATTTCTCGAGCATAAGCTTTTAAACCCACCCCCAAAAACACCATCTAATGATATAAAACACCCCCCTACATCATGAAAAAAAACCCCCTATTCAGAGTTACTTTTACCCTATTACTCCTGCTCCTGCTATTCGCAGGCAAAACACCCGCACAAACCTCTCCTTCCAACTTTTTCGGATTTAGCCCAGGTACCGATCGCCAACTCTTCACCTACGAGCAGCTTATCAAATACTTACAAACGCTTGAAGAGGAAAGCCCCATGCTAAAGCTTCAGCAAATAGGTGACTCACCAATGGGACGCCCAATGTATGTTGCTTTTATCTCCAGTGAAGAGAACATTAATAATCTTCAGGAGCTTAAATCCATCAACCGTCAGCTTGCGATGAACACAGAATTGGGAGCCCCAAAAAAAGCCGAACTCATCAATAATGGGCGAGTCTTTGTGATGGTAACCCTCTCCATGCATGCAAACGAGGTAGCCCCTAGCCAGGCATTACCTGTTATCGCACACAACCTCGTAAGTAAAACGCAGGAGGATCTGACCCACGCGCTGAACAAAGTGGTGTACATGGTAGTGCCTTCTCACAACCCCGATGGAATGAATCTGGTTGTTGAACATTACAAAAAATATAAGAATACCCCTTATGAAGGAAGCAGGCTTCCCGGAGTTTACCATAAATATGTGGGGCACGATAACAATCGCGACTTTGTAACCCTAACGCAAAGCGATACTAAAGCAATTGCAAAGCTCTATAATACGGAATGGTTTCCGCAGGTAATGATTGAAAAACACCAAATGGGTAGCTCCGGCCCCCGATACTTTGTTTCGCCACCCCACGATCCCATTGCGGAGAATGTGGATGCAGGCATCTGGAACTGGATGAAAATTTTTGGCTCCAATGCAATTACCGATATGACCCAGCAAGGACTTAAGGGTATTTCCCATTCCTACTTGTTTGACGATTATTGGCCAGGCGCTACTGAAACCTGCATTTGGAAAGGTATTATTGGCATGCTCACCGAAGCAGCAAGCGTGAAATATGCCACACCTATCTATATCGAACCCAATGAACTTAAAACCCATGGTAAAGGAATGGGCGAATATGCAAAGAGTATTAATATGCCGGAACCCTGGGAAGGCGGCTGGTGGCACCTTAGCGATATTGTCAACTACGAACTCGCCTCCACCTATTCTTACCTTAAAACTGCAGCTCGGCATAAGGACGAGATTCTTGCCTTTAGAAATGCATTGTCGGTAAAAGAGGTAAAAAAAGGAAAACAAGAAGCTCCCTACTGCTATATTATTCCAGGAGAACAACACGATAGGAGCGAAGCCCTGGTAATGCTCGAATTACTCAATGAACATGGTGTAGAGGTGCACCAGCTTAAGAAAAACAGAACCCTCAATGGGCGTAATTATCAAACAGGGGATTATGTTATCATGCTGGCACAACCCTATCGCGCATTTATTAAAGAAGTACTGGAAAAGCAAAAATTCCCTGAACGACATTATACGGCAAATGGAGAAATGATACGACCCTATGACATCACTTCCTGGTCGTTACCACTACATAAAGGAGTAACATGTGTTGAGATCAATACACCACCAGATTTTCAGTCGATAAATTTAAAACGTGTGACATTTCCTATTACCCCAATACATCCTGAAATTCCTGAAAATGCAAAACACCTGGTGCTTTCGCCCAACGAAAATGACAACTACCGTATTGTTTTCAGCGCCTTGCAAGAAGAACAGGAGGTAAGCCGACTCAAAGAATCCCTACTTGTGGAAGATAAAGAAATACCAAAAGGATCATTTCTACTTCCTATAAACAAAAACACGCCCCAATTGCTGTCCCATTTCAAAGGCACTTTACATTTTCTTTCAAATACTCCGGAGGTTGACTCAAGAGAACTGAAATTGCCAAAAATTGGAATCATCGAAAGTTGGTTTCACCATATGGATGCTGGCTGGACGCGCTATCTGTTTGACAATTACAAAATTCCCTTTGATATCTTGCGCCCCGAGCAATTAGCAGAAAAAGAGCTGGAGAACTACGACATCCTGATCTTTCCAAGCGAAAACAAAGGGGTACTGCTAAAAGGCAAGTATGAACGAAACACCCATTATTTTGCCAGCCAATATCCGCCGGAATTCAGCAAGGGAATGGAAAAGAAAGGAATGCAAGCCTTATGGAAGTATATTCAGCAAGGCGGAAGAGTAGTTGCCTGGCAAGAGGCCACCCAACTTTTCATGGGTTTTCAGGAAACAAAGCTCCAAGAGGCGGCAAATTTTGAGTTACCCATAAAAAATGTAGCGAAAACTACTCGTGAACAGGGATTGGATTTAGCTGGCACCTTTTTATCCGTTTCCATTCGGCAAGATCATCCTTTAACATTAGGAATGCCTGAAACATTTGGCGTATTTCAACGTCAAAATCCTGTATTTCAAACCTCTTTTCCCTATTTTGATATGGACCGAAGGGTACTGGTTTCATTTGCCGAGGAAAAGATACGTCTTAGCGGGTATGCAAAGAATTCCGATATTTTGAAGAACCTTCCCGCTATGGTTTGGGTAAAAAAAGGCAAAGGCGATCTGGTGCTATTTTCCTTCGCTCCTCAATTCAGAGCCTCCACGCCGGTTACCTATAAATTACTCTTCAATGCGCTTATGGAATAGTAAATGTAACTCCTATAAATACAGTGATGCCCGTGTCCACCCCACGAGGACACGGGCATCTTCAGCATCTGCTTTCCATGTGAAAGCAGCTAATCAACAGGTACCGCATAAATTACTCCTTCATACGAACCAAAAACCAATTTATCGCGAAAATATAACGGGGTACTAAAAATAGAACCCATCGAGTAGATATCCCCATATAATTGTTCGCCTGTTTTATACTGCTTCAATTTTTCTCTGTCAATTTTATCATTCGCATCCAACAACAACTGAGCATTCTTTTTATTTGCCGGAGTTGCAAATTGAAAAACCCTTTCGCCGTTTTTCGTTGAGAAACCATATAAGCACCCATCCAGGCAACCTACATAAACAACATCCTCTACCTTTGTAGCCCCTCCAAAAATATTCAATGGCACATTGCTTTGCCAGGTTACGCTTCCGTCGTTGCTGTTAAGTTTATAGAAATGATGCGAATCCGAGGTGCCAAAATAAACCGACTGACCATCAACGGTCATTGGCGCAGAAACCCAGCTCCCTTTTTCGTGCATATTCCACTTTTCCTGGCCGCTTGTTCCATCCAAAGCATAAACCTTATAATCTCTGCTACCAAACAAAATGGTATTCCCAATCACTCCGGCATTATTTTGTACCGCTCCCTTTTTAAAATACTCGTGTCCATGAGTATCAAACTTCCAGGCTAGGGTGCCATCGGTTGTATTTACTGCGTAGAAAAAGCCGTCGTAACTCCCAAAGCACACTAAATTATTGTAAATAACCGGCTTAACATGTACAATGCCTTCAGTAGTAAATACAAAATTCTGTTTGCCGGTGGAGGCCGCTAAGCTAAAAAGCTTTCCATTGCCGCAGCCGACATACACATTTCCTTGATGAATAACGGGGCTGGAATAAAAATAATCCCACATATCCTTCTTTTGCTCTTCGCCCATAGCAAACTGCCAAATTTTTTCTCCTGTTGTTTGATGCAAAGCATATACACTTCCGGCTCCAGTTGTAAAGATCAGCATCTCATCATGTATAGCGGGTTCACAACGAATTTCACCATCTACTTTGGTACTCCATTTCAATTCGCCATCAGTACCTTCCAGACAATACATGGTGCCGCCATCGGTACCAACAAAAACGGAGCCTCCGGCACTTACAGGTGAAGATAATACAGGGTCCCCCGTCTGAAATGTCCATTCAGGTGTTACAGATTGGGCGCTGGCATTTACCAGTAGAAGGCTAAATAAGCCTGTGAGAAAAATATTTTTCATGTTGTAACTATTTTATTTGATTTTCCTTCGGTTATAAGATACTTTTAACTCAAATTACCCTATCAACAAAAAGCATAAAAATATACGATATATGATCACAACAGATCTTTTTATCCGCAAACTCCTTTTTATCGTCTTCATTCTTGGCACATTTGCCATCGGAGCAAAAGGACAATCGGCCTATTTTCAGCAACAGGTGGATTACACCATTCATGTTAAACTTAACGACACTAAGCATTTGCTCGAGGGACAAATGGCCTTCTGGTATAAAAATAACTCCCCCGATACCCTCAAGTATATCTATATGCATTTATGGCCCAATGGGTATAAAGATCTTTCCACGGCTTTAGCAAAACAATTAGCCAAAGAAGAAGACATGAGCTACAAGCTCCTAAAAAATCCGGCTAACAGAGGAAGTATAAGCAATCTTGCCTTTGAAAGCCTTGGCCAACCCCTATCTTTTCACTACGACTCAACGCATAAGGATTTTGGCAAGATCCTGCTTAATGAGCCCCTGGCTCCCGGCAATGAAATTCGTATAGCCACGCCTTTTCTTGTGAAAATCCCTCAACTGGGTATCAGTCGTATGGGCCACAGTGGGCAGTTCTATGCCATTACTCAATGGTTTCCAAAACCTGCAGTTTACGATGACAAGGGATGGCACGCCATGTCTTATCTCGATATTGGCGAATTTTATTCTGAATTTGGCTCCTTTGAAGTATACATTACTGTGCCCGCCAACTACCGCGTTGCTGCAACAGGCAATTTGCAAACAAAAAGCGAAATGGAGTGGCTGAATAAGCTGGCCAAAGAAACAGCACAAATTTCCAGTTTCAATCCCAACGATATGATTACTCCTGCTTCATCGGGCGAAACAAAAACTCTCCACTACACCGAGAAGAACATTCACGACTTTGCCTGGTTTGCCGATAAGCGCTTTAATGTGCTAAAAGATACCCTGAAGCTAGCCTCGGGACGTAGAGTAAATAGCTGGACTTTCTTTACCAACGATAAAGCCAAAGCCTGGCAAAAGGCAAATACCTACATCAATGATGCCCTATCTTACTTCTCAAAGTGGTATGCTGAGTACCCCTACAATCACTGCACAGCAGTTGCATCGCCAGGCTTCGGAGCAGGTGGCGGCATGGAGTACCCTACCATTACAAACATTGGCCCTACCCGGAATGATTTTATGCTGGAGATGGTTATCATGCACGAAGTGGGTCACAACTGGTTCTATGGCATGCTGGGTTTTGACGAACGCAAATATCCCTGGCTCGACGAAGGCATCACCAGCTTTAGCGAAACCCGCTACATGGACACCAAATATGGCAATAAAGCAAAACTTTATAAGTTCTTAGGCAATGATGAGAAAATTGGCAACATCCTGGGAATACAGCACCTCACCTACCCAAGCTATCACGAGCTTTTTTACCGATTTTTGGCTTCGGCTAATAACGATATGCCAGCCAATCTTCATGCTGACAACTACGACATGAAAAACTATGGCGGCATCATCTACAGCAAAACAAGCCGCACCTTCTGGCACCTTTTTCACTATATGGGGCCAAAGGCATTCGATGAGGCTATGCAAGCATTTTTTGACAAATGGCAATTCAAACATCCGGGCCCTGCCGATCTGAGAGCTCACTTCGAAGAATCTACTGGCGAAGATCTTTCCTGGTTATTCACGGATTTTATTGGTTCCACAAAAAAGATGGACTACAAACTGGCACGCAAAAAAAACAACAAGGTGCTGGTTAAAAACAAAGGAGCAGTAGAGGCCCCTTTTCCTGTAGCAGGAGTTTTGAATGATAGTATACTCTTTACAAAATGGACTTCCGGGTTTGCGCAAAAAAAATGGATTGATGTGCCTGAATCAGCGGCAGAAAAAATTGTCATTGATCCTCAAAAGCAAACAATGGAATTCAATCGGCAAAATAACACGCTACGTTCCAAAGGAATTGCAAAGAAAATTGAATCCTTGATGCTTCGGCCCAACGCTTTTATTAAACGGCCCGATCGAACACAGATTGGAATTGTGCCTGCGCTGGGATGGAACTCCCACAACGGTCTGATGGCCGGCGGGTACTTTTATAGTCCGTTTTTCCCGGTAGATGGTGTCAATTACGACCTCATTCCACTTTACGGCATAGGCAATAATGGCTTTGCCGGAATGGGACGTATCAATCTGCCCATATTCCTGCGTAGCAATATCCTCGATGCTATTGATATCACCCTAAAAGGAAAGCAATTTGCCGTAGACAATGTTGCCGGCACCTATTACCAAAAAACAACAGGCACGCTTACATTCGACTTCGTTGAACCTAAAAGCATGCCCAAAACCGATAACACACTTTCATTCGCCTATAGTTATCTTACTGATTTTACCGATTTCTCCAAAATGGAGCACCATTTTACGGGTGCTATAACACATAGCAATCAACTATACAACAATCCTCTTACAGCCATACTTGAAGCCGAACACCTTAAGAATTTCACAAAATTAAAGCTCAATATTTCATACGAAAAGCGCAACACCTTTTCCTTTCGCTTATTTGCCGGAACGTTCCTTCAGAAAGAAGCCGATCTTCCCCTGGCCTATGCCTACCGTCTTAGCGGCACTACAGGTTTTGAAGATTATAGCTTCAATCACCTCCTGTTGGGCAGAGGCCTCAATCCACAAGAAGCGCCGGAGGTGCTTCTTGTGGATTGAGGCCTCTGCCCAACAGGAGGTGATT
>JAWOEH010000168.1:0-4761 GCA_046482855.1 Bacteroidales bacterium | reverse complement strand
TAAAGATCATTGCCAAAATTGAGAACCAGGAAGGAGTTGATAATATTGATGATATTCTGGAACATGTATATGGTGTAATGGTTGCCCGTGGCGATTTGGCAATTGAAATTCCCTATGCTAAGATTCCCGGGATTCAACGCATGCTCATTAATAAATGTATTCAGAGCAGGAAACCTGTGATTATTGCTACACAGATGCTCCATACCATGATTGACAATCCGCGCCCTACGCGTGCTGAGGTAAATGATATTGCCAGTGCTATTTATAATCAGACCGATGCCATTATGCTTAGTGGAGAGACTGCTTATGGCGACTATCCGATAGAGGCAGTGCGAACCATGACCAACGTGGCTATTGAGGTAGAGAAAACGAAAGAGGTGATGAATGATATCCCGGTGGTGATTATTAATAATGAAGTATCAGGCTTTTTGTGTAAATCGGCAGTGGAAGCCTCTATACGTTTGGATACAAAAGCCCTGATTGCGGACTCTACCTCGGGGCGAACCATTCGTAGCCTTTCGGCTTATCGGGGGGCGAAAACGATATATGCACATTGTTACACTCGCCGCACTATGCGTGAGTTAGCCCTTTCCTATGGGGTGTACAGCGTTTATATGGAACCGCGTGATACTTCGCACGAGTTTTTGTTGGATGCACTTACCGGATTGCTCGACAGGCACACTTTTGAGCCCGAAGACCGGATTGTGGTAATTGCCGGAAATTTTGGCCGCGGATACGGGGCTTCCTATATTGAGATTGGTACTGTAAGCAATCTCATTGGACATCTATCCTAGGAATAGATGATAAGGGCTAAGTTGATTCTTCCCTTGTTGCAAATGAATTATGTGTTTTCCAACGCGCTGAGGCAGGCCATTGCTTCCTCAGCGGTTTTTCCGCATATAAGTGGCTCAGCGCGGAATTCACTACATACTGCAGGACGATCGGAGTGATTGAAGATTTTGCATCGCATATCTTTATCTAACTGGGCACATGGAACTCCAGCCGCTTTGCCATTGGGCATTCCGGGAATTGGACTACTAATTGAAGGTGCAATACAGCAAGCTCCACAACCTGAACGACATTTCATACGCTCTTTTTGGCGGGCAAAGAAAAGCATTTTTCTGTAACACTAAAATGTTTTGGCTATCTGTGCCCATTGAGAAGGTACTTGTTTAGCCAAAAAGCTGCCATAGTTCTACCCATAAATCTCGCCCCAAAACAAAGTAGATAAAAAAGGTGGAGATAATACCATGATAGAAACCAAGGACCCATAGGTTAGCCCATTTGAAATAGACGCTTATAAATAATACCTCCATAAGAAATGTATAGGCCATCAAAGGCAAGCTTGGGTAGTGTACCAGTGCAAATACCAGTGCCGTAATAAGGACGATTTGAAAATTTTTGGTTTTTATGTCATTAAGTGCCTTTAGGTTACCGGCAATTAATCCTGCCATCATAAATTGTTGTACCAGACCCCATAAGGGATACAAGAAGAGAATTGGCAATACTCGCCAATTGATGAAGGCTGCTTGGGTGTGTAGCCCATACCATACGATACCGGCGGTAACCACAACAGCAAAGGGCAGCAGAAACAGAGTGGCGGGTTTTAAGTGTTTTTTTGTAAAACCCCACGCCTCCAGCATATCCGGGTATCGCTTATGCCTGCGATACACGTAGAATATCCAAAAGAGAGAGGCCGCTGTAATATAAAAGAATCGAAAGTTGAGCCAGTCCATGAAAACAAACTTCAGTAAACCGGTGAGGGCTACCAGCAGAATTTCCATTCGTCTTTCTTTCTTGGGGATGCTCATAGTGTTGTCCATTTCAAAACAGAGAATAAAGATAGGGAAAGAGACAAAGAATTCATTCTTTCAGGATGGAAAATTAAGGTGGTTTTTGCCTTTATTTTGAAGGTGTGTAAATAAATGACGAAAATGGGAGCCCAAAATTTGCGATGAGCGAAAAAAAATAGCAGAAAAACTTGTAAGTATGCAAATATACAGTATCTTAGTAGATGAAAAAAAAAGGTAGAAAAATGGTTGGACCTTAAATTTAATACTACCTTTGTTCCTAATATTAATTTTAATTTTTACAATTATGAGTACGGGTACAGTAAAATTTTACAACGAGTCTAAAGGCTATGGTTTCATCACACCCGAGGATGACAGCAAAGACGTTTTTGTTCACCAAACAGGATTAGTTGACGAAATCACAGAAGGTGATAAAGTTAGCTACGATGTTGAACAAGGAAGAAAAGGATTAAATGCAGTTAATGTTAAGGTGATAGACTAGTTTTATTATCAACATATATAGCATTGAGGAGCTTGCCCACACGGGCAGGCTTTTTTTATGGCGTTTCGCGAAAGTCCCTTAAATGCCGAATTGTCGTCATTGGGGCCCATTGAGTACATCCAGGCTCAGCCTGAACCTCAACCTCAACCTCAACCATAGCCATGTTTCCCTTCATGCCTTGTTTTTGCACGTGGCAAGATTAGTAGTTGAAGCGATGATTTTGGCCTGCCATCGCCACCCGCCTTCAGGCGGGTGCCTGGAGTTTGGCTAATTTCTTAAATAAAAAAAAGCAGAAATTGGGCTGTTTGATTCATTTCTGAGGCTTCGTGTATTTGTTTCATTATTCACGAAGTGGGAGAAATTCAATTTATTTGCCTTTGCCCAAATTTGGGCCCGCAAATTATTAAGTAAATCCCCAGTCGTTATACGTTTTTGCTTTTTTAGAGGATACCATTTTGGCCTTGGAAGCAATTCCATTTTAGACAATTTATTAGCTCTGTAATTAGCTAGGTGCAATAATCCATAAACGGCTACAATAAACGATGGGATACTTTCTACTGAGTTTTGATTTCTAACCTGTGCCTGACCACACCCAAGAAGTGTTTTTTCTTCTCGAAAGTCAACCTCTATTTCCCAGCGCCAAAGGTAAGCTTGTAGAATATCTTTAATATTCATTTTGGTTTGAGTACAAATCAGGTAAGCTGGATCCCTGTAAAGTACTCTAGCGTTTTTTGTTAGCCTGTATCCCAAAGGACGAATAACGATTAAAGCTAAGTTTTGTGGGCCTGCTGAACGCCACCTGATATCATGGATAATTTTAACGTCAAACTTGTGTACTTTGCCTGCTGCCCAGGCTTGTACTTGTTGCCATGGACATTGCGATGATTGACGTATTTGTTCAGGTGTGGGTAACCGCTCGCCATATACACGCTTACGTCCCGAGCCTGTTTGTTTATCTGGAATTGTGTACAACTTGGTATCTTTTCTAATACGTCCTATTAATGTTGTGTTATGAGGCAAATTTTTTAATACCTCTTTATTCGTATAGCTACCATCTACTCCAATAACCAACTCTTTTTGATTATATTTTTGATCGTCTAACCTGTTTCGCAGAAGTTTAATTCTCTCAGCTCCCTGTCGACTAAGTTTTGCTATTTTCTTCTCTTCTCTATAAGTATCCCATTGTTCCTTATCGGCAGTTTTTCGTGGTTTGGCGACTGTAGGACAATGATGAAAATCAATGGGAATAGCTCTGGATTGGCAAGTCTGGCCATTCCGAGGAAGAGCCAGAGACATTTGTATAAACCGCTGGCCCCAAATAAAATTAGTATAAAATGGAGGTCCCAGTGGATCTCTTCGCCATGCTGTCCCGGGAATGCGCTTTCCTGTTTTCTTTATTATTGTATCATCCATATGGGCTATGATATGAGGAAATGAGCTTGTTTCCTGCAGAACATTTGACTGAACTACGTTCAATATTTTTGATACATCGACTCGCTGTTGGCTAAATAGCCTATAAGCCCCTGACCAATCCACGAATTGATTGCCGCTGGCCGCTAGCATCCCCGTTACCGTACGTCTGCCCAAACAGGTTAAACTCCCATACATTAACTCTCTACATTTGGTCCATGAACTATGACTGGAAAAAGCAGGATGACATTCATTAAAAAGAAAATCAAGCTCATCAATTAACGATCCGTTATTGGTTTTTTTTTATCCTTATCCTCATCTTCATTTTTAGTAGAACGAGTTAAGGTCATCCGTTTTTTGTCTTCAATGACCCATTCTACAACTTCCCCCTTTTGAAATTCCATGGCTTGAGCCACTGCAGAAGGGAAATTAATGTACCACTGCTCACTTGCAGTCCTTTTTATTAGCTGAATTTTTGTCGGAAATCCCATAATGTAGATTTTAATACTAGTTATATAACTAGTTTCAAAGATAAAAAAAAGATCAATAGGTGTCTATAACTTATTGATCTTTTTTTATCTAGTTAAATCCAAACTCAAGCCACCCGCCTTCAGGCGGGTGCTATTCTCATAATTTTTAATCTCAAGCTCAACGCCTTAATTTACCTTTCCTCAGGTCCCTCCGTCTTCTTTTCGCTGTTTATTCGTTTATCTCGCCTGAGCCTGAACCTGAACCTGAACCTCAACCTCAACCTCAACCTCAACCTTAACCTTAACCTTAACCTCAGCCTCAGCCTTCCTTCCTTTTCCCGCCTAAATACTAATATTGCCCTATTTTCTGAATTTCAAATACTTCATTATTCGAGTTTTTTGGTTAGTTTTAAATACCCTATGCTAAAATTCAAATTCTTATGCAAAAACTCGTTATGGTATTTGTGTTGTGGCTCTCGGTTCTGTCGCCACTGTATTCATGCTCGGCCTTTTTGGTGGCTCGAAATGGCACTGTATTAGCTGGAAACAATGAAGATTCGCGATATCCGCTTACCAAGATGTGGGTCGT
>JAWOEH010000135.1:0-15106 GCA_046482855.1 Bacteroidales bacterium | reverse complement strand
GATACCCTTAATTTTCCCTCCGATATTTACCTGTTGCAGGGGCTTATACGTCTGTTTGGCGATAAGCATCAACTGCAATTAGCCCGGTCGGAAGATGAGCAGAGCGTTACCCTTGATGAGTTGGATCGCCTGATAGATGAGGATACGGCACTCCTTACACTCTCGCACGTGGTGTTTAAGAGTGCTTTTATGTACAATATGAAAGCCATAACTGAAAAGGTGCACCAAAAAGGAGGGCTGGTGCTTTGGGACCTAAGTCACTCTGCTGGTGCTGTTCCGGTTGATCTTAACGGAGCCAATGCCGATTTAGCTGTTGGGTGTACCTATAAATACCTGAACGGGGGGCCGGGTTCTTTGGCCTTTTTATATGTACGTAAAGATCTTCAGGAACAATTGGAGTCGCCCATTTGGGGATGGTTTGGTGAAGCCAATCCTTTTGAATTTGGCCTGGATTACCGTCCGGCTGAAGGTATACGAAAATTTTTGGCAGGAACCCCCCCGATGCTTTCTCTTTCAGCCATCGAGCCTGCAGTTGCCATGCTTGTGGAGGCAGGTATGGACGCTATTCGCCAAAAGAGTACGGAGCTAACCCGCTACATGATCGATCTTTATAAACAGGAGTTAGCTTCTTTAGGTTACCGGATGGGATCGCCCGAGCAAGATGAGCAAAGAGGCTCTCATGTATCTCTGAAGCACCCTGAGGCTTACCGGATATGCAAAGCCCTTATTGATCCGGAACTTATGGGAAAATCGGTTATTCCGGATTTCCGGGAGCCCGATAACATTCGTATGGGAGTTACACCACTCTATACCTCCTTTATGGACGTGTTTCAGGCAATTGAGCAGTTGCGGGTGATTGTGAAGGATAAATTATATGAAAAATATTCGGCCGAGAAAGATGAGGTAACGTAACCGGAACTCACTAATACCCTATTCCGGTTAATTTGTTCTTAATTGTAAATGAACATCAGAAATAAGGAGAAATAAAAAAGCGCCTGCAAAACTTTGCGGCGCTTTTTTATGTGTTTTACAGAAAACATTAACCTGCCTGCTCTTGTTTTTGTAGTTCTTGCTGAATTCGTTGTTGTAACTCCTCGTTGCCTTGAATTTGCATGGCTATTTGCTGGTAGCGCTGTGGTGTAAGTCCGGCCTTGGTGATTTGCCCTTCCATTTCTTGCTGCGCATCTTTTTGTACAACCATTACCTGCTGCATGGCTTTCTGGAACTTCTGCATCTCCTCGTCAGTTGCATTGGCTTCCTGCTCCGGATCCTGTTCCGCTTGCTGTATGGCAGTAAAACGAGCAACCTCCATATCCTCATTCTGGATGGCTTGTATCATCTGCTGTTGTGCTTGCTGATTAAGCATCTGAATTTGTTGAAAGGCCGTTGCAAATTGCTGTACTTCCTTATCGGTTATCTTTTGAGTTGTTTGCGAAAATGCCGGAGCTATGCCGATAAATGTTAGTAAAAAAAGGGCTGTCAATCGTCGTAACATCATAATTCTATTTTTTTGTTTTTATTTGTTTTGCTGCCTTTTGTTCTCTTCTAAAAATTTATCTACAGAATTTTAAAAGGACAACAAAGTTTTCACAACAAATAAGGGCATTTGTTTGCAGAGATTCAAATTGTAAAATAGTTACTTTTCCGAACTTTATCTAGAATCCTCTGATCCAGAGAGGCCTGTGAAGATGTTAAAAGATCTTAATACACAATGGGATACTTGTTATTTTGGTGGTTTGTTTCAAATGTATGGGAAGAAAAAGCAGCACGTTCACGGATGAAGGTGCTGCTCTCTTCCAATTAAGAGGTGAGATTAAAACTTACTTATTGTTGTTGATTCTGTTGTAGCTTTTGAAGTTCTTGTTGAACACGTTCTTGTAAATCCTGATCATTCTGAAGGCTCATTGCAATCTTTTGATAGCGCTTTATGGTTAGACCCGATTCAACTATCTTTTCCTCCATCTGTATTTGAACTTTTTCCTGAATGCTAGCTAGTGCCGAGGAGATTTTCTCGAATGTATTCATTTCCTCTTCTGATGCATCTGCTTCCATGTTCGGATCCTGCGAAGCCTGTTGTATTTCATTAAAGCGAGGAACTTCCATTCCTTCCTTTTGAATGGCTTGGATCATTTCTTGCTGCGATTGATTATTAATCGTTTGCACATCCATGAATGCCTGAGCAAATTGTTTAATCTCAGCTTTTGACGCATCTACAGGTTGCGGTTGTTGTGCCAACGCACTAAATCCGGCAAATAGGAAAAATAGAACGATACTTGTAGCTTTTTTTACTAACATAATTTATCTTTTAAATTTGTAAATGAAATTCTTATTGCTTTGCATTATTTTGTTGCAGTTCTTGAAGCCTTTTCTGAAGTTCGGGATCGGCTTGTAATAACATATTAATTTCTTGATATCGCTGTTGCGAAAGCCCTTCTTCTCCTAACTTTTTAACCATCTCTTCTTGGAGCTCCATCTGTTTTTTCTCTATTACTTTAATTGCTTTTTGGTATTGCTGAATTTCTTGTTGTGTAGCATCTGATTCAATTTCTGGATTTTGTTCCATCTGCTGAAGCTCACTATAACGCTTTACCTTTAATCCTTCATCCTCAATGGCCTTAACCATTTCCCCCTGAGCTTGTTCGTTGAGTTCCTGACCATGCATCGCAACAACCAAAAACTGTTCAAGTTCGGCATTTGTTACTTCTTCAATTCCCTCTTGAGTCCGATTGGGATTTTGTCCGGGGGGATTCATCTGCTCTCTTTGCATTTGTTCGCTATTTTCGGCTTCTGTTTCTGTTTTTTGGTTTGAATTACACCCGGCAAAAAGCAACAGAGCGCTTACGAATAATAAAAGCTGTTTTTTCATCATAATGTTTAATCGTTTTGTTATACAATAATACGGAAAGATTATTGTATTGTTGTTGTTCTCTTTTTCATGAAAACGTTGTAAATTTAATAGATAGGCTTGTTGGTTCCTGGGCGGCAGGTACTTATGGCGTTATTAAGTAGGTTGTTAAAAATTATTAAAAAGTATTAAACTTATTACCATTTTTCTGCTCCTTTCCCGAGCTATGTGGCGATATTCGTCGGGTTACTTAAATGCATACGTTTTCTTATAGCTTCCACTCTTAAAATAGGATTTTACCAGGTGCAACAGATAATCTTGTATTAGAAAAAAAAATTGTACCTATGCAAAAAATAAGTTAACAACAAATGGAAACGACTGACGGACGCCAACGAAGCAATATAAACCCAGGCGATTGGGTGGAAATTGTGCAAAAACATCATCAGCGGACAGGTGAGCTTACCGAGGGAGAAGTGCAAACCTTGCTTACTAAGTCTGCTCATCATCCTCATGGCATAAAAGTGCGGCTTACTACCGGCGAGGTAGGGCGTGTAAAGCGTGTTTTACCCGAAGAGTAGAACATTCGGGTTACGGAAAGATCCTTTCTGACGCCCATCTTAAGGGGTACCGAAAAGAACTATCGGGCTGTTATATTGTTAATAGCTATAAAACACCTATGTTTTATACTTCTTATATCGAGCTCAGCAAGTCGGCTCTGAACCACAACATCCAATACATGAAACTAAAGTCGGGGCCCAATGCCCGCTACTCCATGGTGATTAAAGGGAATGCTTATGGTCATGGAATTGAAGATGTGCTGCCTTTGGTGGAGGCATGTGGCGTGGATCATTTTGCGGTGTTTAGTGCCGAAGAAGCCCGACGCGCCTATGAGGCGAAACAGGAGCATTGCGATTTGATGATCATGGGCTTTGTGGATGATCGGGATTTGGAATGGGTGATTGAGCACGATATTTCCTTTTTTGTTTTTACCCTGGAACGACTACATGCTGTCTGTGAGGTTAGCCGGAGAACAAAAAAGAAAGCTCGCATTCATGTGGAGTTGGAAACGGGCATGCACCGTACCGGTTTTTGTCAGCATCAGTTCCCCCAGGTTATCGATATGTTGAAGCGCTCAAACCGCTATGTCCATCTGGAAGGATTGTGTACGCATTTTGCCGGCGCCGAGAGTATGGAGAATTTCTCGCGCATTAAGAAACAAATGAAGGCTTTCAAGGCTTACTGTCGGTATTTTCAGGTGCAGGGCCTAAAACCCGATTACCGACATATGGCTTGTTCGGCCGGGGTGCTGAATTTTCCTGATTCAACCCTTGACATGGTGCGCGTGGGTATTGCGAACTATGGTTTTTGGCCCAATAACGAAACCCGCATGCTGCATTTGCATCAGGGAGAGAAGGTTGTGGATCCTTTGCATCAAGTGTTATCCTGGAAGAGCAAAATCATGAGTCTGAACCAGGTGGAAGAAGGAGAATATGTGAGTTATGGTCATTCCTATCTCACAAATCGTGATAGCAAAATTGCCACAGTGCCTGTGGGATATGGCTATGGGTTTAGTCGTACACTTAGCAACAACGGCCATGTACTGGTGAACAATAAGCGTGTACCTGTGGTAGGAGCTGTAAACATGAATATGATGGTGATTGATGTTACCGATCTTCCCCATGTTCAGGTAAACGATGAAGTTGTGCTCATTGGCAAACAGGGAAATCTTTCCATCAGTGTAACTTCTTTTAGTGATATGAATAACAGCATGAACTATGAACTTCTTACACGTTTACCGCCTAATATTCCCAGAGTTACTATAGCCTGATACGGACAAGAACTGACCAAGGCATACCCGGGAGTTTCCTTTCATTTTTCTTGATTTCTTATAATTTTGGCCTTGATGCATTGATTTTGCTTAGATTCTGTTTATATTACAGAGTTACATAGCAAATGAATACCCACTTACACGAATAGGAGTATGGAAAAAGAGGACAAAAAGCTGGCAGTACTTATCGATGCCGACAATATTCCCTATGCCAACATAAAGGGGATGCTGGATGAGATTGCAAAATTTGGAATCCCTACCATTAAACGGATTTATGGCGACTGGACCAAACCCACAGTTACAGGGTGGAAGCCCGAATTGTTAAAGCACGCCATAACGCCCATTCAGCAATATAGCTACACTTCGGGAAAAAATGCCACCGACTCGGCTATGATTATTGATGCCATGGACATCTTACATAGCCAAAAGGTGGATGGTTTTTGCCTGGTGTCCAGCGACAGTGACTTTACCCGCCTGGCTACGCGCATTCGTGAATCGGGGCGCATGGTGATTGGTATTGGCGAAAAGAAAACCCCGCAGCCCTTTATTGTGGCTTGCGATAAATTTATTTACATCGAAATTATCAGCAAGGAGGAAGCGCCCAAGAAAGAGACCAAAACAAAATCATCACCGGATACATCAGCGAAAGAGCAGGTGGAACGCATCGATGCAAAGTTTATCAAGCTTATACGCTCCACCATTAACGATCTTGCCGACGATGACGGCTGGGCATTTCTGGCCGGTGTTGGCGATTTGCTTAACAAGAAGAAGCCTGACTTTGATCCACGAAACTATGGATTCCCCAAGCTTACGCCTATGCTAAAATCCTTGAAAAAGGATTTTGAAGTGGAGGAGCAGAAAGTGGAGAATTCCCGCGTGAAACACATTTTTGTTCGAAACAGAAAGCCCTAGTCTCATTTTTGAAAGAGGGTTTTGAAGTTTTGAATTCAGACCAAGTTATCTTATTTTAGTCAACTCATCACCGGAGAGGATACTATCATGCCAATCTGGTATTGATGAAGTAAAACTAAAATATGCACCATGCAGAAAATTCTCATTATTATTAACGATGCTCCCTATGGAACGGAAAAGGCTTACAATGCCTTACGTATGGCAATGACCTTACAAAAGGAGCATGGCAACCAGGTAGAGGTGAAAATCTTTTTGCTGGCCGATGCCGTATTTTGTGCTTTGCCTAATCAGAAAACTCCAAATGGCTTTTATAACATTGAGCGGATGTTGAAGGGAGTACTTAAAAATGGGGGCGAGGTAAAGAGTTGCGGTGGTTGCTCCGAGGCTCGTGGTATTGATAAGCTACCCTTTATCGAGGGAGTACAATTAAGCAATATGAAGGAATTCAGCCAGTGGACGGTGGCTTGTGATAAGGTACTTACCTTTTAGGTTTCCGTGTAAGAAGTATTGCTGAGAGGATAAGTGCTTCATTCGCTGGTTAAAAGGAGCATGTTTGACAAACATGGTTGGCAAACCCGATACCCGCTTCGGCATATAAGTCGAAGGCTGCGTTAACGCCTTGCTCTTTTAGCTCATTCACCTGATCTTCATATTTTGCTGTTGCTGCCACTTGTCCTTTATAGCCTATGTGCTGTAATTGTTTGGCAGCATACAGGTTGGACTTATGATCATCCATGCAGAGCATAATCAGGCGTACTTGTTGGTTCATTAGCCCTTGCTGGTTAATTTGCTCCCAAAACTCCACATCCGTAGCATCGTCGTGTATTACCCGGCGTCCTTGCTTCTTATGTTTTTCCACCACTTCCGGGTTGTAGTCGAGCGCCAATACCTGCCGGCCATATTTGTGATGGAGTTGATCGTAAGTGGCAGTACCCAGCCTCCCCATGCCAAAGATCAAAATTTGGGCATCGCCAATATCCATGGTTCTGTCGTAAGTGAGCCTGCCTTGCAGCTCAAAGGGGTGCAAAAACTCCTTTAGGCGGTTGTAAATAGTATGAGCAAACGTATTTAAGGGTGAACTGATAACAAATGATATGGCCAAAGCAATGGCCATAACAATAAGCCAGCTCGCAGGCAGCCAACCCATACTTACGGCAACAGAAGCAATGATAAGACCAAATTCGCTATAATTGGCAAGAGCTAGCGAGGTGAAGACGGTTGTGCGTACCCGCAGGTGAAAACGCAGGAATACAACAAAATAGAGGAGTACTTTCAAATTTATGAGGAGTGCCAGCAAAAAGGCAATGACCAGCAATTCCCACGTAGGTTGCCCCGAAAGCCCAATGGATAGGAAAAAACCAATTAAAAAGAAATCCTTAAATTGCATGAAGTTGTATGCCAGTTCTTTGGCTTTCTTTTCGGGGGCCAGTAACATGCCTATAACCAAAGCGCCTAAATCGGCCTTTAGCCCCACATAGGTAAAAAGTTCAGCACCTACAACCAGAGCCAGAAAGAAGCCATAAAGAATAAGCAACTCCCCGTGACCAATCTTCTTGAGTACCCAAATGAGCCCCGGGCGCAGGGCAAGTAAGGCAATTGGCAGCGCCAATGCCCAGGGAGAGGGGATCTTTCCGGCGGCAAAAACCAAAAACAATACAGCAAAAAGATCCTGCATAATCAACACCCCAATGGCAATATTGCCGTGTGTTGAGTCTGTTTCGCCTTTATCTTCCAGAACCTTAACGGCAAATACCGTGCTTGAGAAACTCAGGGCAAATGCCAGCACCAGCAGGGTACGTGTATCCATCGAGTCAATCAGGCTGAAGCCTGTCAAGCCAATAAGCAGAATCGCTCCCATGGAAACCAGTGTCATGCTCACCATATGAATGCCGGCACCGGCATAAATCACAGGCTTTAACAATGATTTTATACGCAATTTCAGACCAATGGTAAAGAGGAGGAGGGTAACTCCTAATTCGGCTACTGTATCGACAAAGTTGCCCGATTCCGCTCCCAGGGCATTTAACAAGAACCCGGCGATAAGGTAACCAACCAATGGTGGCAACTTGAAAAAACGAGCCACAAGACCTAATATAAAGGCAATGCTTAACCAGAGGGGATCCATTACTTATTTTTAGGCGTTAAGATACAAATTTTTGTATTAGCAGAAGAAGGAATAAGTAAGCCAATGCAGCCAGTTGTTATCTGTTTTTTTTGTAACGATAGGACTTTACTGAAATAGACAGGCTTGCCTGATATAGGAAGGCTACTTATTTGCTCTATAAACCGGGCAATTAAAACGGCAGATTATGGTTGGGGCAGCTGTTCAAGAGGAAGACTTTAGAGGTAACCATAATGCACTTATAACTTTGGAGTTTGGTGAACGGGAATGTAGGGACAAAACGGATTTTTACAAAAAGCAGAGCAAGTACACTACAGGAACTTGCTCTGTATTGATTTTCGAGTTCAATAGCCTGCAGAAAATCACTTTTTTTGGTTGATAGCGGAGTATGTATAAGTGACTCAGGAAATAATAGAGATACCAAGTGGCTCTGGAAACCTTGTGTCTGGGGGTAAGGAGCTTCCTGTAATTGACATCCTATTGGTACCAATTAGCACTGATTCCGGGCACAAGGGCTGTTGGTTATGAAGAACCCCAGAAAGGCACCGGTAAAAATCGGTTGAAAGGCGTTTTTCAATACCACATTGTCCAAATGATGTGCATCGGAGAAAAAGTAATAACCAAAGCCGGCTACAGCCCCAATTAGGATAGCTATAAGCGAGCGTTTAAATTGCACGGATTTTAAAAATCCTTTGATGCCTTTGTTTTCGGGTGCAAGATCGAGTTTTTTGAATTCCATAATTATATATTTACAGATGCAAATATATGAATAATTTAAAACAATACCAGCAAGGCAACCTCTTTTGCTCAAGTCTCATCTATAGAAGTGAACCTATCTAAAACAAACTCAATGAAAAAACTGGCTGGACTTCTCTTACTGGTTGCTGTTTTAGGCTGTCAGAAGAGTGAGACACCGATTACTACAGGCGTAAAAGGAAGTGTCATGTTTGGAGCAGGCGACTGCATGCCTGTAATTGATCCTTCTGCACGCGAATATGAGCCCTATACCGGATACCTTTATTTCATGCCACATGAATATGATCCTGATTTTGTTCCATTTTACAGCATTCATCCCGATGCCATTAAGGCTGAGAGTTATAAGACCTTTGCCCGAAATGGCAACTATGCAGTTGAGCTACCTGTCGATACCTTCTGGGTGATGCTTCCCGATTTTTTCAATTTGGGCAACAAGACAAGGGTGATTGTTAAAGAAAACACCGTAATAGAGCAGGATGTATACCTGTGGAAATGTACCACCTATTAAGCTCTTTATGCGATGAAGTAACCGTTTAAGTTATTGTAGGGTAGATGATTGATGCGTACTGCAGTAGGTAGCCCAAACAATTGAGAATGATATTTGTTTGATCTATTTGAAATAACATTAAACAATTTGTTTTAACCAAAATTAGTTATGATTAACGTATTAAAAACCAAAAAGATTAAGGAAGCCATTGCGAAAGATCCCGACAAAGTGCAGGGTATAATTGACAATGAAAAAGAGCTGGGTATCTGCATTACGAATGATAAGGGCATCTTTGTTACTGTAAATCCGCGTTATCTGGAAATCTACGGTTATACCAAAGGCGAAGTGCTTGGGGAACACTTTTCTATGATGCTGCCTCCCACGGATGCAAAAAAGTTAAGTTCAAGACACGATGCTTTTATCGAAAACAAGCACGAAATTATACGCAATTGGGAAGTGATGAACAAAGCAGGGAATATTTTGAAGATTACAGCCGATGCCGGCTACTCAGAACAGATATTTGATAAAACACCCCACAAAATTACTTTTGTGGATTATAATGAATAGGTACTGCGGTTCACATTTAGTACTTTCATTATTGTTTTAAAAGCCGAAGTACTTATTTGGGGTGCCGGCTAGCAAAATAGTTGCCGTCAACTGAAGAAGAATCCCGTTGCTTGTTCAGATCTAATTAGAATAACAAGTAACCGGGAATACACCTTTATGAATACCTTATTCTTTACCTCCCTTTTTAGCATCTGTGGGGGAAGAAGAATAAGGTATTCTTGTATTATTAGGCATCTTGTTTTTTGAAATAGAGCCACGCCATATAAAACCGTGAGGCAGCAAACAAAACAGCATAAACGCCAATCACAACTGTTGCCAACACAGCCCCTTCAAAGGGATTAAACAACAACATGCCCCCTACCAGGATGGAGAGAATCGCGCTCAGTAAAAGCAGCGAACGAACGGGCTGAATTTGGTGCAACTGCATATAGGATATTAGTTGAATAATACCAAAGAGAATGATCCACAACCCCATAACGAAAATAAGTAAGCTTGCCGAGGTTTTTGGATAGGCAACAATAAGCAAGCCAATAAGCATATTGATCACTCCCTGGGTTGCCCACATTTGCCAGGCACCTGTTTTTCGGTAAACTGCACGGACGGTAATGATAATACCTGCTACCAATGCCAGTATACCTAAATAGATGGCCAAGGTTATTAGCGCCTTTCCGGGATGAGCGAATATAACAATAGCCAGAATTACTGCTAATAACCCTTTGAGGGTTTCAATGCCCCAGGATTTCCTTACAGAATGGTTCATAGTAAATAGTTTTTTGTTCTACCTTAAAGATAAGATTATTTCTTCGTTCGTACTAATACAAACAGCCCGTACCTGCAATTGTTTTAGCATTTTTTTGAGCTTTTCGTTGCCAATAATTACTTATGTCCCCACCACTGCTTACATGGGTGTCTGCATGAATAGGGTAAGATGTAACAAAGGGAAGTATGCCTGTCAGAGATATTTACCTTCTGTTTAAATGGGGCATCTTAGTAGACTGTTATTCCCGTTTATCCAGCAATAAGCACACTTCATTAGCTGCGATAGATGTGAAAACTGACCATGTGAAATAATGAAACCGAGATCTGATGTTGGCTATTCAATCAGGCGCACCTCCCGGGTTTCGTAGTTGGCCGAGTGGTAGAACAAGATGAGCTGATCTTCCCGGGTTTCAAAAAACAACATGGCTCCCGGCAAGTAAGTGCCTGTTGCGGCAACTAATTCACTGGTTACTTCTTTTCTGTTCCATACATCTATCAGGTAGTAATAGCTTTCGGCTCGTCCCTCAACGTGCTGAGGCATGGCAATAACTATGGCCCACCGCTTTTTTGGCGATAGTTCTGTGAGCTGAAGAACCGAGGTGGTATCCGAGTAAATTTCGCACGTATCTCTATCAGATGTAGTGCCGATGAGGGCTGTTTCCTTCTCGTTAACATATACATTTTTAATTGCTGGTTGATTGGGTAGCCTGGGAGAGATAAACCTATCGGTAAAAAACAGTTCACTAATGCAGTTGTCCTTATACTTTTCGCCGGCATAACTTTCCGGAAAGGATAATTTTACGACATAGCTTTTTTCGAGGAGGCTATCGGGTGGCGAGGTTTCTGTTTCCATTGCCGATTGCAAATAGGCTTTGTCGTCCAGATTTAGGGGAATGCTTGTAATTTTCAGAGTGTCGGCCAGTTCAACGGTTTGGTTGAGCATAAGCGGAAAGAGCTGGTAACCAATGCCGGTTTCACTTACCATGCCTTCCGGTTGCCTGGCCTGATAGAGCGAAAGTTGTATTTTGGCAGGGCGCCCATTGGCTCGATAGAGCGAAGCGCTTTTGCTATAGCCTCCAATCAGATTGAGTACAGGCTCGTCAACTGCTGGCACCTTTACATAAAGTTCGGTGTGTGTGCTATCGGTTGCAGAATACACCCAGCATGTTTTGGGGTCGGCATCAAAGAGGTGAGCGGGTGGATAGCGGCGGGATTCAAGATGCGTCACGGCAAATTCTGTATAAGCAAGAGTGTCAATTAGATGTACCTCCTGAGGAAGGGCTGCTTCCTGGGCGCAGGCTGTAGAGGCTGACAAGGTAAACAGAACAAATGTGGCTGCCAAAGGGTTAACGCATGCTTTGCAGCTGTTGGTAAAGAGGTTGAATAGTACTTTCATAAATGTCTTTGTCAATTCCTTCAAGCTTTTCTTTTTGCTGGTCGATTTGTTTTATATAGGCGTTAATTGCTTCGCGGGACTGGTTTGCAATAATTTGTTCCAGTACTGCCCGCCGCGTGGTGGGAGAGGAGTTCTTCAGTAATAAGGCCTCCTGAATGTACGCTTTATCACTTTTCGGGTATATTTTCTGTACCTCCAGACCTATGGTGCTCAGGGGCATTGTTTCTAATATTTTCTTTGTGGTTGCCCAGGGTGATGTGGGTGGCTGTTCATAGCCTGCCTGGAAAGTAATCGTATCTACAGGTTCAAGGATAGAGGTTGCGAGCCGATAACCGAAGGCTTGTTGGTAATTCTGCTTCAGCTTTTTTATACGTTCTCTTTGTTCCTCGGTATCTGCTCTATTTAGATACCATTGCCACTCCATTAGGGGAGCAATGTGGAAGTAGAGTTGATGATCATCAAAAAACAGCCGGCTATCCCAATTGGAGCGGGAACTGCCCAGAAGGTCGGTAAGATACGGAAATCCAGCTACTTTGGTTGCTTGTTGTTGCCGCGTGTCATAAACGTAGAGGGCAACCTCTTTGTGCAGATATTTGGAAATGCCACCGTCCGGAAATCGGCTTAAACCCTTTGCCGGCAGATAGGCGCGGGTGGAAAGCACAAAAGCAATGACGGTGCTGTCGGGATTCCACACCGGCGAATGGTGAACTTCATATCCCATATGCAGGTAGTTGGAATAACTGCATCCGGTTAGTAGTAGCGCTCCCGATAAACTGATTAGGGCGCTGATGCCTATGCGGAATATGGCTTTTCTGATGCTTTTCATTGATTAAAAGTACCTACATTTCTCCAAAAAATCAAATATCTATTCCTGTTAATCTTGCATGTAGGCAATAGAATGGAGAGATGAGTGTTGACAGAGCGCGCAAGGGCATTTGCATTTTACCGTAAAAGCCGATAACTTGTAATGCCAATAACTAACCCACTAACTCTTTATCCTATGAATCGTTTTGAACGCATCTGGATTCTTCTGCTTGCCACCATTGTGGCCAGCTTAAGTGTTGTTTATGTACTAACTCATATGCATTACCAGGGCCAGCGGGAGGTGGTACTCACCGCCGAACAGGTAAATACGGTGCGCAGTATTCCTGACTCCTCCTTTACTGAGAAACAATCGCTCCGGGCTATTATGGCTTATCTCTCCATGAATCAATCGATAGATGTGGATGCCCTGAATCAGGAGGTGGAGGCAATGGGCCTGCGGGCTTTTCTGCAGGCGCTTCCTTCGGTTGTGCTGAAGGTGGATTCCTGCTTCTGGCTGGTGGGCAAAATGATGTACTGGGAGATTATTTTTTGGTCGTTGTTTGGCGTTTTAGCCAATGCCTTGTATCATAGCGCTCAGCGTATCCGCCGTAAACAATTTAAACGCTCCGAAATGGTGGTGTATATTTCCAAATTGCTTTACGCTCCTTTTGTGGTTATGGTCATTTTCCTGAGCCACCAGGCGTTAATTGAAAATGGCGATTTGGCGGAAATTAGCACCGGACATGGTGCCGTGGTGGTCTCTTTTATTTTGGGGTTCTTCTCGAGCAGGGCCATAGGGCTACTCAATAAGCTGAAAGATCTGTTGTTACCCCGTATGGCTGCTACCAACGAACAAGCTACAATTGATACAGCCGATGAATCCCAACCCTTACCCGATTGGGAAAATGCCTTTTGCCAGCTTCCGCAGGAGCAGCAACTGTTTATTGCTAATCTGTGGCTGGATCAAAATCGGGCACACTGGGAGAGTGATGAGGACAGAGTAGAACAACTCTACGCCGCTGTACCCGGGGAGAGTTATTGCTATGCCATTGTGGTGAAACTAAAAGCCGGCGTGGAATGGGATGAAAGTGATTATCCGGCCTATGTGAACCAGTTTTATGAAGAGTACGATTACGAAATTCCTGTAAGAATACAGGAAGATGATACTATACATTAAAATTCCCGGCTATGTTAGAGAATTTTTTACATTACCCAGAATCTTACCGTGAGGACTTTCACCTGCCTTTAAATGATGGTTCCCTGGATATTGACTATCCGGAGATAGATCTTACCAAAAAAGTTACGGAAGATCTTACTGCCTTAAAGGTAAAGTTGCGGCTGGCCGGCGGTTACCAGGTAAGCGTTTACAACCAGCCCGAGGATGACGAAAAGGAGAGTTGGTACAACAAAAAGCTCGCTGAAAAATACCCCGATGCCTGTTTTGTGAAAGCATCGGTTCGAGGTAGCCTGAAAGGGTTGAATGCTCAATTGGCCGACCTGGATTTCGGCATAAAAGGCAATAGTTCGCTAACTTTCATCGATTTCCGGAAGTTTTTGGCGGCAACACCTTTCGAAAAAGCGCTTGACGATTTGCGCAAAGCCTATCGCGTGGTACTGAGGCCGGAAGATGTGATGAAACTGGCTCCGGGTGAACAATTGGCCATGACTTATATGGGCCAACTGTCGGCAGCTCTGGAACTGAGCTTTAGCGATGTGTATCAGATGACGTTCAGTATTTTGAAGTCGATGATTCCGAAAGATACCGGGTTGGAAGTGAAATCTTCACCAAAACTGTCTGCCGCTTTTACGTGTGTGTGGAAAGATGAGTTTAGCTTACAGATTGAGCGTAAAGCTGACAACCACTATGGAGCCTCGGTTAAAAAACTTAAATCCCGCTCATTTGATGTGGAGGGCAATGTGGCCGTTTCCCTTGCTCTGGGAAAGGACAAATGGTGGGATAGTCTATTGGATAGCTTAACCGAAGCGCTGCTGGGCACATCGTTGGAGAAGTGGGACAATTTGCTGACGAAGGAGAAAGCCCAATGGAGCAAATGGGAAAAGGAACTGGTAAGCTTTGTGGTAAACCGTTTGGGCTGGGAAGTAGATTTGCAGCAAGAGCACATTTTACAGGAACAGTATAATAAGCTTCGGAAAGATCTTTCCGAAAAAGTGGAAGCCTTTTTAAAACAACAGATTGCCCTGGAGGTGGGTGTGGCTTATCAACGGCTGAAAGAGGAGGAAACCGTATTGGAAGCTTCCTTTACGAACCAGGCACTTAAGCGTTATCACGAGGCATTGATAAAAGGCCGGTGGGAGGAGTTGGCAGGTGCGCAGGGTGTTGTTTATGAGAAGTTTTTACACAAACAACTCATCAAAAAGGCAACAAAGTGGGGTGTGGGCGTAAAACTGGGGAGTCTGCATCTCTTCTCAAAAGGGAATTACGATTACCGCGAGAAGAAAACCATTGATTATAGCCATGAACAGCCACAGGAGCATATCAGCATTACCTCGCAGCGTGCACATGAAGAGCAATTGCGCGACAAGTATACGTATTTTATCCAACTGAAAGGGGAAACACCGGGATATGTTGTGAAACCACATGCCGGCATGTTCGATTTTCAATGGCAAAC
>JAWOEH010000100.1:0-6007 GCA_046482855.1 Bacteroidales bacterium | reverse complement strand
AGGGTCTGGGGCAAATAATTGATTTTCTGCATAACAATATCCTCTTATGCTTAAAAGCGGACAATCAAATAATTAATTAATTACGCAGTATATACATATGTACATGCAATGAATTGGGCCGCGGAAAAATTCAGGCACACTTTTCTTTCCAAGCTTTCACCAAATCAGCTAAAAATTGATATTTCGTGCTAATGCAGAAGTGCCATCCAGAGATAAAAATGTCTTACAGGCAAAAACATCCATTCACTTTTCTGTGAACGCCAATACCTGAGCCAACTCCTCAGGCGTCCAGGGCGTCAATCCTACAGGTGCCAACACCCCTTCGCTGCATTGGTAATTTTGAACTTTCAGAGAAGCCTCCAACTCATTTTTTATCAACAATACATCTTGGGGATTTAACAAGGGCCTGGCCACTGTGATGCGAAACGCCACCTTTATGGGACTTGCTTTTAGCAGGGCAACACTTTGTTTTACCTGCTCCATCATAGAAGCAGAAAATTTCGGTCCTACTACTTTTTTGTAAGCCTTCAGTTGCAGTGGCGCTTTTATGTCCATGGCCACGAAATCGAGCAGTCTCTGTTCAATCAGCTGTTGCAACAGTGCAGGATGAGTGCCATTGGTGTCAAGCTTATTTTTTAAGCCCAACTCCTTAACATTTCGAAAAAAAGGGAGCAACCCCTTGTGCAGGGTAGGTTCCCCACCCGAAACCACCACTGCATCAAGGAGCTGCCGGTTGAGCGCAAGCCAACTCAGCACTTGCTCCGACGGATAAACAGACAAGTTTTCACCACGCAAAAGTGTTGCGTTATGGCAATAAGGACATCGGAGATTGCATCCGGGAGTGAAAAGCACAGTAGACAACTGGCCGGGCCAGTCCACAAAACTTTGCTTCTGCCATCCCCCGAATGATAGGCCGGATACTTGCGTCATCATTCTGTATTTTAAGCCAAAGCCTCTTCCACGTTGGTTGAAGCCACAGATTTATCAAATTGCTTGCGATCGTTATATTCCGCCTGCTTACCTGCATTCCACTGATCCACAGGCCGCAGGTAACCCACAATGCGCGAATAGACGGTGCACTGCACCTCTTCCCCGTTTGCAACACACTTCGGACAGGTTTGGTGCTCCCCGTATAGGTAACCGTGGTTAGGGCAAATGCTAAAGGTAGGCGAAAGGGTGATGTAAGGCAAACGATAGTGGCCAGTCACCTTTTTCAGAAATTGCACAACCCCTGCTTCGGGCATCTGCGACTCGCCCACAAAAGTATGGAATACCGTTCCACCTGTATAGCGGGTTTGCAAATCGTCCTGCAATTGCAAAGCTTCAAACAGATCGTCGGTATAGTTAACCGGCAACTGAGTGGAGTTGGTGTAGTAAGGCGCTGCTCCTGTTTTCACTGCCGGCTCATTGGCCACAATAATATCGGGATAGGCTTGCTTATCGAGTCGGGCAAGCCTGTAGGAGGTGCCTTCGGCCGGAGTCGCTTCCAGGTTGTAGATATGCCCGGTCTCTTCCTGAAACGCTTCCAGGCGCAAGCGCATAAAGTCCATTATCTCAATAGCCAGGTTGTGCCCCGCTGTAGTACCCAAATGCTCGCCCATAAAATTCTGCAGGCATTCATTCATGCCCACTATGCCAATGGTGCTGAAGTGGTTGTCCCAGTAGCTGCCGGTTTTCTTGTACAAATGCCGCAGGTAAAATTTGGAATAGGGATATAGACCTTGTTCTGTATAACGCTCAATGAGTTTGCGTTTCACCTCCAGGCTCTCTTTGGCCATATCCATCAGGTGAGTTAATCGTGTAAGAAGATCTTCTTTATTCAAAGATTCATACCCCAGTCTGGGCAAGTTGAGGGTCACCACCCCTACCGAGCCGGTAAGCGGATTGGCTCCAAACAGTCCACCTCCGCGTTTCTGCAATTCTCGCTTATCCAACCGCAAACGGCAACACATGCTCCTGACATCGTCGGGACTCATGTCGGAGTTGACAAAGTTTGAAAAATAGGGAATGCCATACTTGGCGGCCATTTGCCAAATACCTTGGTAATTGGGGTTATCCCACTGAAAGTTTGGGGTTATGTTGTAGGTAGGTATGGGAAAGGAGAACACGCTGCCCGAGGCATCACCCTCCAGCATCACCTGTGCAAAGGCACGGTTAAACAGATCCATCTCCTTTTGAAACTCACCGTATGTCGCTTCTTGTGGCATTCCGCCCACCACTACGGGTTGATCTTGTAAAAACGAGGGCACCTCCAAATCCATGGTCACGTTGGTGAAGGGCGTCTGGAACCCCACGCGCGTAGGTACGTTCATGTTAAAAAAGAACTCCTGCAGGCATTGTTTCACCTGCTCGTAATCAAGTTTATCGTAGCGGATAAAAGGCGCCAGGTACGTGTCAAAATTACTGAATGCCTGAGCGCCTGCAGCTTCGCCCTGCATGGTGTAGAAAAAGTTCACAATCTGCCCCAAAGCTGTGCGCAGGTGTTTGGGAGGCGCACTTTGAGTTTTACCGGCTACGCCTCTGAATCCGGTGACCAAAAGATCTTCCAAATCCCAACCGACACAGTATACGCTTAAAAAACCCAAATCGTGAATGTGCAACTGCCCGCTTTGGTGTGTGGCAGCAATCTCTTCAGAATAAATTCGATTCAACCAATACTGCCCGCTTACCAGCGTGGCGATGTGTTGATTCAATCCCTGCAGCGAATAGGTTGAGTTGGCACTCTCCTTCACCCGCCAATCGGATAGGGATAAATAGTCGTCCACAATATCCAGATTCGAAAACAACTCACGTGCATTGCGCATGTGCTTATGTTGGTAGCGATAGGTGATATAGGCTTTGGCCACATCAAACTCGCGGTGATCGAACAGGGTACGCTCCACAGCATCCTGAATCATCTCCACATCAGGAATCTCTTCTTCCGAAAGGCTTAGTGTGAGCCGGTGTGCCACCAATTGCCCTAACTGATTGGCTCTGGAGCGCGAAGGATTGCCGCTGGCCCGAAAGGCCCGGAAGAGCGCAAATTGAATCTTTTCTACCTCGAAGGGGACTACGTTCCCATCGCGTTTTCGCATGTGTGTGCAAATTTCTGCTGCCATTGTTATGCATTTTACGTTCTACATGGCTGCAGCCTGGGTTTTTAAAAGGAGGGATCAAGAACGGTATGTACTATGCCCACTCCTATGCTTTTCGCCCGAAAGCTACAGAGTAATCATTCTTGTGGCAGGTCTTCTGGCTTATCCTACTTAGCGCGGCCTTCCCAATCGACAATCGATCAGTGGATGCAGTACGCTAAGCCTTTTAGGACTTACAGCTGCGGGGACAGCTCCGGA
The DNA here is from genome assembly GCA_046482855.1 of Bacteroidales bacterium. Lineage (GTDB taxonomy): Bacteria > Bacteroidota > Bacteroidia > Bacteroidales > UBA12077 > CAYVSF01. The sequence goes on along the minus strand of JAWOEH010000100.1, from coordinate 2,675 downwards.
ATTTCTCGAACTTTTCGAAAGCACCGGATTCCCTTTTCATCCCATCCAAATAATGGGAACCATCAAGTTGATAACAAGATTACGACAATTATTCTGAAGGCAAAAATGGAGTTACTAACAATTTGCGGGCGGTGTACACTTGTATCAGGCTAGCATCGTATACAAAGAGGTGTTAATAAGATGTCGGATTTTTTTTGTACTGTTCCCCATTGCATGCATTAAATGTTCCGAATAATAGCTAATTTTAACCTGGCAAAAATGGGAAGCAATGCCCTCCATGCGATTAATAACTAACTGATATGAAAGACTTAAAAACCACGAACACCCTGTTGCTTATTTTGGTAATACCTGTTGTATTCTACCTGTTAAAAATCCTCTCCTTCATATTTATCCCACTGGTATTATCAATGTTTATTGCCTTGCTATTTTTGCCCTTAATGCGCTGGCTTGCGAAAAAACACATCCCAAAAGTCATTAGCATTGCCATTGTCATTCTCATCCTTGTGGGCATTATAAAAATTGGTGGCGAATTGATAAAACTCTCGAGTCAGGAGATTCTATCGGCCGACAGTAGCTTTTTTGAGCGGGCTGAGACAAAAGCAACAAAGTTACTCCTCTCGTTCGAAGATTTTTTTGGTGTACAACGTGCCGAAGGGGAGAAAGTACTCAATCACTACCTAAAACAAAACTCCCTGGTTGGCAGCTTTAAGTCCACTTTTGCATTTATTCAAAGTACTCTCTCCATTACGATGATGACGGTATTTTTTGTAGTTCTGCTGCTGGCCGGATCGCTAGATTTTCAAAACCTGATGAACCGAACCCTTATTAAGGATCGTTTCAGCTCCATAAAGGCATTCATGAAAATTGAGCATGACATTATTAGGTTTGTGAAGGTGAAATTCTTCATCAGTCTGTTCACGGGCATTGGCATCAGTTCAGCCTGTGTCATTTTTGACGTAAGCTTTCCTGTATTTTGGGGACTCATTGCGTTTGTGTTGAACTTCATTCAAATGATTGGCTCCATTCTTTCGGTAATAGTGCTTTCAGCTTTTGCCATGGTCGATTTGGAGTTCTCCAGCCAACTCTTCTTTTTTATTCTCTCCATTACATCGGTACAGGTACTGATGGGCGGTATTTTGGACCCTATATTTATGGGCAAGACCTTCTCGGTAAATGTTATCACCATTCTGGTTATGTTAATGCTATGGGGGTATATATGGGGAGTTGCAGGCATGATTATGGCCGTCCCCTTAACGGTATTTATAAAGATCATTTTAGAACAATTTCCCAGAACGCAGATTATTGCACAGTTCTTATCCGGCAAAAATACCAGTGTGAAACTTTTGGTAAAAAAACCGGGTCAAGACTAGTGCCTGACGGTATATTCTGTCTTGCAATCACTTACAGAATAACAAGCAGCAACAAAAGATAGTAAGCAGGCCTGTAAGGTTACTTCATACCTCATAAAAACAAGCACGTAACTAGTATGAGGAAAAAAACCGCTCCAACACCTCCTGCCTGTAGACAAAAATTTTTAGCAGTTGCTTTTTTACAAAAAAATGATGTGCCCACCTACCCAGAAAAGCAAAAGGAAGCTTGTAACTTACGCGATCCTTCATCAACACTCCATTGGAGGTCTGCTGGAAATGATGCTCGTGGTGCCACATTTGGTAAGGGTCAAAACGTTGTTCATCTACAAAAAAAGCAGGTTCAGCCACATGGGTAATTTCAGTTACCCAATTGCTTTTTATAAAAGGGAAAATACCTACGCGGTAAGTAATTATTTGTCCGGGGAAGATCGTGGAGGGTAAATCAGAGGTTATCTCAAAGCCCATCTCTTTTGGGGTAATGCGCTGTAAATTTTGTGGGTCAGAGAAAAATCCCCAGGCCGTATCCAAAGAAATGGGCAAATACTGCTCCGTTTCCATTCTATATATTCCCGAATGTCGATAAAAGTGTATCATAGTTTTCGATTTCCTTGGAAACAGCACACAAATCTAATTGTTCTGTCCGCCATTTACAATCACGGTGGGTATGACAAACCAGAATGTACTCCCTTTCCCGGGGGTACTCTCCAGCCCAATAGAACCGCCCAGCAATTCAACAATGCTTTTCGCTATGGCCAATCCCAAACCTGCACCTTCGGCGTGTCCATAAGGTTCCTTCGTAGCCTGACGGAATCGCTCAAAGACTGTCTGCTGTTGGTGTTGATCAATTCCCTTTCCGGTATCCGACACCCAAAATCGAATAGCCCCATTGGTGGGTTCATAGCCCAGCACAATACGCCCCTTTTGTGTATGCTTAAAGGCATTGCTTAATAAGTTGCTCAACACCTGTCCCAGCCTCTCCTTATCGGTGTACAAGGTATGTTTTGATGCATGATTAGGTGTGTAAAGTTGCAGATGTATGTTTTTATCCCGTGCGTGCATGCTATAAAAGTCGGCCCACTCCTTCATCAGGTTGCTTACATCAATCTGCTGAAAGTTCAACTCCATCTGTCCGGTTTCAATTTTGGAAATGTCTATCAGATCATTTAATAACCGTAAAAGCCGATCAGCACTTTTGGCAATAATACCTGCATAGTGCTTCTGTTGTTGCTCATCAACGGGCGTTAGTAACAAATTGCTAAACCCGATAATCCCATTCATGGGGGTTCGAATTTCATGGCTCATGTT
>JAWOEH010000097.1:0-9222 GCA_046482855.1 Bacteroidales bacterium | reverse complement strand
CCTGCAGGAAATAACACGCGCTTAAACGTAAGCAAGGTATCCTCTCCGGGAGCAATACTATCGGAAATAGTTTGCTCCAACCGATCTCCGGTGGATGAAAACAAAGCCACTACATTTACCGAGGTAAGTGTGTCATTGCCATCGTTTACCAATTTGTAAACAAGATCCTGCGAATGCGATGAGCAGTACTTTTCCCGAATAGTTATCTGACTTTCCAGGAAAGCATCTTTTGTATACTGGTAGGTAGGCGTCTCCCACAAACCGCGTCCATAGGTTGCTGCACGCAGCTTATTATTTGATGCCTCCGTGCTGTCATAGTATATTTCCAGCTCAGTTACAACCACATTGGGTAACTCGTTACTATAAGGCACCCAGTGGTTGTCGTCCACTTTTATGTATACGCCTCTATCCATGCTCACATAAAGAATATCTTTTCCTTTATACAGCGTATCTTTAACAATCGAATAGGCAGGTAAATTTGGCAATCCGGTTGAAATATCGGTCCAGGTTTCGCCTGCGTCCTCTGTTTCAAACACATGGTTGCCAGTGAATCCACCCATTGTTACCCATACACGCTGGGGATTTCTATTATCAACAGCAATATAGGTGATCTTTGCAGAACCAACAGGTAGTGAACCTGTAACATTGGTCCAAGTCGCTCCTTCATCTGCAGTCATCAATAAACTATCCGCATCAGAAACATACAAATAGGCAGGATCAGAACTTGATTGCGCCATGGCTTTAAGTTTTCCTGCGGGGAAATCAGAAATCTTACTAAATGTATTGCCCCGATCAGTGGTCTTCCAAACATTGGTATACCCCACATACAATACTTCCGGCTCTTGAGGATGCATAATGTAGGGAGTCACCCAATAACCGGTTTCGTTGTTGATATTATCCGATATAGTGGTAACAGTTCCTTGATTCCAATTCTCCATGGTACGATACAACGTTCCATTTGCATAAGTGGCATATTGTATAGCAGGATCCGTATAGTCAATCATACACTCCATGCCATCCCCGCCGGTTACATCATACCAATTCTCATAATAGTAAAGTTTGGACCCGTTGTCCTGTAATCCCGTGATGACAATATTCGAATCAGTCGCAGAAACACCGAGGCGGTATAACTGCGAAATATACAGATCATTGGAAAGATCAGTCCACGTTCCGCCATCATCGGGGGTATAATAAATTCCTCCGTCATTTCCTTCAAATAGAACCGTATCCTCAGCCTCGGTTCGGTACTTCAACACATGTTTATCGGCATGCACAACTGGAGCGCCCGCTGTATTATAAGTAGTACTACTGGTCCACATAGTATTTATTTGCCAGCTTGTACCACCATCGGTAGATTTCCAGGTATTAATGCCTCCTACAAAAACCATATTGCTGTCTTTTGGCGAAGCTTCAAAAGCCAGGTCATAGCTTCCTTGTCCATCGCTACCCGTTCCATCGCTATAATAACCTAATAGATTATTTCCATCGATGGTGCCATCAAAAACATTTTCATAGGAGATGCCACCATCATTGGAACGATAAATAGAACCCATACTGCCTGCACGTACCGCCGAAAGAGCATATACAACATCAGGATTATCAGCTGTTACTGCTAATTCCACCCGATACTCCTCAACATCCATCGTATGAACAGTAGCCCAGGTTTCACCTAAATCGTCGGATCGCATAATCACAGGTTCGTTCCGATAGGACATAGTAGAAGCATACACCACATCGGGATTGGCAGGATTAAACTCCATATCGATTACATATGCAGAGCTATGTACCTGTTCCCAAGTGGCAGCTCCATCTGTCGATTTAAAAATTCCTTTGGTGGTTCCGGCCAGGAGTACATCATTATTGGAAGGATGCAACAACAACCGACCAATAAGTAACTTTTCTTCGGTAAGATAAGAAAGGCCTGTTTCTTGCCAATTAAGCCCACCATCAGTCGATTTCAATACGCCAATGGACTGGTTATCGGCACTAACACCGCCGCCTAATGCCCAAAGACTTCCTCCGTCACGGTCGCCCGTGGCTATATACAAAGTGGGGTTCGTACTATAATCATGAGCCACAGCAATGTCACTCACACCTATCACATCGTTGTAGTCATTTAAAACGGACCAACTAGTACCACCATCAGTGGTCTCCCAAATCCCTCCAGAGGGAGCTCCCACCCAGAACGTATTTTTATCGTTCGGATGAAAAGCAACAGCATTTATGCGCCCCAAACCGGCATAACCGCCGGTTGTCTCATTGGGTCCTAATATTATCCAATTTCCTAAAGACGTCTCCTTAGTAGTACTTTGCCGGTACTTTTTATATTCTACGCCTGAATTCGTTTGGGGAAATTTTCCGGTAGCAGGGTCTGCATTCATTTCCCAATACCATTCCCAACGTTTAAATTGTTTCCAGCCCGGAGCTTTCTTTCGAACGCCGTCTTCAATAAACACACCTTTCTTTACATCATGATCTTCCCAGTACTGATAAAAAGCCTTTTGAAAATCATGCAGGGTTAATTCGCTGCTTTTTTCTTTCCGGATGTTACCCAATTCCTCTAGCCATGGTTGAGCTTTCACTCCCCACGTAATGCCCACCAGCATTACAATTGCAATCAACTTCTTCAATCCTAACTTTTATTTAATGATAAATAGTAAATACTAATTGTTTAGCGTGTACGCTATCTCCCTTTTTGATGTGCACCAACAAAAAGTAGCTCCCTGCTTGGGGCAATTCTTTCCTCTCTATCCGCAGGAGTTTATTCTCTTCGTCTGTTTCACACCAACGCTCTGCAGCAAGCCATTTCAATGTATAGCTTTTGTGACCGGGAATTTTCAACTCATCGCTTGGAGCCACACAGGAAGCATTGCAGGGACAGTAAAGGGTTCTTACTTTTGAGGTGTCGTTGGCACAGCTAAAAACCTCGAGTTCATATGGGTGTAAGAAAATAAGGGGTTGTTTCGTCCGATTTTGGATGGTCACTTCTAAGTATGAACCCGCTTGAATGGAATCGTTGTACTGGAAAGATAAACTATCGTCCCATGCTGATACCTTTTCAGGCTTAGCATCTGTCATGTCACGAGGCAACGTGCATCCCCCCACACTCAAAGAAAATAGCAGCACCAAATATACCAACAAATTTACCGGGCCATTACTCCTGACCAGGGTATTTAATACGTGCATGATAGATGTTTATTAGTTTATCGATTAAAAGATTTTTCACCACTGTTACATCCCGGAAGGTTAAATCCACATAGTCAAACTGGTTTTCACTTTGTTGTTTCGAGATGATGCTCTCTACCAAATTACGAATCTTCTCTTCACTAAAATCAGTAAGACTTCTGGAAGCAGCCTCTACCGAATCAGCCATCATCACAACGGCCATCTCCTTAGTGGAAGGTCGTGGCCCGGGATAGGTAAATTTGTATATTTCCGACTCTCGCTCCGGAAATTGGGCAATATAGTTTTTATAAAAAAACTGCACGGTACTGGTGCCATGATGTGTCCGAATGAAATCAATTAAGGGTTCCGGCAGCTTTGCCTTCTTAGCTATCTCAATGCCTTCGGTCACATGACGGATAATAATCTCGGCACTTTTATCAAAATCAAGTCCTTTATGAGGATTAAAACCCGCACGCTGATTTTCAATAAAATAAGCCGGATTGTTCATCTTTCCAATATCGTGATACAAAGCACCCGTGCGAACCAACAAAGGATTTCCGCCTATTTGCCGGATGGACTCCTCGGCCAGGTTTGCAACCTGTAATGAATGTTGAAAGGTACCCGGAGCCTTCTCAGCCAGCTCTCGCAATAAGGGCTGATTGGTATCACTCAACTCAAGCAGGGTTATATCACTTAAAAAACCAAAAACCTTTTCGAACAAATAAATTAGTGGGTGGGAAAGTAGCAACAAGAAACCATTCAACAAGAAGTATAAAAAGAACATATAGTTAAGCTCTCGTATGTCGGTTTCACGTGTAATAGCCAACCCAAAATAAACAAAAGCATAGGTAAAAACAACCAACGCAGCCGAGAGGAACAACTTGCCTCTGCGGTTTAAACTTGTTTGACTAAAAATAGCAACGATTCCGGCTGTAAAGTTCAAAAAGACGAACTCAAATCCATTGGGAGCAAAGAAGCCCACTAACAACACAATGATAATATGAATAAAGAGTGCCAGGCGTGCATCATAAAAGGTACGTATTATAATGGGCACAAGCGCAAAAGGAATCAGGTAGAGCATATTGCTCAAGTCAAAAAACATCATGACACTTGAAGCCCCAACCATCAATAGCACAAGAATAAGGATAAAGGTAATTTTCAGGCTATTGCTCAAAATATCTCTTCGGAAATGATAGAGAAACAAAAACAAAACCGATATGGCAGCAAACACAAAAATGATATTCCCATAGAAAACCATATTGGCCTTGTACGAATAGCCCACCTTTGTTTCATACTCCTTCTTCAAAGAAGCCAATACTTCATAAGTAGCATGATCCACCACTTGCCCCTTGGAAACAATTAACTCACCTTGTTGAATCATGCCTTTGGTAAGGGAAAGTTCATCCAACTTAAGGTTCATCATCTGCTCAGTGGTTTTGGCATCAAAATAGAGATTGGGCTGAACAAAGTGATACAACGAAAGACTGTCAATAATTCCATCGGTTAATTGTGCCACCTGAAGTGAATCAAGTATGTTATCGGTCTTCTCTAATAACAACTCATAAGCAGATTTAGGCGTATAAACCTGCTTCATAGTTCGCTTTTGCGCCACTTTTTGGTTAACAATGGCAATTGCATCCACTTTTTCGTAGTTGCGAATAAACTCTTCGTTTTTCTCAATAACTCCTTTCTTATAGATAGTCTGAAGTTTTGGCAGGATAGTCTTGCTAAGCTCCTCCTTAACAACTTCTGGCTTTGTTCCGGGCGACAATTGCGAAATTCGCTCTCGTAACCCCTGCATACTCGCCTTTACCGCCGTGGAATCGAATACAAAGTAGGGAGAATGGGCAGCTTTAACACTATCCTGTTCTTGTTCAATAACTTCCTCACTTTTATATACGGGAAAATCAAATGGAGCAATAAGCGTTTCATGCAGCCAGGGTTTTCCTTTCTGAATATCATACCGAAACTTTGCATCACTTGGCATTATTAGTGCAATCAATGCAATGGTTACCACAAATAGCAATCCCCGGAAATAATATTTTAATTTTTCTTTGATTTTATTTATCATAGATATTTTCTTAATTTACAACCCAAAGCAACTTATTTACAAAAATAACTTTTTTGTTCACTATCGCATTTTTTCAACAACAAAATAACCAATATAATAATGGCCATAAACAGACCGGCTCCATAGATAGTTAATACGCACTCATTTACAAAAAGTTAATTAACAAACATCCAAACAAACACAACACATGCAATACGGCATTCCGCTAATTCCAATAATCCCCATGCGTAACACACCCGCTGAAGCCAGTGAAATGGTCAGTCAGGTTTTGTTTGGCGAGATCTTCCAAATCCTGGAGACACAAAAAAAATGGACCTACATAAAGTTGGATTTTGACGGGTACGAAGGGTGGATAGATGCAAAAACCTGGGGTGTAGTAACAAAAGAAACCAACACAAACCCTATTGTTATAACGGATAATCTTTATTGGCAAAAAACCTCAGTAGGTTTACTGCCCTTATCAATGGGAAGTGAACTCCATCAGCAATTGAAAAAAGTCCACCCTTATGCCGTTCAGCCGCTTCCTCCCATGCCTACGGAGCATAAGAAAGTGGAGATTGCCCGGTTGGCACAAAAATTCCTGCATACTCCCTATTTGTGGGGCGGCAGAAGTGCCTTTGGAATTGATTGTTCAGGCCTTACCCAAGTAGTTATGAAGGCCGCAGGTATATCCTTGCCGCGAGATGCTTCTCAGCAAGCTCTTAAAGGCACAACCATCGATTTCGTAAAAGATGCGATGCCGGGAGATCTTGCATTCTTCGATGATACAGAAGGACAGATTACCCACGTGGGTATTCTTTTAAATGCCAATGAAATTATTCATGCCTCAGGTATGGTACAAATCAACAAATTCGATCATCAGGGTATTTTCCACCCTTACACAAAACAGTACACGCACAAATTACGCATCATCAAACGCTTAAAATACCGGCCATGACACGGATGTACATTCTCGTATTTATCATTGCTGTGATCATCATTATCTTTGTGGCAATTAATTGCAAACAGCGAAAGAAATGAAGTATACTTATAGCTACCCCCGACCTGCTGTCACAATAGACATTATGGTGTTCCACCGCACAACAAAACAATGGGAAATTCTATTAATTGAACGCCTGAATGAACCCTTTAAAGGAATGTGGGCCCTTCCCGGTGGCTTTATCGAGATGGAGGAAACCTTACACCAATCGGCTATACGCGAACTCCGGGAAGAAACCGGAATTGCCCTCCAACAACTTCAGCAGTTCCGAACCTATGGTAACCCCGGCAGAGACCCCCGGGGACGAACCATTTCGGTGGTGTACTATGCCATTATTGCCGATGCGACAAAAAAGCAGGTAAAAGCCGGCGACGATGCCCATCTGGCTCAATGGTCTTCCATCGAAGATCTTCCCGCGTTAGCATTCGACCATGCCACAATTATGCAGGAAGCGATGCAGCATTTGCCTTTTTTACTATAGGTTTCGGAAAGATCTTTGAGGACGATAAAAAAACGACGGGGTACCTCATTTGAAGTACCCCGCTTTATCATAACAAATCTATTTTTCACATAATCATTCCGGCGGCAACCGTTTCATTTGTGCCTTCGTCAATTAAAATCACACTTCCTGTTTTGCGGTTTTTCCGGTAAGAATCAATATACAGGGGTTTGGCTGTTTTCAGGGTTACCCGCACAATATCATTAAGCCCTATATTCCTATCACCGGTTTCGTGGTCGAGGCTATTCACTTCCACTTTGTACTTTACCTCTTTTATGATGCACCGCGTTTCATTGGTTGTATGACGCACCAGGTATTTACCGCCTAACGTCATCGGTTTTTCATGGAACCAGCACATCATCATGTCAAACTGCTGCTCCACCCGCGGTCCGTTCTCTTCCAAAACAAGCATATCGCCTCTGGAAATGTCGATATCATCAGCAAGCGAAAGCGTTACCGATTGCGGTGGGAAGGCCTCTTCTACCGCACCATTGAAGGTATCGATGCTTTTCACGGTGGATTTTAGTCCGGAGGGCAATACCTTGATCTTATCGCCTACATGGAATACACCGCCCTCAACACGTCCGGCATACCCGCGGTAATCATGAAACTCGTCACGCTGGGGACGAATAACATATTGTACAGGGAAACGGGGTTCATTAAAGTTTTTATCATTCGTAATATGCACGTGTTCAAGATAGTAGATTAACGTGGGCCCTTCATACCAAGTCATATTTTTTGACCGCGTCACAACATTATCACCATACTTGGCACTAATTGGGATAAAGCGCACATCTTTCATGTCCAGCTTGGCCGAGATTTTCTCAAATTGAGAACGAATCTCCTCGTAGCGCTCCTCCGAGTGCTCCACCAAATCCATCTTATTAATACATACAACTACATGCGGAATTTGCAGCAACGATGCAATATAAGCATGACGTATGGTTTGTTCGATAACCCCATTACGGGCATCGATAAGAATAATGGCGGCATTAGCCGTAGAGGCGCCGGTTACCATGTTACGCGTGTATTGCACGTGACCGGGTGTATCGGCAATAATAAATTTCCGCTTGGGTGTGGCAAAATAACGGTATGCCACATCAATGGTAATGCCTTGCTCCCGCTCAGCTTTTAATCCATCCGTTAATAACGCCAGGTTTACCTCTTCTTCTCCTTTCAACACACTGGCACGTTCAAGCGATTCCAATTGATCCTGGAAGATCGCTTTGCTGTCATACAGCAACCGGCCAATGAGTGTACTTTTTCCATCATCTACGCTCCCTGCAGTAGTAAAGCGAAGAAGCTCCATATCCAAATATCCTCGGGTAGTATCTTGTGACATTTCTATCGATTTTGAATTTGATATTCTATTAAAAATAGCCGTCTCGTTTTCGGTCTTCCATCGCACTCTCCGAAGGTTTATCGTCGTATCGTTCACCACGTTCGGTTTCACGGCTGGCAGCTACTTCCTCAATAATATCTTCAAGCGTGGAGGCTTTTGATGCTACCGCACCGGTACAGGTCATATCGCCAATAGTACGAAACCGAACCACTCGTTTCTCGGGTTTTTCGTTGTCTCTAAGCGATAAGAAATCGGAATTGGCTAAAATGGTACCATCACGTTCAATAACATCGCGTTCATGCGAGAAGTATAGGTTCGGGATATCAATGTTTTCCATCAGGATATATTGCCATACATCCATCTCGGTCCAGTTACTCAGCGGGAATACGCGAAAGTGTTCGCCCATATTTTTACGTCCGTTGAAGATATTCCACAATTCGGGACGCTGATTTTTGGGATCCCATTGCCCAAATTCGTCACGATGCGAGAAAAACCGCTCCTTTGCACGTGCTTTCTCTTCGTCACGTCGACCACCGCCCATGGCACAGTCGATTTTCAGCTCTTCGATAGCGTCGAGCAAGGTTACCGTTTGCAATTTATTACGGCTGGCATTAAAGCCTGTCTCCTCTGTCGCTTTTCCCTGATCGATGGAGTCCTGCACATATCGTACAATAAGTTGAGTTTCGGTTTTCCTTGCCAATTCGTCGCGAAAATCGAGGGTTTCCTGAAAATTGTGCCCGGTGTCGATATGCATCAAGGGGAAAGGTACACGTGCGGGCCAAAAGGCCTTGCGTGCCAGGTGAAACATCACAATGGAGTCCTTCCCTCCCGAGAAGAGTAGTACGGGGCGCTCAAACTGCGCAGCTACCTCCCTGATAATATACATGCCTTCTGCTTCCAGCTCTCGTAAGTGATTGATGTAATACTGTTTCATTTGCACTATTTTCTTATTTTGTAGGCTTTAATGATATTTTCGGTACTATTTTTTCGAGCAATGCCTCTGTAGCTTGTTCAACAGTCATTTTATCAGATTTTATCTCCACATCGGGATGTTCAGGCGCTTCATAGGGTGCATCCACTCCCGTGAAGTTTTTTATAACTCCTGCCCGAGCCTTGGCATACAACCCTTTTACATCCCGCTGTTCACACACTTCAAGCGGGGTATT
>JAWOEH010000138.1:0-3216 GCA_046482855.1 Bacteroidales bacterium | reverse complement strand
TCCTATTTAAACTCCTTGCCTTTTGTGTATGGATTGGAGCATACACCTATAAAAGACCGGATTATACTTGAAAAAGATATCCCTTCGCAGTGCGCATCCAAACTCATTGACAACAAAGTAGATATAGGGCTGGTACCCGTAGCCATACTCCCCCAACTCCCCTACTACCAACTAATTGGCAACTATTGCATTGGTGCCTATCGGAGTGTTCGCACGGTAGTGTTGGTGGGCAATGTTCCGGTGGAGCAGATGCGCTGGATTGTGCAGGATACACACAGCCGCACCTCGGTGGCCTTGGCAAAAGTATTGGCCCAACACCATTGGCATATTGAGCCCTCATGGAAACACGGTTCAAAAGCTTTTGAACACCACCTGAATGGCAATCAGGAGGGCGGCGTAGTAATTGGCGACAAGGTGTTTCCCATTGAAAACAAATATCCCTATCAGTACGATTTAGCGGAAGAGTGGTTCCAAATGACAGGTATGCCCTTTGTTTTTGCAGCCTGGGTAGCCAACAAACCCATTGCGCCCGAATTTGAACAAGCCCTTAACCAGGCATTGGAATGGGGAATACAACACATCCCCCAAATGCTTGAAGCCTCTCCGGAACTGTCGGATATTCCCGTCGATCTTTCCGAATACTTAACTCATAGCATCCAATTTAATCTTGACAAGGATAAACGAAAAGCTCTGGACGCCTTTTTAGACTACCTGAAGCCCTTAAATCAACAAACCTAATACACAAAATGATGAAGTACCTTCTGTTTTCCCTAATGTTTCTATTCTCGCAAGTTCTCGGAGCCCAAAACACCAACAGCGACACCCTGAAGCAGGGAAAGACTGTATTTGTATTCAGTATTGACGAGGAAATAGCTCCGGCCATGTGGCGTCATACACAACAAAGTTTTGAGCGCGCCAAAGAAGAAGAAGCTGATATGGTATTAATAAAGCTAAATACCTACGGAGGTATGGTGAATATGGCCGACAGCATACGCAGCAAGATTTTGGAGAGCCCGAAACCTGTGTATGTATTTATTGAAAATAATGCCGCTTCAGCTGGTGCATTGATCTCCATTGCTGCCGATACTATTTTTATGCGTCCGGGCTCGCGAATTGGCTCAGCTTCGGTAGTCAACCAACAGGGAGAGATAATGCCGGAGAAGTACCAGTCGTACATGCGTTCCACCATGCGTTCCACAGCCGAAGCGCATGGCAAGGATACCCTGATAACAGGCAACGACACCCTTGTGCAATGGCATCGCGACCCGCTGATTGCCGAGGCAATGGTAGATCCCTCGATTGTTGTGCCCGGGATTGTAGATTCTACAAAAATTGTAGCCTTTACGGCGCAAGAAGCCATGCAGCACGGGTATTGTGAGGCCATCGTAAACTCGGTTCCGGAACTAATGGAGTGGCTGCAAGTGGATGAATACGTGATTAAGGAGTATGAGCCCAGTGGGCTGGAAAAAGTGATACGTTTTTTGGTAAACCCGGCTCTACAAGGCATCTTAATCATGATTATTGTAGGAGGCATCTATTTTGAATTGCAACAACCAGGCATTGGCTTTGCTTTGGCAGCATCGTTAATTGCCGCCTTGCTCTATTTTGCCCCCTTATACTTGGAAGGCCTTGCGGCTCATTGGGAACTGGGCATCTTTATCATTGGTCTGTTGTTAATTGCGATAGAAATATTTGTGATTCCCGGTTTTGGCATTGCGGGGGTATCAGGCATTCTTCTTACTATAGCCGGCTTGGTATTGGCCATGGTAGATAATGTGGTATTTGAGTTTGAATTTCACGCCCTGGAAGCCGTAAAAATCGTGCTCTCGAGTTTGGTTTTGGTTACGGTGTCTTCACTAGCGGCATTGATAGGCTCTATCTACCTGAGCAAAAAAATTCTAACCTCGCAGCAGTTTTCATCGCTGATATTGGGCGATACGCAACAAAAGGACGATGGCTACATTGGAGTGGACACCATTGTAAAGACGCTAAAAGGACGTATCGGTATTGCAGAAACGGTTTTGCGCCCCGGCGGAAAAGTCCGCATTGATGAGACCATTTTTGATGCCCGATCGGAAACAGGTTTCGTTGAAAAGGGAGAAAAAGTAAAGGTGATACGCGATGGTACTTACCAGATTTACGTTTTAAAAGTAAAAGAGGAGGACACGCATGAGTAAAACCTATGCTATTCGTGAATTTGAAACGAAAGATTATGGTGCCCTGATGTATGTGTGGGAAGAGACGGGCATAGGCAGCAAAGCACGTGGCGACGACTTGGGCATTATAGAACAAACCCTGCGGCTGGGTGGAAAATTATGGGTTGCAGAACTTCCCGACAGCGACAAAGTGGTGGGCACTGCCTGGCTCACGTACGATGGACGACGATTGCATTTGCACCACATTGGGGTTTTGCCGGAATATCGGCGTCGTGGGATAGGCAGAGATCTTACCAAGAAAGCCATTTCATACGCGAAAAAACAGCAGATGCAAATCAAACTGGAGGTGCACGCATCAAACAAGGATGCCATAGCTATTTACGAACGTTTAGGCTTTAATCGACTGGGCGATTATGATATCTATATCATCCGCTCGTTTGAATCGATGGGGGGTAACGTTTTTTAGTTAAACAGCCACATGGAGCTGGAGAAATAATTGCTGATTTGGCTTACATGAATGCTGGGGATTATAAGTTGAACAATTCATGAATATTCCGGGTTTCTAAATTTCTATATGCATGGTAATGAATAGCAAAAAATAAGCCTGATTTCACTGAAACAAATGAGCGACCATAGAAGTATGATGTAAAAAGATGTTAAAAGAGGCTTAACTTTTCAATAAAAAACTTCTAAAAGCGTTTCAATTTAAGTATATTTAATGTGTATTATTAACTAAAACCAGGTAATTATGACATTAACATTCAATGAATTACGCAAATTAAAGAATCAGTTACCCCACGGAGCAATTAAAAAGATTGCGGATCGCCTGGAAATGAATGAAGAAACAGTAAGGAACTATTTTGGTGGCACAAACTATCGTGAAGGCGAGAGTATTGGTGTACATTTTGGTCCTGGCCCGGATGGGGGTGTGGTGACATTTGACGACACGACCATTCTGGATCTGGCGAAAGAGATTATTAACGAGCATAAACCCTTGAATTAAGAATGCTTACTTAGTTATCTGAGGGAGGTGATATGAATGAACATATCACCTTTTTTT
>JAWOEH010000105.1:0-9537 GCA_046482855.1 Bacteroidales bacterium | reverse complement strand
CGCTAAGGCGCAGGAGGAGAAAGAGGATGGGTTCACCTTTGGAGGTGCTGTTCGCTTCAATATTTTTGATAAAAGCTGGGTAGATAATAAGACTCAGCCGGAAGCAACCTGGGATACTTGGCGGTTAAATGTTGATGGTTCCAAAGGAGGAATCGACCTGAGCTTTGAGTATCGTTTCTACCCAACATTTGCTACCCATTTTATTCACCATGGGTGGTTAGGTTATGCTTTTAGCGAAGATGTGTATATGAAGTTAGGTGTAACCCAGGTGCCTTTTGGTATTACCAAGTATGCTTCCCATAGCTGGTGGTTCCAGGGACAGTATTATGTAGGCCTTGAGGACGACATGGATATGGGTGTTAAATTTGATATCAGTAAGTTCAAGAACCTGGATCTTTCGATTGCTTATTTCCGTCAGGCAGAGCCGGAGGGTCCTGTTTTTGGAGGAATGTCAACATTTGGCGCTGCAGGTTCAGGACGTTATTCGTATGATATTACTCCCGGCGTAGGTTCTGTTTATAATGAAACTACTGGCACTATGGAAGTTGTTGATGCCGACATTCGCGAATTAAATCAATTTAACTTACGTGCCGCTTACCATGTAAGCGATGCGGTTGAGATTGGAGCTTCTGCTCAATTTGGAGGCATCTATAACAAAACCCTCGATGAGGCTGAAATGAGCAGCGCTTTTGCAGGTCACATGGTGGCCAACTTTGGTGGCGGTTTCAACTTTAAGGGATCTTACATTTACCATAACTATACTGCAAAAGCAGATGACGGGCGCGACCTTGATGTAATTCAGATGGGTGCTTATGGTACTCCTTACGATGTAGCAACCGAAGCCAATATTTATGCTGTAGGGTTGGCTTACAGTTTTGATGTGGATTGGGGCCCCATCTCAAATATCAATGCTTATGTTGACTATACCATGGTTGACAAGGTGAATGAAAACTTTGAGGACTGGCAACACTTAGTTCCTGGTTTTATGATTACTTCAGGAAGTGTTTATACCTATGTTGACTGGGCTTGGGGATACAACCAGCCTTGGTTAGGTGCGTTTGGCAAAGGTGCCGGACAAGGAAACCCTGATGCTGAGTGGGAAAATCGTTTCAATATCAACATTGGATACTATTTCTAGAGAACCAAAACATAGAAAAGATGACTCTGGGTGTCTGGTCTTCAGATGCCTGAGTCATCTTTTGTTTTTATAGAATCAATTCAGTAACTTTCTGATTCATTAAGATCAAATGTTACCGTGTTGGTTATCAAGGTTAGTTCCTTAATATACGTATATGAGTAAGATAAAAGTAGAAAATTTAAGTGTCATATTTGGAAAGCGTGTAAAGCAGGCGAGGAGTCTGCTCACGCAGAACAAATCGAAGGAGGAGATACTGAAGGCTACCGGCTGTACCGTAGGTGTGAACAATGCCAACTTTGAGATTTACAAGGGCGAGGTATTTGTGATCATGGGGTTGTCTGGTAGTGGTAAGTCTACCCTTTTGCGTACGATAAATCGCCTAATCGATCCCACTGCTGGGACGGTTATTGTTGATGAACATAATGTGACCGAAGCCGATGAGGAGGGGTTGCGCAATATACGACGCACCCAGATGTCGATGGTTTTTCAGCATTTTGGGCTGTTGCCTCATCGTACCGTTGCCTCAAATGTGGCTTTTGGTCTGGAAATCCAGGGTGTTCCTGAAGAGGAACGCCTAAAAAAAGCTGTCGAAACCCTTAAAACCGTTGGGCTCGAGGGGTATGAATACATGATGACCGGTGAGTTGAGCGGAGGTATGCAACAACGTGTGGGCCTTGCCCGGGCGTTGGCCACGGATCCGGAAGTGCTGTTGATGGATGAGGCTTTTAGTGCCCTCGACCCGCTTATCCGAAATAATATGCAGGATGAGTTATTGGCCCTTCAGGATAAATTGCATAAAACCATTGTATTTATTACACACGACCTTGATGAGGCCTTGAAGATTGGTGATAGAATTGCAATTATGAAGGATGGTGTAATTGTGCAAACTGGTACGCCAGAGCAGATTTTAACCAATCCTGCCGACGACTATGTGCGATCGTTTGTCGAGAATGTCGACAGAAGTACCATTGTAACAGCGAGAACGGTTATGTTTGATAAGCCGGAACGTATTCGTTTACATAAGGAAGGACCCAATGCTGCCTTGCGCAAGATGCGTAAAATGGGCGTAACTTCCCTGCCTGTAGTGGATGAGGAAAATCACTTCCTGGGGTTTGTTAAAGCTTCCGATATGAAGGAGATGCTTGACAAAGAGCTAGATGATTTGAAAGCTTACATGTACACCAAAAAGGAGGTGAATGCGGTGCACCCTGACACCCCTGTTGGGGAGCTTTTGCCCTTGTTTCTTGACACTTCGCTAAACTTGGCTGTTGTTGACACTGAGAAGAAGCTGTTGGGTGTAGCCGTTCACTCAGCCGTAATTGGCGAGATGGTCGGCATGAAACGCGAACAGGTGAAACAACTTAAAGAAGACGGAGGGATTGACTTATGATAAAGATTAATTTAGGGGATTATATCGAAAAAGGCATTGAATGGTTGTCAGTAAAAGGCGACGGTTTTTTTGGCGGTATTACCACAGGTATTGAAGCTTTGGTGGATGCAATGCAGGGTGCTTTGCTATTTCTGCCTTCATGGGTAATGATTCTGCTTTTTGCTGTGGGCTCTTATGCCCTGAAAAGTAGAGGCATGAAATTTTTCTCAAAAAAGGCTTTTAAAGAAGCCGGAGGATTTACCCTTTTTACCATCTTAGGGCTGCTGCTTCTCGATGGGATGAGCTTTTGGGAGGAGACAATGGAGACATTCGCCTTGGTTTTGGCTTCAGCACTTTTAGCTTTGGTAATTGGCATTCCTCTGGGGATTTACTCGGCACGAAACGACCGGGCAGAACAAATTATACGACCTATATTGGACTTTATGCAGACGATGCCTGCCTTTGTCTACCTAATTCCTGCCATTCTCTTTTTTAGTGTAGGGAATGTTCCGGGCGTTGTGGCAACGGTTGTCTTTTCATTGCCTCCGGCGGTGCGTCTTACCAATTTAGGTATTCGTGGGGTTCCGAAAGATGTGGTTGAAGCTTCGCAAGCATTTGGGGCTACCAGCCGTCAATTACTTTACAAAGTGCAAATACCCCTGGCAAAACCTACGATTCTTGCCGGTGTTAACCAAGTTATTATGCTGGCCTTGTCGATGGTGGTAATTGCTTCGATGGTGGGAGCCTCCGGTTTAGGCCAGGAAGTTTATAAAGGTATTTTGAAGGCCGATATTGGTCTTGGGTTTGAAGCCGGACTGGGAATTGTGGTATTGGCCATTATTCTCGATCGCTTAACGCAAGCCCTGGGTACTTCAAGAACTAAATAATTACAAGTATAACTCTAATAAAGCAAAGGAAGATTATGTTAAAAAAATCATTTCGATCAGTACTCGCAATTCTTGTTGCCGTAGCTATGGTAGCAGGTTTTTCAGCTTGTCAGTCACAAGGTGAAAAGAGCGAAAAAGAGACAGAGATCTCAATTTTGTACCCCAATTGGGCCGAAGGTATTGCCTTTACCAACTTGGCTAAAGCTGCCCTGGATGATATGGGCTATACTGTGGAAATCACCCCTCTTGAGCCGGGTCCCATCTACGCAACGCTTGCCAAAGGGGATGCAGACTTGCTGTTAGATGCTTGGTTGCCCCATACACATGGCGATTATTGGGATAAATATGGCGATAAGCTCGTAAAACTCGGTGAATCCTTTAGCAATGGTACTACCGGATTGGTTGTGCCAAGTTATGTAGATGTGAATTCTATTGAAGAGCTGAATGATAATGTGGATAAATTCGATGGCGAAATCATTGGTATTGGCAGTGGCGCAGGCGTTCACCGCAATACCGAAAAGGCCATTGAAGAGTATGACCTGGATTTCGAGCAAGTTACATCTAGCGGTCCGGCTATGATTGCCAGCTTGCAAAAAGCTTATGCGAAAGAAGAGCCTATTATCATTACAGGTTGGAAACCTCACTACAAGTGGGCACAATACGACTTGAAATACCTCGATGATCCAAAGGGTGTTTATCCTAAGGATGTATGCGCCATTTTATCTCGTCAGGGTTTTAAAGAAGATCATCCCATGATGGGGCAATTCTTTACCAACTTTAACCTGAGCGATGAGCAACTGCACGATCTGCTTATGAAAATTCGTAAGAGTGATGATGAATTAGTTGCTGCCAAGGAATGGTATATGGCTCATAAAGAAATGATTCAGGGATGGATGCCTGAAGAAGGACGCTAAAATAGTTCCAATCAGGAATATACTACAATAAAGGGGGGCCTAACAGGCACCCCTTTGTGTTATCTAGCAACTCAATAACAAATGGAAATTGGGAAAAAAGCCTATTTTTGCATGCAACATTATCAATATTCTCGTGTTTAAAATGGATGTAACACAGGAGCCAAAAAAAATTGCCTTATGACACAAAAAACCATGCTTATGATACTCGACGGTTGGGGAAGGGGTAACCATACCCAATCGGACGTTATATATAATGCGCACACCCCCCATATGGATCGACTTGAAAGTACTTATCCCACTGCCAATCTGCAGGCTTCTGGCGAACAAGTAGGG
Organism: Bacteroidales bacterium; assembly: GCA_046482855.1. Classification (GTDB taxonomy): domain Bacteria; phylum Bacteroidota; class Bacteroidia; order Bacteroidales; family UBA12077; genus CAYVSF01. Next base: position 4,896 of record JAWOEH010000105.1, on the reverse strand, counting down.
TTGCCCGAAGGGCAAATGGGGAACTCTGAAGTAGGGCATTTGAATATAGGTGCCGGCCGTATAGTCTATCAGGATTTGGTACGTATAAACAAAGCCATTGAAGATGGATCTTTTCGAAAAAATAAGGTTCTTGATGAGGCTTTTACTTACGCCCGGGAAAAAAATGTGGCCGTTCATTTTGTGGGGTTGGTTTCCGATGGAGGTGTACACTCTTCCGATAAACACCTGTTTGAGCTTTGTGATATGACAAAAAGCTATGGACTCGAAAAGGTTTTTGTTCATGCACTTACCGATGGACGCGATACGGATCCGCAAAGTGGCTATGGTTATGTGGAGCAATTACAAAACCATTTAAAAGAATCCAACGGAAAGATCGCTTCGGTGGTTGGACGATATTATGGAATGGACCGCGATAAGCGTTGGGAGCGCATCAAAAAAGCCTATGATCTTCTTGTAAAAGGAGAGGGAGCCTCTTTTAAGGATCCGCTTGAGGCTATTAAGCAATCCTATGAGCAAGGCATTACCGATGAGTTTATTGAGCCTGCTGTGATGACGAATGAACAAGGAGAAGCCTTAGCAAAGGTGCAGCCTGATGATGTAGTAGTATGTTTTAACTTTCGCACCGATCGTTTGCGAGAACTCACCATGGTACTGACTCAACAGGATATGCCGGAGCATGAAATGAATACTTTGCCGTTGTATTATGTTACGCTTACCCGGTACGATGAGTCCTTTAAAAATATCCACATTGCTTATGAAAAAGCCAACCTGCAAAAGACGCTGGGAGAGGTTGTTGCTGAACAAGGCAAGAAACAAATTCGTATTGCCGAAACAGAGAAATACGCACATGTTACATTCTTTTTCTCTGGAGGACGTGAAGCTGTCTTTGAAGGAGAAGATCGCATTCTTGTCCCTTCGCCCAAAGTGGCTACTTACGACTTGCAACCGGAGATGAGTGCACCTCAGGTGAAAGAGGCAATTGTTGAGCGTCTGCACAAAGCCGATGCGGATTTTATTTGTCTGAATTTTGCCAATGGTGATATGGTTGGACATACAGGGGTTTATAGTGCCATTAAAAAAGCCGTGGAAACAGTAGATAGTTGCGTAGGGGAAGTTGTTGAAGCAGCCCGGGAAAATGGCTACGAAGTGCTGATTATCGCTGATCATGGAAATGCTGATTTTGCAGTGAATGAAGATGGTTCGCCTAATACGGCGCATTCAACCAACCCTGTCCCCTGTGTTTTGGTAAGCAATCGGTTTGATAGGATCAATGAGGGTATCCTGGCCGATGTGGCACCTACGCTTCTTAAGTTAATGGGAATTGAGCAGCCCAAAGAGATGACTGGAAAATCGCTCGTTTAATGCATTTGTATGATTCAGATAGACGATAAACTTATAAGCCTCGATGTACTTGAACAACCCTTTGCCTGCGATTTAAGTAAATGTAAGGGCGCTTGTTGTGTGCATGGAGATTCCGGTGCACCTTTGGATGTGGCTGAAGTGGAGGCGATTGAAAAAGCCTGGCCCTTTGTGATGCCCTATTTGCGTGAGGAGTCGATAAAGAGTATTCAGGAACAAGGATTTTCTGTTGTTGATGACGATGGCGATATCGTTACTCCGCTGCTAAATGGAGAGGAGTGTGCGTATGCTATTTTTGAAGACGGCATAGCGCTTTGTGCCATCGAAAAAGCTTTTTTTGCTAATCAAATAACATTCCGCAAACCCCTTTCGTGCCATTTGTATCCGATTCGGCTTGGCAAACTCCGTGATGGAACCGCAGTAAACTACCATCATTGGCATATATGTGAGTCGGCACGGCAAAACGGAAAGCTCCTGGGGACGAAGGTATATGAGTTTGCAGCTGATGCCTTGAAGCGAAAGTTTGGCGATGCCTGGTATGAGGAATTAAACCATAGTGCCCATTGGTACTTCAAAGAATATAGAGAATATAAAGAGAATAAATAATCCGATTTTAAACCCATAAAATTTACATTACATGGAAAAAGTAAAACAGTACATCGAAGAGAATAAAGATCGCTTCCTGGAAGAACTTTTCGAAGCCATTCGAATTCCTTCAATTAGTTCACTTGCTGCACATAAAGACGATATGGTGCGCATGGCTGAGCACCTTAAAGGTGTGCTTTTGGCCGCTGGCGCCGATAAGGCTGAGGTAATGGCTACCGATGGAAATCCCGTAGTTTATGCCGAAAAAATGGTAGATCCTGCAAAGCCAACTGTTATTGTTTATGGTCACTATGATGTGATGCCTGTTGACCCGGTTGATCTTTGGAAAACAGAGCCTTTTGAGCCTGTTGTGAAAGATGGGAAAATTTGGGCACGTGGTTCCGATGACGACAAAGGACAGGCGTTTATGCATATTAAAGCCTTCGAGGCCCTTGTAAAAACCGATTCCCTTCCGGTAAACGTTAAGTTTATGATTGAGGGCGAAGAGGAGATTGGCTCGCCAAACCTGGGCAAATTTTGTGAGCAAAACAAAGAGCTTCTTTCGGGTGATGTAATTCTGGTTTCAGATACCGGTATGTTAGCCGAGGATACGCCTTCTATTACTACAGGCCTTCGTGGTCTTGCTTATTGGGAAGTGGAAGTTACCGGCCCTAACCGCGATCTTCACTCAGGCCTGTTTGGTGGTGCTGTTGGCAACCCTATTAATGTGTTGGCAAAAATGATTGCACAAATGGTAGACGAAAAAGGAAAAGTTACTGTTCCAGGTTTCTACGACGATGTGATTGAAGTGACTGACGAGGAGCGTAAGTTGATGGCTAAAGCGCCATTCGATAAAGAAGAGTATAAAAAAGCTATCGATGTTGAAGCCTTAGCAGGTGAAGAAGGCTTTACAACACCCGAACGTACCGGTATCCGACCTTCGTTCGATGTTTGTGGAATATGGGGTGGGTATACTGGCGAAGGCGCAAAAACTGTGCTCCCTTCAAAAGCTCACGCAAAAATCTCAACACGCTTGGTGCCAAACCAGGATCATAAGAAAATAGCGAAGCTCTTTAAAGAGCATTTCGAATCCATTGCACCGGAAAGTGTGAAAGTTAACGTACAATACTTGCACGGAGGTTACGGCTATGTTTGTCCCATCGACTTGCCTGCCTATAAAGCCGCTGAAAAAGCTTATCAGGAGACGTATGGACAACGTCCCGTGCCTGTTCGTAGTGGAGGAAGTATTCCAATTATCGCTACTTTTGAACAAGTGTTAGGTATTAAGTCGGTATTAATGGGCTTTGGTTTAGAGTCAGATGCTATTCACTCGCCAAATGAGAATTTCCCGTTGAAGCAATTCTATAATGGCATTAATACCATCCCACATTTCTATAAGTATTTTAACGAAATTGCAGGCTAATTGATTTAGAATCTGATAATTTTCTAGTGGGGAGGGCGAAAGCTCTCCCTTTTTTTGTGTCAACTAAAAGAGGTGGCTGCGGGGCCACCTCTTTTAGCTGTTGTTCTTTTTTAGGAGGAAATGGCTGCGGAACCATCTCTACTAAAAACTGTAAAATGTAGAAATAAATAAATGTGTTGAATAAATATGCAATGCTGTTGCAAATTTATGCAAACTTTGTAATTATTCAAAAAATCGGGTTAATTATTGGTTATTTTGAATAAATACAAATAATCGCTACGGGTTATACACTCTGATCTAACTTTGCCCAGTCGATATCTACTTTTTTGTTTAAGTCGGGTATGTGCTCTAACAGGGATTCAATAAACGCCCGGCGGGTTATATTTTCTCGTAAGATCACCATGATGGTGTTATCACCTGCCAGGGTGCCCAGGATTTCGTGTAATTCCAGTCGATCGATGTAGAGTGCTATGGCGTTGGCAAAACCGCTCAATGTTTTTATTACGGCCATATTTTGGCTGAAGTCGATGGAGATGAATTCATCGGCAGCAAATGTCATGGTGGGAGCTGTGTGCCTATCTGATTTTTCGGGAAGCGTATAGGTGTAGCTGCCCGTCTGCTTGTCCACTTGTTTTGTGGCCTGAAGATCTTTTAAATCACGCGAAAGGGTTGCCTGGGTTGCTTTATATCCCTTGTCGATAAGCAACTGTAAAAGCTGCTCCTGGGAGCGCAGCTTGTGGTTGAGCAGCAATTGACGAATAGTTCGTAAGCGTTCTGTCTTTCCTATGCCTGTGGGTTTATTCATAATTATGCAAAAATATTCATCTTTTCGATATATTCAAAAATATATTTTTACAATAAATAATAGCATGTTTTTTGGGTTTGTGGGTATAAAATGGGGGGGTGGTTAGGTAAAAGTGATGTTTTTATATAAAATAACCATAAATATTTGACTATGGCATGTAGAAACTATACTTTTGGTAAAAATAGATCGACATGTCAATATTTAGATTTCAAGCTTTAACAAAAATGATGGAACACCGGCCTGTACCGGTAGAATTGCCCGATGTTAAAACTTCGGCCTATTATGGTGTAGATGTATTCAACCGCAATACAATGCAGGCATATTTGTCGGCCGAGGCTTTTCAGCATGTAATGGAGGTTATTGAAAAGCAGAAAGGGGGCCGATTGGAGCGAAAGTTTGCCAATCAGGTGGCTATTGGCATGAAGGCCTGCCCTTTGTCGTCATCGATGAGGTGAACGGCGAGCGCATGCATATTCCGGTAGGTTCGGTGGCCTGCCTGTTGCTGGAGCCCGGCACGCGAATCTCGCATGCCGCCGTCAAACTGGCATCGGTCGTCGGGACCCTGCTGATCTGGGTCGGCGATGCTGGGGTTCGCCTCTACAGCGCCGGCCTGTTTATCCTTGATCTTACTAGGCAGCCGCTATAGCTACTAAGCCACGGAGGCGTTTAAATGTAGGGGAGGGATTCACACATGGGATACGTGCATTCCCATACTCTAGCGTAC
>JAWOEH010000010.1:0-7495 GCA_046482855.1 Bacteroidales bacterium | reverse complement strand
TTAGATGAGGCCCTGACCAAGTTTCAGCATGTTGTTACTGCTACTAAAAACGGATGGCATCTTGATTTATCAGGAGTGTGATATTTCAATTATTATTTGTATATTTCACTCAATTGTGTGTGTGTATGATCCCATTTACCGAGGCATTAGAACGATTATTTAATGCAGCTGGCAGGCTGCCGGTTGAGCGTGTGTCTTTAGCTTATGCTGCAGGCCGTGTGGTGGCTACCCCCATAATTGCCGACCGCGATTTGCCTCCTTTTCCAAAAGCTGCCATGGATGGATATGCTGTACGTTCACTGAATCATGATACCGGTTATACTATTGCAGGTGAACAGATGGCTGGAGAGCCTCCTTTGTCTTCCGGGAAGGAGAACGAATGCATCAAGATTATGACTGGCGCACATGTCGATTCCTATTGGCGTTATATTGTGCCTTTCGAAGAGGCTGTTGAAAGTGGGAGAAAGATGCAGCAAACCCGCCGCCTGGAGAGGTCAAATATCTGCCTGCAGGCCGAAGATGTGCGTAAAGATGAGCGATTAATTGACAAAGGAACCCTGATTAAACCTCAGCATATTGGTTTGATGGCCAGTGTGGGCGTCGATGAACCCCTCGTTTACCAGCGGCCATCTGTTGGGATTCTTTCAACTGGTGACGAATTAGTGGCTATCCCGACACAACCCAATCAACAACAAATTCGCAACAGCAATGGTATTCAGTTGGCTTCCCATCTCAACACGTTGGGGATTTCGGGAATTGATTACGGAATTGTGAAAGATCAGCAGGACAATTTAGCTACGCGCTTAAAGATGGCTTTGAAGGCTCACGATGTGGTGCTGCTTTCAGGAGGCGTATCCAAAGGTGACAAAGATTATGTACCACAAATTTGTGAGCGGCTGGGTGTGGAAGAGTTATTTCATGGGATAGCCGTAAAACCGGGTCGTCCCACCTACTGTGGACGAATTGACAAAACTGTTGTTATAGGATTGCCGGGAAACCCAGTCTCGGTATTTGTGCAGTTCGAACTGCTGGTTAAACCTTTTCTATATAAAGTAATGGGGCATAATTATGAACCCTCAGAGCAAAAACAAGTACTGGGAGAGAATTATATACAAAAAAAAGCCACTCGCGAAGTTTGGTTGCCGGTAACCATAACTGATGGGATAGTATACTTAAGTCCTTACAATGGTTCGGGCGATCAGGTTGGCTTGGTACGCAGCAATGCTTTGATGCGATGTCCGGCTGGAGTAAATGAACTGAAAAAAGGAGACTATGTCACTGTGCGATCGATTTAAGCGGGAAATTACCTATTTACGGGTGTCGGTTACCGATAGATGTAACCTGCGCTGCACCTATTGCATGCCACCTGAAGGTGTGCCTCTTTGTTCGCATCGGGAGGTATTAACCTTTGAAGAAATTGTTGCCGTAGTGAAAGTTGCTGTTAAATGGGGCATTACAAAAGTGCGCCTAACCGGAGGTGAGCCTCTTGTCCGGCGCGATATTGTGAAATTGGTAGCTATGGTGGGAGCTATTCCCGGTATTTTGGATTACGCCATGACGACCAATGGAATTTTGCTTGCTGATTATGCACACGAGTTGAAAAATGCCGGGTTACAGCGTGTGAATATTAGCCTTGATAGTGTTGAGCCGGAACGCTATCGGGAGATTACCCGAGGTGGAGATTTTGCGAAAGTTATGGCAGGAATAAAGGCAGCAACGGAGGCTGGTTTGAATCCTGTGAAGATCAATACCGTGCAAGGACGAATGGCTGCCGAACCTGTGGATGTGGAGAAAGTTAAAGCGTTTTGCGATAGAAGTGGTCTTGAGCATAGGGTCATTAATAAAATGAACTTACAGGAAGGGGTTTTTTCTATTGTTGAAGGTGGAACCGGAGGCGATTGTTTAAAATGTAACCGATTGCGTTTAAGTGCTCAGGGAATGCTTTATCCCTGCTTGTTTAGTGATATTGGCTACCAGGTGCGTAGCTTGGGGATTCAACAAGCTCTTGACATGGCGGTGAAGCATAAGCCGGCCAGTGGGACGGTTAATAATAATGGCAAGTTTTACCAAATGGGAGGGTAGTTATGTCATCATTAACACATATTAATTGGCGGGGAGAAGCCGCTATGGTAGATGTTTCAGATAAAAATGAATGTCAGCGGGAAGCTCTGGCCTATGGGTTTATTCAACTACAACCCGATACGCTCAAATTAATACGGGATAACCTGATAAAGAAGGGCGATGTTTATGCCGTTGCTCGTGTTGCTGCTATTCAGGCTATAAAGCGAACCTGGGATACCATCCCCTTATGCCATCATATTCCTTTATCGACTTCCGAAGTGGTTTTCGAAGAATCCGGGATCGGCGTAGCCTGCAGAGTAAAAGTGAAAGCTTTTGCCGTTACAGGTGTCGAGATGGAAGCCCTTTATGGTGTGCAGGTAGCTTTATTAACTATTTACGATATGTGCAAAGCAGTGGATAAGCACATGGTTATTTCAAATGTGCACCTGGTTCATAAAACAAAATCCTAATTGGCTCATGGAGAAAAAAAGAGGCTTGGTAAAATCCATTAATCGCTCTACAGAAAAAGGAACGGCAAAATATGCTGTTGATTCGGCGCTCATCACCAAATTAGGTGTTGAGGACGATGCTCATGCAGGCTCATGGCACCGGCAGGTAAGCTTATTGGCCTGGGAGAAAATTCAGGAATTTGCACAAACTCATCAACGCCCCATCATGCCTGGTGAGTTTGGGGAAAATATTACAGTACAGGGGGTTCCAATGAACCAGCTGCAGGTACTCGACCGATTAAAATTGGGAAGCGTAGAGTTAGAAGTGACTCAGATTGGGAAAGCTTGCCATGGCGAAGCGTGTGCTATCTATCAGGAGGTGGGCGAGTGCATTATGCCCCACTACGGTATTTTTGCCCGCGTTTTGAACGAGGGTACCTTGCAGGCCAAGGACAATGTATACATTGAACATCGTCCCTTCTCAGCGCATTTGATTGTCCTTAGCGACAGAGTGGCACAAGGGGTTTATGAAGATCGAAGCGGAGCCCTCATTAAAGAGATGCTAATGGATTTCTGCCGAGCGCATTTCCCGAACTTTTCAATAAAAAAAACAGTACTTCCTGACGAGAGTCAGGCGTTAACCAGGGAGTTTTACAGAGCTAAACAAGCCAAAACGGATCTAATTTTCACTACAGGTGGCACCGGATGGGGAAAGCGAGATATAACGACAACTACCTTACGCCCTTTACTTTCACGTGAAATGTCAGGTGTGATGGATTGGGTAAAGATTAAGTATGGTTCCGAAAACCCGGCAGTTTTTCTGAGTGATGCTTTGGCAGGTATTGCAGGAGAGTCATTACTGTTTTCCTTGCCCGGAAGTTTGAAAGCTGCAAAAGAGTATATGCAGGAACTTGTTCCTTTATTGAAGCATATTATTCTCAATTACCATGGTATTGGGCAGCACTGATAAGCCTGCTGCATAACAACCTTTTTGTTAAGTTACTGTTAATTAGTAAGATATTTAATGCGTTGAATGTATAGGCCTGTGTATTCTACAACAGCTTCTTTGCATAGCTATTTTAAATACGCTATTTTTGAATGACTGAACAAAATTAAGCAACTACAATGAGCGTATTAGTTAATAAAGATTCAAAAATCATCGTCCAGGGATTTACCGGAAGTGAGGGTACTTTTCACGCAGAGCAAATGATAGCTTATGGCAGCAATGTTGTTGGCGGAGTTACGCCCGGCAAAGGCGGTCAGAAGCATCTGGAAAAGCCTGTGTTTAATACCGTTAGTGATGCGGTGCAAGAAACTGGAGCCGATGTATCGGTTATTTTTGTGCCTCCGGCTTTTGCAGCTGATGCCATTATGGAGGCTGCAAATGCAGGCATAAAAGTAATTGTGGCCATTACTGAGGGAATTCCTACGCAGGACATGATAAAGGTAAAAGCCTATCTGGCCGATAAAGAGAGCCGTTTAATCGGTCCTAATTGCCCTGGAATTATAACTCCCGGCGAATCAAAAATAGGCATTATGCCAGGTTTTATCCATGAAAAAGGATGTGTTGGGATTGTATCACGATCCGGAACACTCACCTATGAAGCGGTGGATCAAATTACCAAAGCCGGATTGGGACAATCTACCTGTATTGGTATTGGTGGAGATCCAATTATTGGAACCACCACCCTGGATGCTGTAAAGCTTTTTATGGAAGATGACGAAACTAAAGGGATTATCTTAATTGGCGAGATTGGCGGAAATATGGAAGCCGAAGCTGCCCAGTGGATTAAGGAACATGCCACGAAACCGGTAGTGGGCTTTATTGCCGGAAAAACAGCTCCGAAAGGACGCCGTATGGGGCATGCCGGGGCTATTGTAGGAGGAAAAAACGATACCGCCGCTGCTAAAATGGAAATCATGCAGGAGGCTGGAATTCATGTGGTGGAATCTCCTGCCGATTTAGGCGAAACAATGAAGAAAGCGCTGAATAAGTAGAAATCTATTCTTATTCTAAAAAAAAGCGGGTTATTCCCGCTTTTTTTATGCTTTTGGTAAGGTAAAGAAGAAAGTGGAGCCTTTATCCAATTCTGATTGCACCCATATATCCCCTCCATTGGCTTTTACAAACCGATGGCAAAGAATCAGACCAATGCCTGTGCCTGCTTCGTTTTGTGTGCCCATTGACGAGTAGAATTCATGCTCATCGAAAAGTCGGGGGATTTCCGCTGCCGGGATGCCAATTCCTGAGTCGCGAACAAAAAACTGAATCGTATCTCCGGCCTCACTTGCGCCAATATGAATTTCTCCCCCTTCGGGTGTGAATTTTAAGGCATTTGTTGCCAGATTTCGGATAACCGTGGAGGTCATGATTTCATCGGATTTCACATAAAGGTCTTCCGGAACCTCTAACGATACCGTAATGTCTTTGTTGAGGGCACTACTGGATAACAGGTTTTCGACACTGGCAACTATTCGAGAGACATTTAAGGCTACAGGTGTTACCTCCATTTTGTTTTGTTGTCCTCTTGCCCAAAACAGCAGGTTTTCCAGTAAGGTGTACGTTTCGGATGCACTGGCTTGCAGATTTTCGATGATAGCTTGTAAACGCTCTCGTTCCATGGTTTTTAAATTGGAAACCAAGAGCTGTAACATGGAGTCCAAAGTGCCCAAGGGATTGCGCAAATCATGCCCGATAATGGAGAAGAGCTGATCCTTGGCCTTGTTGGCATTGAAGAGCTCGGCTTCCATTTTTTTCAGGTGTGTGATATCGGTAATGATATCGGCAATATAGGCGGCATGGCCGTGTTCATTTTTAAGCACAAAAAAATGTTCCAATGTATCTAATAGCTCCCCGCTGAGGGTTTGTTGTTGCAATTCTCCTTGCCAGCTTCCCTCTCTTAGAACCGTTGGTATTACTTCATTGGAGAGTTTTATTTGCATACTGGCAGGGTAGGAGTTGTAGATGGTCTTTTTTATTTCCATAGCACCAAACAGACTCTCCATAAAGGGGTTTAGGTACACCAAATCGCCATCCAGACTAGCCATAGCAAGACCCTGGTTCGAACTTTCCACAAATCGCTCAAACCAGTTAAGTTGAAGCTGTGTTTGCTTAAGTTGACTCATATCACGCACAACCCAAACAATCTCTTCACACACATCAAAATTCAACGGACGTCCGCTCAGATGAACTGGAATGGGCTTGCTTTCTTTGGAGTAGACAACCCCTTCGTATTCAAATGTCTGCCGATTTCTAAAGGCAGCATCTCTAAGGTTAAGTATCTCTAATCGCTGTCCTTCATCTTTATAAAAGATATCCACATGTTCATTAAGAAGCTCACTCTCGGTATAGCCAGATACTTTGGTTAAGGTTCTGTTTACCTGTTTAATAATACCATCGCAGGTAATGAGGGCAATTCCAACAATTGAATTGTCCAGAAGTGCCTGGGTACGCTCAAGGGCTTGTAGAACAAAACGCTCACTCTCTTTTATTCGTTCATTACTACGAGCCAGTTCCTGGTTTTTTTTATCAATCCATTTCTTATGTCGATAGAAGAAGAAAAGGGCTATTAAAGCAAGTAGAAAGCCTCCCGAAAGCAATATAATCATGCGTTGCTGGCGCTTTTGCTTTATTTCGGTTTTTACTCTTTCCAACGCATATTGCTTCTCGTACTCCTGTTTTATGGCTTTTAGGGATTGTTGTCGCTCCAGCTTTTTAATTTCAAGAGCCTGATTCTGTTTGTATAAACTATCGTAATATTGGGTTTCGAGACTTCGGAAGTGATAAGCCTCCGCAAACCTTCCTCTACTGGCCTGTGCTTCGGCAATTCCCTGCGAAGCCTGATAAAGGATATCCAAGAAATAATAATCCTCACTGATGGCGAAGGCTTGCTTAAAGAATTGAATAGCTTGTAGGTATTGACCCTGTTTGTCCTTCAGAAACCCCATGTTCAGATGATAGGTGGCAAGACCATAGGGATCATTCATCTCTTTTTTTAGGGCATAACTTTTTCGATAAAACGATTCGGCCTGTTTCATCAATCCCTTTTCTTCGAATAAGATACCCAGATTGTTATAAGTAGAAGTGAGCCCTCTGCTATCGTCCATTGCTTCGCGGATAGTCAGGGAGGATTGGAAGTACCATTCAGCAGAATCTAACAGCTGTTTTTCCAGGTACGCCACACCTATATTATTGAACGAGCGTGCACATTTAAGTGAGTCGTTAAGCTGCTGGTATAGGGTTTGGGCTTGTTTATAATACGATATAGCTTTATCATAACGTTCCAGATTATTAAAAACTACGCCTATGTTGTTTAAGCTGGAAGCCATACCCAGGGAGTCCTTAACTTTCTGATACAGCGCCATCACTTTATGAAAAGCCTCAAGGCTTTTGTAGTTTTCATTCTGATTCAATAGAGATACACCCAACGAATTGTATATGAGGGCGCTGTCCCGGGTGGATGAGAGTCCTGCCTTCAGCAGGAAATTGCTTTGTTCAGCTGCTTCCTTATTCCATTGAAGATCAAGATAGAGTCCGGGTAGCTTTCTGTTTACGCTATCAGCCCAATTAGCCTGATCTTGTTTTGTAGCTGTTAAAAGAGCCTGATTGAATAAATCCAGCGCCTCTTCATATTGATAGTGTGAGCTCTTTATTTCGGCTAATTTATAATATACAGCTGCAGCTATTGGGCTGTGGTTATAGATTCGAGGGTATAGTTTCAGGGTATTTACCAAAATGGTATCGGAAGGGGTATGTTGTTTCTTTTTATCTAAGGAATCCAGCAGCGGAAAAAGTAAAAGAGAATCGGAACTCGTTCCTGTAAACGATGTGGTATCAATAAAGGTTACAGCCATAGCCTCAGCATTCTGCTGTGCCCGCAGAATGCTTAAAGGGAATGAAAATATAAGGAAGAAAAGGACGACCCTTTTCCAATTGAATGTATGCATGATAGGTGACAACTCTTTTCGTTATTTATACTTATTCC
>JAWOEH010000120.1:0-22189 GCA_046482855.1 Bacteroidales bacterium | reverse complement strand
CAAATCCACGAAGATTTGATGCAGCAAGCAACAAAATACAACATAGCGTTTGAATAAACTAAACAAGTATGAAACGAATATTCACAAGTGTATTGACCGGTGTATTCCTTCTGGTAGCAGCACAATCCAATGCGTGCACAACCGCCGTCATTTCGGGTAAGTATACCGCCGATGGCAAACCCATGCTATGGGAACCAGGCAACACAGGTTTTCATCATAATGCCATGAAATAACACAACCGGGGAGTTGATGAACAAAAGATAAAAACCTATTACCAATGAGTAGCTATAAAGATTACGAATTACTTTAAGAAATAAGCAACACGTGTGTAACACCATACGAGAAAAGGGTTGAAGCCAAGGTGGCTTCAACCCTTTTTATCTGACTCAGCAGCAAATTAAAAGTCGAAATAATAAGTAATTCCCAGATTGCCTTGCCAATACCAATCGTTATAGCTTCCCTGCTCCATTAAATCAAGCTCATCGGTAAAGGTGTAATGATGAGTGAAGTCAATATTTAATCCAAGGTTATTGGAAAAGAGGTACTCAAGACCAAGCCCGGTAACCATTTTGGGATAAAGCTTTTCGGTAAACGAAAACGAAAACATATTGGTTGAGCGGGTAACCACGCCCCCTCCGACATGAATAAAAGGGGTTAAATTGTTGTGAGGAAAGAAACGATAGCGTCCAATAAGTTCCAAACTATTAAAATTTTGTTCGTAATCGGAACGGGTTTTAAACTGCCCGTTGCTTATGGCTCCGGCGAGCTGCCATCGAGGCGACAATGCCGCTCCAAATTCAAAATGCAATCCCGGGGCTACCTGCGTTTTACCATAATCGCCATCATACAATACCCCAGCACCGGCAGCACCCACATGGTAACGTCCACGATTAAACTCGGCAGTCATCCCATAGAAATCCCTTTTATCATGAATATTTTTCTCCTGTACATAGGCCTGAATCGCTTCTGAATTAATATCCTCAGCATTTTCAAGCTCCCAAAGGCCATCGTATAGCCCTTCCACAATCAAACTTTGCACACCCACCTCAATGGCCTCTTTAATAGCCAATTCCGAGGGTTCATTATAGGTAAAGCCGGTTTCAGCTTCCATGAGTCGTTTAAACTTGACAAACTTAAACATGCTGGCATCCACTTTTTGTGACAGGATGGTTTTAGAGGTATACACAGTTTTCAAGATCTTCCCATTACTGGTTGATACGGCTCGCAAATAAATTGTAACCCTGTCCTGACGGTATTGTCCACTCCCTCCGGTACCGAAATAGCGCAAACCGGCTCCACCGGTGAGTACATTCGAATCATACGAGACAATACCTCCTTCAATAATAATACCGGCATACATCAACGGAGGCAACACATTTTCGCCCTCGCTTTCACTTCCCATGAAGTGCGATCGACTGGAACGGATAATTTTACGTTCATTCAATAAGTTCGCTAATCCTTCGCGCTCAATTGGGGTAAACCACTGTGATGCTTCCAGAGCCCGCAGCAAAATAGAGGTGGCTCCTTGTGTTATAGCTGTAGACCAGCTGGCACCGGTTTCTGTCACTTTATACTGCCCGGTTTGGTCGCGGAACTTATATACTGCCACTACCACCCGATCTTTTGGTGCCGGCAACTGCTTCAGTTCCTTAAACGTTTGGGTATCGACTCCTAACTGAGCTGGCTCGGTTTTCACCAGCGGTTGATTTAACATAGCAGCACACCCTGTCATACCAAGGACAATCACTCCTAGTATAAGGGTTTTTAGATTATAAATAGTACGCATTACAATAGTCTTTAGGGTTAGGGGTTGTTTTAAAAATAGGGCACTACTACAGTCGTCTCACCTCCCGATGATCGGTCAAAAATGTTTACATTCAATCCGCTTCCATCCGTGAAGATATCAATTTGGTAGGTTCCCATTTCATAAGATCCCTCTTCAATCCCCTCTTCACCAAAATAACTATCCACCAGTCGACGAGAAAGCTCGTTGAGAATCTGATTATTTAATTTTTTCTCAAAATCAGCCAGCGGATCACTTCCGAACTGATCATCTTCAGCAGGATCTTTAATACGATTTTGAGAATTGGCAGAACTTAACAACCAGGAGTAGTTATAAGGATTCCCTCCGAATGCAGGATTTACAGGTGTATAAACAAAGTCCTGAGCTTTTACCACCAAACCACCTAAAGCAAAAGCAATAAGCAATAGAAGTTTTTTAAGATTCATAACAATATTGGGTTTTAAAGTTAGCTAATCAATAAATGCCAGAACCGGATAAATCCTGGCCGGATAATTGCTTTTGAATATCCTCATAATTAAGCAAATAGTTTTGCAAACGTCGATGTGCATATTCAGCCACCGCTTCAATAAGTTCGGCTCGGGGCTGTATACGCTGGGAAACCAATTCTTCATCATTCACCAAAACAGTAACAATGGACCCCATGCCCGGAACAGGCTTTTCCTGAATGTAGATGGTGTAATTGAACGCCACATCGGGTGGTGTCCACTGGGAATATAACATGTCATAAAAATCATGCCCCATTTTCGAGATCGTTTCGTCAATTATTAAGCCGCCCACTTCAATCTCATCAACACCATTAGCCGCCATCTCCTCATCATCTCCAAGACGGGTAATCATTTGCCTGACTGACTTGGGCAACTCCTTTACCTGGCGCTCTTTTCGTACCGTATCGGGTTGACTTCGCGCCGGGGGCAATCCCCAAAGCATCAAACTTAAAACAAGGATAAATAGTCGTTGCATAGTATTTTCGTTCTCTGCAATTTACTAAACTTACGCTGAAAAAAAAACACTTTTAAAAGTTTCGGTAAGATTATAAACAACAAAGCGTCAAAGCTGTTTGAAAAAAAAATTGTACTTTTAATAATCCCTAAAAACAAATTCATTTGCATCCATGAGTCGACCTACATTTATTTTTACTCTAATTGTGACCATGCTCATTTTGCAACACTTAAAAGTGACAGCACAAACGAGCCAATTCAACTATCAGGTAGTAATACGAAATAACCAAGGCCAGTTACAGCGCAATACCTCCCTAACACTGCGTATGAAAGTGAATGAGAGCAGTCCTCAGGGTCGACTTGTATACCAGGAAATCCATGCTGTTAAAACCAATGAAGATGCTCTGGCTCGTATCACCATTGGAGCAGGGAGTTCGAATCAGGAATTTCATGGAATCAACTGGCTTAACCGTGAGTATTGGCTAACAGCCGAGCGTATTGATACAACAACAAATAGCTACACAACAATACAGTCCGTTCAGCTTTTGACAATCCCCACGATATTAGTTGCCGGGAGTGCATATGATATTGCCGATCCAGAAAAAATCAAAGAGATTGCTCAAAGAGTAGATCCGGTAACTATTCAGGAAAATCTCATGTATCTTTCTAATGGCACCTATATAGAACTTCCCAACTATCTTACCAACACCAACACTCTGTTGATTAAAGGCTCTATTACGCCTGTGAGCTGTTTTGGTGAAACAAACGGAGCCATTGATGTTGCCATTGAAGGAGGAAATCCACCCTTTTCTATCGAATGGAATACCGGCGCCAATAGTCCCTCGATAAAAAACCTAAGAGCCGGCGTGTACCAAGTATACATAACTGACAGCAAAGGCTTTACAGCATTTAAAAAATTCACATTAAAACAGCCGGCCCCACTGGAACTTAATGTCGAAGTGGCCAACGCCAGTGGCATAGGTAAAGAAGACGGAAAAATATTTTTAAAGCCCAAAGGCGGAACTCGTCCTTACACCTACGAATGGAGTAATGGAGCCTCCTCGCCACAGCTAACCGATCTGGCAGCAGGATTTTATGAAGTGACGGTTACCTCTGGAGGAAGCTGTAATGTATACAAAAATATTGTAGTTAAAGAGCCTATTGAAATTAGCTATCGGGTTAAAAATACCACCTGTCCATACGGTTCCGATGGAAATATAGAGATTAATATTGCTGGCGGCAGGCCGCCCTATGAAATCAAGTGGTCAAATAATGCAGAAGCCCGAAAGATTGAAGATCTTCAGTCAGGAAAATATACAGTGTTTGTTACAGATGGTTTTGGAGCCACAGCCACAAAAACCATCAGTGTTTTACAACCTCAACCAATAGATATTCAAAGTCGTATTAAAAATCTTTCCGGCTTACGCAGTAAAGACGGAGCCATTGCCCTGAAAATAAGTGGAGGCACGCCGCCCTATTCCTATAAATGGTCCAACGGCTCGGAATTCCCCTTTATTAAAGATTTAGCAAGCGGCAGTTATACAATCACCATAACAGATCAGCGCAATTGCGATGTTTCAAGAACCTACAATATTTATGGCCGATTGGTAGACCATCGCGATAGTACGGTTTATCGGACAATTGAAATTGGCGACAAAGTTTGGATGGCCGACAACCTCAACTATGGAAAGGTGATAACCAGTGACCAGAAACCTAGAAAAAACAACGAGGTTGAAAAATATTGTTATGCAGACGAGGAGAGCAACTGTTTCCGCTATGGGGCTTTGTATACCTGGCGTGAAATGATGCAATACGCAAAACCGGACAATAGCCGCAGAGGTTCAGCACAAGGCATATGCCCTCCGGGTTGGCACATACCAACAGATAAAGAGTGGAGTATGATGGTAGAGGAACTGGGTGGCCCGGAAAAGGCAGGCAAGCGCATGAAAGCAATAAACTTATGGCGACCTGAATTTGCCGACTACTTCTACCCCAGTGGCTTTAATGCCACACCTGCAGGCAATCTGGATATTAGCGGACAGTACTATTATTTCAGAAACATTGCCACCTACTGGAGCAGCTCACTGGAAACAGACCAGAATGCCTGGCAAAGAACCCTCACCAATACAGGAACAGGCGTCTATCGCAACGACAGCAATATAGAATATGGGTTCTCGGTACGTTGTGTTTTTGACGAGTAAAGTCAGTGTTCCCATATAGGGCGGAAGTTCTTTCGTGCAATCATGAAAAATAGCACTCATTGTAGCCACTACGTCTATTTGAGGCTCCATGTTGCAGACGTAAACTACATAGGTAGCTGCCAAAATGCATTGTTTATTCTATCCGATTTAAACCCCTGAATGCATACTTTCAATTCGGTTTTTCTTACAAGACAGCTTGCCCAGCCATTAAGAAAAGCAATTGAAGCTTTACCGCCTACTTTCCCCGGAAAGTAGAAAAGGAATACAAAAATAACCAGGGCAAATGCATGAGGGCATCTTCTCTTAAGGCTTCATTCACGAACCAGATTAATGATGCAAAGAGTTTTATTTCCTCTTTACTACGAAAAAATGAAGTGAGAGATCGCAAAAAGGCGGAGCTTTTTCTCCGCCTTTTCAATTACATGACCACTACCTCAGCATCTATAACCAATAGGGCATCTGGGCATTCGTAAATATTGCCTGACGATTATCTCCATCGGCGTCCATGATATAGATTGTTTTGTTGGTATATCCGTCGTTTGAAACGTTGACAAACACAATTTTCGCCCCATTAGGGGAGAAGCGCGGTTGCAAATCATTGGTTCCATCGGGCTTCGTATCTTCGGAAAGATCAGTCAGGCCTGTGCCATCAATATTTATAGAAAATATGCGGGTATCAAGCTGTCGTCCGGTAGGGGATTCAAAACCTGAGACATCACGAGTAAACAATACCTGTTGCCCATTAATTGAAAAGGAAGGATTTTCCATAATTCCGGGAAGATCATCCACCAATATCTCCTGATTTGTTCCATCAGGATCCATTAAGATCAATTGGGAGTTCCACTCATCCTGCTCAATGGCAATAGCTACAATTTTATTGCCTGTGGGGGAACAAGCTACTTCGCGAAAATGCCGGGTACCCGGGGCAGTTGTAAGAGTAGTCAGATTAGTTCCATCGTTATCCACTTGCATCAACTCATTGTAGCTACTAAAAAGCACCTCGGCCCCATCAAATGACCAGGCAATGCCTATACCATCGTTATGATAGCCTGCAACAGGAATATTGGTAAGTCGCTGCTGATTCTTTCCATCGCGATCCATGGTATAGATATAATTTTTCCCGTCACGATCGGAAACAAAGGCTAATTTATTACGCTGAGCATTTAAAACCGGGTTCCAATCTTTAAAAGTATTATGAGTAAGCTGTACTAATTTGGTTCCGGAAGTGTCGGAGGTAAAGATTTCATAATCCTCATTGTTTTGTCGACGTGCAAAATGGAAGTGGTTATCGGGAAAGTCTTCCGTTTTAAAGGAAAACAGATCACTCTTAACTTCGTGATCTTTTGTATCACGTGCCACCAACTGCCAATAGTAAGCTGTATTAAACTCTAATTCTGATAACACATAAGTAGTATCATAATAGTCCGTAAGGATCTGCTTAGGTTCTGCCTGATTTGACTCATAAAGCAGCAAGTCTACCCGAACGGAATCATTCTCGTCCTTATCGATAATTTGCCATTTTAGCTCAACATTGGTAGGCTGTTGTTTAGCTCCATTTCCTGGTGTCACATTTGAGCTAATGACAGGTGCCACATTATCATCGGGCGACAAGGACAGTTGAATGACTACATGGGTAGCCTGTTCGCGTTCAACGGCAATGCTTTCCGAATTTTCAGAATAGAGGCTTTTCTTGGCAGTAACCCGGTACTCGCCTGTGGGTACGCTGGAAAAGCGAAAGGTCCCATTCTCGTCACAAACAATGGAGGTAGTGGCTGGATCTGTTGTCACAGTAGCATAAGACAAAGGTTCTTGGGTATCAAAATCCAATACTTGACCGGTTATGCTACCTTCAAAAATCGGTTCAACACGGTCTTCACTACAGCCGGATAAAAGTATCGTGGCACTACTTAGAAGAAGAGCTACCAACATTTTTGGTAGTTGCCATTTTAGGGGAATAATCTCAATTCGCATGTCGGTTAGGTTTTTAAGCAATAAATTAATGACAGCTGCAATGGAAGTTGCAACTGGAATTCATGTATCCAAATTAATGATAATTCGCGGTTCAACCAAGTGATTTGCAGAGAAAAAAGTAGTCTGTACAAAAAAGAAGCCGGCGGGGAGCCGGCTTATAGGAACGGTAGCCAAAACAACAATGGAATTGTCGTTTGTGAAGAAAAGAATCATTACTCTTTTATATTCCTTTTTTACTCCACACAGACCTGCTTTAAAGTTATTAACAGCCATCTAAATCGGCTTATCAAGTCCCCGGTCTATTGTGAATAAAGTTTTAGCATCGCTATTTGTTTTTTTATACAAATCAATATACATTTGAGGCGTGGGGCATTTTACTCTTTCAGTTGGGTTTTTAGTTAAACATTAATCGCGCGCAAATTTATTTTGCAAATAAAATGCCCCACATTTTTCCTCTATTTTATGATAGCTTTCAATCCATTTCCCTCTTGTTTAATCTTTATCGAAAGGGTTTGAAACCCCTCTTGTAGAACTTCATTTCCATTACCTATTTGATACACTTCATGTATCAGGCCATTTCCTTGAAGATAACCTTCAACCGTGTTGTTATCACCCAGTTGAAAACCTGTAGAGGTATTTCTATCTCCTTTTACCACTAGCGAGTAGCTATTTTGATTTCCTTTTTGCACTGTAGCAGACTCGTTATCCAAGCCTTGCTGTTGAAGAGCTGCATCATTTCTATTACCCGATTGCCATATAAAAGCGTTGTTCTGGTAGCCTTGCTGTGTAATTTGTGCCTGATTACCCTGGCCTTTTCCTGGCTTCGAAGCTTCTTGTTTTTTTGTTTGCACAAAAGCCGAAGCTTCTTCTTGGAGTAAAGCGTAACTTAACGAGAGCTCTTGAAGCAAAGCTTCTTCCTGGTTCGATTGAGAAAAACTAGCAAAGGGAAACAAGAAAACCAAAAACAATGCGAATAATACTGTGGTTTTCATATTTGGATGTTTCTCGTGGTTAGTTTTTAGGAACCATCCCCGGCTCCACGCTGACTTTAGCGCGTGCGTGAAGCGAGGATGGTTGTTTTGTATCACGCTATTGGTTCGTTATGTCCTATTGCGCACCACCATTTGAACCACCTTGGATAATAACTGATCCGTTGTTGTTGCCGGTAATATTCACTTCAGCCATGTTGTTGAAACCGAATTGGTCAACATAAACACTGTTCATATCACCATTAATCAGTACACCAAAGTTGTCAACACCACCGTAGTATCCGTCACCGTAGTAAGGCTTGTCACCAACCATGTTGTTGTCGCCCTCTTGCCAGATTTCTACCATGTTCTCATCGCTACCTGCCATTAGGTGAGTGTTTGCGATATTCTCATCACCCATTTGGATAGTAAGGATTTCGTTTTCGTTACCGTTTACAACGCGCGCATAAGCATAGTTGTCATACCCGTATTGGCCAATACCAGTCCAGTTATCGTTACCAGCTTGTTGTGAAAGCGCCCAGTTTCCGTCACCAACTTGATCAATCATAGCCCAGTTGCGGTCGTTGAATTGGTCAATCTTAGCCCAGTTCTCATCACCAGTCTGGTAAATGTAACCTTCGTTGTCTTCTGGAGTCCAACCAGGCACCTGGTTTATGTATGCCTTGTTATTGTCGCCATACTGGTCAACATAACCATAGTTGCCGTCACCTTTTTGAGTTACCTCAGCAAGGTTCTCATTACCTACCTGGTATACATCAGCACCATTGCCATCACCTTTCTGGAATATGTCAGACTCGTTCAAGTCGCCATATTGAAAGGAGTAAGCATAGTTGCCATCGCCTTCTTGCATTACAACGCTGTAATTAGCAACACCCTCTTGTACTTGGCCGGACCAATTACCGTCACCACTTTGCATAGCATAAGCTTTGTTATACTCGCCCATTTGTACCTGACCTGCAAAATTGTCGTTTCCATCGGAAATAATCATCGCAGTATTCATATAACCATCTTGGTATACATAAGCGTCGTTATCATTACCCCATTGGTCAACTGTGGAATAGTTATTCATACCATACTGATACTGCTCGCTAAAGTTGCCATTACCTACCTGGAAAGCCAATGCAATATTGAACCAACCATCCTGGCTTTGGATAGCACCATTACCATTGCCCCACTGGAAGATGTCGGCATAGTTCATGACACCATCTTGCGTTTGAATAGCACCATTATTGTTGCCATACTGCTGAACGTATGCATCGTTATACCAACCATACTGAGTTACATCAGCATAGTTACCGTTGCCATATTGCCATACAAAGCTCCAGTTAGCTTCGCCCCACTGGTACTGAGAAGCCATATTACCATTACCAACCTGGTCGGCCACTGCTAAGTTAGCATAACCGATTTGCATTTGGTTAGCATAGTTGTTATCGCCTATCTGCATAGCCTGAGCTTCGTTGTAATCACCTAGTTGAGTTTGCATAGCAAAGTTACCATCACCATCCTGGTAAACACTAGCATTATTCAACATACCCTCTTGCCATACATCGGCCATATTGGCATCACCAAATTGCATATTGGAACTGTTGTTCATGCTACCTAATTGTACCTGAGCACTTCCATTACCATTTCCAATTTGTGTAGCTGTAGCCATATTGGCATAACCACTTTGATAAGAGCCAGCATAGTTTCGATCGCCAGCTTGATATTGGTCGCTGTAGTTCCAATCGCCATACTGATACTGCTCAGCATAGTTGCTATTACCAATTTGAAGGATGTAAGCATCGTTGATGTCACCTAATTGCTCCTGGTATGCAAAGTTGCCATTGCCAAATTGCTCGGCTACTGCGATGTTCCAGAAACCTGTTTGCCCTTGATAAGCTTGGTTAAAATCGCCTTCCTGCTCAACGTAGGCCATGTTCCAGATACCATACTGCTCGGTTTGAGCATAGTTGTCATTTCCGTCTACTTCGTGTTGGGCCATGTTTTGAGTGCCCTGTCCGAATGTAAAACTTGCGGCGAGTACGCCGACAAATAATAAACCTAATTTTTTCATGTTAGTTGGGTTTTTAGTTAAACATTAAAAACTTGTTTGATAAAAAGGGTTTTCGCGCTAAAGTTTGATTATGGTTAAAATCTTACTTTTCCATTTTTTCAAGTTCCTTAATTAATTTTCGATTCTTTCAGTTTGGTTGATTAAAATTACTCCGAAAAAGAACCCAAGTCAAGTATATTGAACTCCTATTTTTTTTGCTTTGACAAAAGCAGAGTTAAATTGGATGAACGTCAAAATTGATTTGATAAAAAATGTAATTATTTGTTAAAAAATGTAACCTTCTTTTTGCTTTCACACAACCCTTTGTTTGTCAGCTGCTTACATTTAAGACCCTGTTATCTGAATAATACCACTCCTCTCTACTGGCCCTCAATATTTTACATCTTTTAACATACATAGTGCCCTATCCCTTCTCTTTTGCTTTTTCCTTAGTCCATTTTTTTGTAACTTATCAAGTACAAAAAATAAGCATGTTTCTCTTCTAATCTCTCCCTAAAGTAACCTCCAGGTTACTGATTCAACAGAAACTCCATTTCCCTCTGACTACCTAAGGGTTACGCATCAATCACTTTCTTTCAGGCACGTAAACGATCTACTTATTATGAGAAAAACTTTACTCCTTTCGTATCTCTGGCTAGTGTGCGCGTTCACTTCAGCCGGACAAGCTTCCGACCTGTTCATTTCTGAGTACATCGAAGGCTCCTCCTATAATAAAGCTATAGAGTTATACAACGGTACAGGAAGCTCGATTTCCCTTAACCCGGAAAATGAAAATGGCTACTTCCTGCTGTTGCTCATTAACCCTGAAGAGGGCGAAAATTGGAGTGATGCAAGTGTCATCTCCTTTCAGGAAAATTTCTCTTTACTTCCGGACAGTACCTACATTATTTGTCACACCTCCGCTATCGAAGAGTTACTGGACATGAGTCACCAAGCATCGGGGCAACTCCGGTTTAATGGGAATGATCCCTTAGCCTTGGTAAAAGACGTAAATAGCAACCAGGAATACGATTCCGGGGAAGACATCATCCTGGATGTTGTAGGTGATTTTTCAGGCACCAACTTTGCCCAGAATATCACCCTGGTGAGGTTGCCGGGTTACGATGGCGAACCCCACTATTATCCTTCGGAGTGGGAGGGATTTGAGGAGGATGATTTTTCCCACCTGGGAACACATACATGGGAAACACAGGCCGACACGTTGCCTCCGCAGATAACCTTCTACCCGGAAGACAAAAGTCAACAGGTAGATACACTGATAGCCCCTACCATTACTTTTGACGAGCCGATTTATCACACCTCAGGCGCTAATATTGACAATTATGGCTCACTTGTTGAACTCACAAGCACTGCAACAGCACACGCTTGTCAATTCAATTGGGAGGAGAGCAGCAATATGCTCACAATCCAACCTGAAGTGCCTCTTCTTGCCAACACACAATATCAGCTTACGCTCAAGGCAGTTGAAGATGTTGCCGGAAATGAAACCCGGGACACCTCCATAACTTTTACTACAATAGAAAAGACGACAGCAGAGACCACCGCCCTATTATCCACAACGCAACCCGAAAGCTCGAGTATCTCGTCGTTAAAGATCTCGCATACAGAACCCACTCCTGTTTTTTCCTTCGTAGTTAAGGATATGGGTACAGCCGATACCCTCCCTACACGCTTAAATCAAATTGCCTTCCACAGAGCCGCCAGCGACCAGTCCTTTCTGTCTGATTCCTGTATAGCAGGCTACCAGCTGCAAACAGATGCAGGAGCATCTTTTCAATTACCCCCGCCTTCAACAATAACCACAGAACAGGTTGTTTTTGATCTTTCCGAAAACCCTATTGAAATAATGAATGAAACAGAAAAACGGTATACCTTATATATATGGTTGCAGGAAGATGTACAGGATCAAACACTGGTTCAGTTTCAGATACCTCAGGAAGCACACGGTTTTGAGGTGGCTGCGAACAGTTCTCCAATACAAAAAGAACTCACTGAACCTATCAGCGGCAATGCCCATACAATAGAAGTTGTGGCAACCGAAATTCACTTTTTTAACCAACCTACAGAGATAAGTGCAGGAGAACCGACAAAAGAAATTTTGCAAATATGGGCAACCGACGCACATAACAATATTGACACCGACTATCAAAAGGAGATTGAACTAAGTACAATTCCAGAGAGCCTATTGCAAGAGCGTGTGCGAAAAACAGCCCTTAATGGGATTGCGTATTTTGACTCCTTGATTTTTATCGAGCCTTGTGAGGAGTGCTACCTCATAGCCAGTGATAAAAAGTATACGGCTCAAAGCAACCCATTTGTTGTTACTGACTCTCCCCGACCTTTTGTGCTCTTCACTGAATATATCGAAGGTTCAAGCTACAATAAGGCGCTTGAAATAGGAAATTTTTCCGATACTCCCATGGATCTGAGCGATTATGAAATACGCATGGCCCCCAATGGAGGAGACTGGAAATACACGCTGCAGCCTCAACACAAGCTTAATGCCGGAGATGTTTTTGTGATTGCTCATAACAGAGCTGAAGAGGCTCTGCTGGCAGTAGCTGACACGCTGCATTCGGTTGCCAATTTTAATGGAGACGATGCCATCGGGCTTTTCTATAAAGGAACCCTTATGGATGTACTGGGAATTTACGGCGAAGATCCGGGAAATGGCTGGGAGGTAGCTGGCATATCGAATGCAACAAAAGATCATACGCTCATTCGAAAAGCGAAAGTTATCAAAGGCACGACCTATTGGCCCGAAAGCGCCGGAACCGATTCAGTCGATGCACAATGGATAGTAAAACCTCAGGATTACAGTCAGAATTTAGGTAGCCTTACAGCAGAAAAGAGTCATGAAGCACGCATTATTGAATTCACGATAGCGGGCCAGATAGGGGAAACTCGAATTGACACCCTCAACCATCATGTGGTGGTGACCATGCCCGACACAATAGCCTTCGATAACCTCTCACCAATAATAGAGGTGAGTAAAGGGGCAACGATTGATCCCCCCAGCGGAGTGGCTTGCAATTTCACACATCCGGTAATTTTCACCGTAACCGCAGAGGACGGCAACACCCGGGTTCAATGGACAGCAACAATAGAAGTAGTGCACATAGTATTGCCCGATATTTATTTCTCAGAATACTCCGAAGGCGATCTGTACAATCGGGCTATTGAGCTGTACAACCCTACTCCTGAGACTCTTAACATGGAGTTTTACCGAATTCTTCTGCTGTCCAACGAATGGCCAGGTGACACTGTTATCCATGCCTTTAAGCCGTCACGAACGCTAGCTCCAAAAGAGACGATAACTTTGGTTCATCAATTTTTTAAGCAATACCAACTACCTCGTGGCAACTATTATGAGAGACTGCCTGCAGGCAGCATATTAGATTTTGATGGCAACGACCGACTGGTGCTTCAAAAGTTCAGCAGTCAGGAAGAACAATGGGAAGATCTTGACCTAATTGGCGATACGCTACTCACTTCATCTCATGGCTGGCAAGTAGGCGATACTCCAAACGCCACGCTCAATCATACCCTCATGCGAAAATTTGGTACACTACACCCATCGCAAAATTGGGAATCTTCGGCAGGAACCAGCCTGGAAAACAGCCAATGGATTGTTCAACGCAAAAACCACACCGCCAACCTGGGGCTTCCTACACCTGAGCAACTAAGTGATGCCGAAATTGTTGAAGTAAGTACTCCGGAAACACCTACCAACTGTTACATAAACTACATGAGTCAATACGTCATTCTTACTATCCATGATCAGGCAGACATAAGTGCTCTGCCCATCTACTTGAAGCTAAGTCCCGGGGCTGACAGTCAGCCATCATCAGGAAGCGTCCTCGACCTTAGCAATGGGCCTATTACTGTAAAAGTAGTGGCAGAGAATGGTGACTCGAAAAGATGGTGGTTAGCAGCCAGGTTGAACCTCCAAAGTAAGGAAAACACCCCCATGACACACCAGGAGCAATCTGAAGACCAAAAGAAAGCAGCTGCAACGAGCCAGAATTTACAGTCTTTAAGCATCTATCCTAATCCGGTTCATGATCATCTGCATTTTGCACATATTCCATTGAAAAATGAACACCCAATAGTAAGGATCTATTCTTCCGATGGGGTTTTACGAAAACAGATCCGCCTTACGGAATCAACCTACAGTTTGGATATGAGTTCATTGCCAACCGGAATCTATGTAATTAAAATTAACAACGCAGAGCAAATCCTTACCAAGCGAATCATAAAAGAATAAAATTAGACGTGCCTATGCGTCTATTAAATAATAACCCCTTTATAAAACTTGTAACCGTGTACGTCACCGGCATTTTGCTGGTGACGGCATGGCTGCACGAAAGCCCTGTGCGATTTTTGCTAACAGGCGTAGCCCTTATTCTGCCCTTATTGCCACTAACGAATCAGTACTTGCGACATCGTCAATGGGTGTCTGCCCTTCTTTTGACAGGTATTTTGTTAATTGGAGCGGTTACCACCTATCGGCAACACCAAGTACTCTCGGGTTTTAGGGAGGGAGTTTTTCAGGGATACGCTCGCCTGGTTCATTTTCCCGAGCCAACAACAAAGCGACTAAAGTGCCGGCTGGAATTAATGCGAGGAACAGTTGATTCGGTGGCTCTGGTTGGTCAACCCCATATTGTTGCCTATTTACCTCTCAATTGGAAGGACACACTCCTTTACCCGGGCACTGTATTTATGCTACAAACGCGAATAGAAAAACCATCAAAACAAGTAAACCCACATACATTCAATTACTCCCGATATCTATATCACAATGGCATAACAGGCCAGGCCTTCATCAGTCCAGAGCATATAGCTAAAGTGCCAGAGGCCACCCGTGTCCATTTGATACATCGTTTACGCTTATATTGCAAGCAACAAATTGATCATTACATGCCTGATGAAGAAAGCCAGGGACTACTAAAGGCACTCTTGCTGGGATTTAAAAAAGATCTTCCCGAAGCTTTAGAAATAAGTTATGCACGTGCAGGCGCCATCCATATGCTGGCCGTTTCCGGCCTCCATGTAGGCATCTTTTTCCTGCTTATTCAACATTTGCTCATAAAGCTGGGCTTACGTACACATGTACGTTGGCTCTTTTACTTAATGCTATTGCTTGCTCTGCTTATGTACGCAGCATTAACGGGTTTTTCGCCTTCGGTATGCAGGGCTTCCTTAATGTTTGGCTGCTATACGCTTGGCAAGTGGCTACACAGAGATACGCAATTTTACAATGTTTTGGCCTTTTCGGCATTTTTGCTGCTGTTCATCAACCCCTTTATTCTTTTTGACGTTGGCTTTCAACTTTCGTATGCTGCTGTAACCTCAATTGTTTGGTTACAACCTAAAATAGATGCGCTTTTTCATCCTAAAACGAGTGTGGGACGCTTTTTTTGGGCAGTAACAACAGTATCGCTGGCAGCGCAATTGGGGACCTTTCCTATTTCTATCTTTTACTTTCATCAGTTTCCGGTGTATTTTCTTCTGAGTAACTGGTTAGCCATGCTGTTAATTCCAGTTCTTCTGTATGCCGGCATCGCATTTTTGGTACTATCTCCTTTTCCCATGCTGGCCTCGGTCCTTGGAAAGGCACTCAGCTATGTGGTAGGGATATTAAATGGAGGTATTATATTTATTGAGCAACTTCCCTATGCTACCCTTACGGAACTTTACTGGAGCCTGTCTTTTTTCATCCTGATTGTGGGCTTCGTTTTATCAATGCTACACGGGTTTGTCTATAAAAAAAACATGGCCTTTCTTACTGCAGCCCTTATGCTTGTCTTGGTTTCGATAGGGCAAGCCCTTGAAAAATTTGAGCACTACAAAAAAATGGAACTCACCCTCTATAACTCAAAATCACCGGCAGTTCTTTCTGTAATACACAAAGAGCAAGCCTGGCTACTTACTCCGTATAAAGATTCTTTACCCACGGACTTTGCCTATAGCATAAAACCCCACCTGGGGTACAGCCGGGTAGGCAACTACCGGCCCATATGGCTTCAGGAAACAGCTATCGAAAAGAAAGGGCTTTTTCAGCTTACGGATAAACGTATTGCTTGGATATTCGACGATTCATGGAGGCATTTAAAAGCCCCCCAGCCTTTACCTGTTGATTACTTAATCCTTAGCGGACAAACCAGGATGACACCTGCGCAATTGCTTTCACTCTTCTCGCCTGACCTCGTAATTCTGCATAACAGCCTTGTGCCATGGGAAATGAAAGACTTATCGGCTTATTTAAAAAAGGAACAGATCAACACCCATAATATAGCCGAAGAAGGTGCCTGGCAATGGGTAACTCAGTTAACCAAAAGGTAAAATCACCGAAAAACCTCTTTCTGTTAGGGAATGACAAATATTAGTATTTATTTTGCCACATAATACATGGCCCAAAAGCCATAAGTCATTACTAATCACAGCTATTACAAAAAGCAACACGAATGAAAATTCTCATTGCCGGTGCCGGCGAAGTAGGAACACATCTGGCAAAGATGTTGAGTAGTGAATTCCACGACATCATGGTTATCGACCACGATGAAGAGCATTTGAAAGGCATTGATGCAAATCTGGACCTCATAACCATTGTTGGTTCAGCTACCTCTTTTCAAGTATTGAAAGATGCCAACATAAAAAAAATGGATCTTTTTATTGCTGTCACTGAATCGGAAGAGACCAACATCACCGCTACCATACTGGCAAAAAAACTGGGAGCCAAAAGAACCATTGCCCGCGTAGACAACCAGGAGTATATTATGCCGGTAAATAAGCAACACTTCACCTCACTGGGCATTGACGATCTTATTTATCCTGAACGACTGGCTGCCAAGGAGGTGGTAAACCTCCTTGGGCAAATGGAAACCTCAGAGGTGGTTGACTTTTCAGGAGGAAAACTATCGCTATACGTGTTGAAGCTGGATGAAAACGCCCCCGCGATAAACAAAACCCTCATCGAAATTGACAAGGAGAATCCCTCCACCGAATTTAGAGCCGTTGCTCTATCACGCAATGGAGCAACCATTATTCCTCATGGGAATGATACATTCCGGATAAATGATTTGGTGTATGTGGTTACCAATAAAAATGGCATTAGCGATGTAATGCGCTACTCGGGGAAAAAGAAGCTGGACATAAAAAATGTAATGATCCTGGGAGGCTCACGAATTGGCATCAGAACTGCCAAGGCATTGGAAAATCGATTTAATATAAAACTGCTGGAAATCGACCGACAAAAAAGTTTAAAATTGGCCGATTACCTCAACAACACGTTGGTAATTAATGGCGACGCACGAGATACAGATCTGCTGATCGAGGAGGGTCTAAAAAATATGGATACCTTTATTGCCGTTACCGGTACTTCAGAAGTTAACATTCTCTCGTGCATGCTGGCAAAACGTTTAGGTGTGCCCAAAACTATTGCTGAGGTAGAAAATATCGACTATATCGATCTTGCCGAAAACATGGGTATCGACACCATCATCAATAAAAAACTTATCACTGCCAGCCGAATCTTTCGCTTTACTATGAGCGCCGAGGTAGAGTCGATGAAATGCCTCACGGGTTCCGATGCCGAAGTATTAGAATTGGTTGCCAAAGAAAAGTCACGTATTACGAAAACGCAACTCAGACATGCTAATTTCCCAAAGGGAGCGATTGTTGGTGGCGTGATCCGTAAAAACAAAAGCTTTATTGCCAAAGGCGACACACTGATTCAGGCCGACGACCGGGTGGTTGTCTTTGCCCTGCCACAGGCAGTAAAAAAAGTAGAAACTTTTTTCAATAGGTAGTCGGCATGATCAATAAGACAGTCATTATTCATTTAATGGGGCTTCTTCTTATTATTGAAGGAGTATTTTTGCTTTTATCAGCCCTTGTTGCCTGGAGCTATGACGGGTACGACTTCCGGGCACTTCTGTTAAGTGCCTTTATATCGGCAGGCTTTGGCGGCATTCTATGGGTTACCACCAAAAATGCAAAAAAGACAATTGCCAAGCGTGAAGGGTATATCATTGTTTCATTGGTTTGGATAATCTTCTCGCTATTTGGTGCCTTACCTTTTATCATGAGTGGAGCGATTCCCTCCTATACCGATGCTTTTTTTGAAACCATCTCCGGATTTACCACTACCGGAGCCTCTATTCTGGATGATATTGAGGCATTACCCAAGGGGCTGCTATTTTGGCGCAGCTTAACACAATGGCTTGGAGGTATGGGCATCATTGTACTCTCGTTGGCTATTCTCCCCATTTTTGGTTTTGGAGGTATGCAGCTCTTTGTTGCTGAAGTTCCCGGACCAACACCCGACAAGATTCACCCCCGGGTAAAAGAAACAGCGAAACGTCTTTGGGGAATATATGTTTTGTTTACGCTTATTGAAACGCTCATGCTAAAATTTGGGGGCATGACCTGGTTCGATGCCATTAACCACTCTTTTGCCACCATGGCCACGGGCGGTTACTCCACCAAGCAGGCCAGCATAGCGTATTACTCCTCGCCCTATATCCAATACACCATCACCTTTTTTATGCTGTTGGCAGGAACCAACTTTGCCCTTTCGTATCAGGCATTGCATCTTCGATTTCGCAGCGTTTTCCGTAACGAAGAGTTGAGGTACTATCTGGGATTTATCCTGGGCTTTACTGCGCTCATTACAGCCGTTCTCATCTTCCAACATAATAAAGGTACAGAAATAGCCTTTCGGGAAGCCATTTTCCAGGTTGTATCCATTATTACCACAACCGGGTTTGCTACAACCGACT
This sequence comes from Bacteroidales bacterium, assembly GCA_046482855.1. Lineage (GTDB taxonomy): Bacteria > Bacteroidota > Bacteroidia > Bacteroidales > UBA12077 > CAYVSF01. The sequence goes on along the minus strand of JAWOEH010000120.1, from coordinate 3,444 downwards.
ACCTGTTATGGGTTCCCTTCCTCTCGTTCATCATTTTCTCCCTCATGTTTTTTGGGGGTTCGGCAGGCTCTACAGGAGGAGGAATAAAAATTGTACGGGTAATGCTGCTGATGAAAAACAGCTTACAGGAACTCAAGCGAATTATCCATCCCAATGCGGTAATTCCGGTTCGGATGAACAAGAAGAGTGTAGCTCCGCAAATTATCACCAATATTTTGGCATTTGTGGTTTTCTACATGCTCATCCTGATTATTGGTTCGGTAATTATTTCAATCATGGGGTACGACATGGAAACCTCAGTGGGGGCAGTTGCAGCTACCTTAGGAAATATTGGCCCGGGTATAGGTGCAGTAGGTCCTGCGGCCAACTATGCTCACTTCCCGGTATTTGGCAAGTGGTTCCTGTCATTTCTGATGTTGATGGGACGCCTGGAATTGTTTACCGTGCTGGTGCTGTTTTCGCCGGCTTTATGGAAAAAATAAAAAATTACATCAGCTCACCCATCCCCTGACGTACAATTTCCGGTTCACTGCCGGTGCAATCCACAACAGTGGAGGGCTGCAAATGCCCATAGCCACCATTAACCACAGCGCCCACCTGTTTCTCATATTCATCATGCAACAAGGAAGCATCGGAGAAATACCCCTGAATGGTATCCCCTGGTTGATGTAACGAGGTAGTCATAATGGGATGCCCAAGAGCCTCAACAATTGCCTGGGGAACCTTATGGGCAGGAATACGTATGCCTACCGTCTTTTTCTTTTGCTTATAAAAACGTGGAACATTGGTATTTGCTGGCAAGATAAATGTGAAAGGGCCGGGAAGATTTCGCTTCATTAAGCGAAAAACCGGATTGGGCAAGGGCATGGTGTAGCTGGTAGCCTGACTGATATCGGAACAAATCATGGAGAACTGTTCCTTACGTGCCTCTTTTCCTTTTAGCAGCACAACCCTGTCAAAGGCTTTTGCACTATCAATATCCCACCCAAGCGCATAAACTGTGTCCGTTGGGTAAATAATTACACCATTGTTTTGTAAAATCTCCACAATAGTTTGTATATCCCGGGGGTTGGGATTCTCAGGATGAACATCTAATAACATAGCCAGGGGTTAATCGTTTTTTTCAAATGTAGTATTTTTTTTTGTTCCTAGGGTTAAAACCAAGTTGAGATAACACCTTGGCTTGTGCCTTAAGCCCATAAAAATAAAAGGCCACCCAAAGGGCAGCCTAAAAGTATATCTTCACGAAAAAGGATTATCCGTTTACTTTTTTGTAATCGGCCAGGAATTTCTCCAATCCAATATCGGTTAAAGGATGCTTTAGCAAACCCAAAATAGCGGGCAGCGGGCAAGTTGCCACATCGGCACCGGCTTCCATACACTGAATTATGTGCATGGTGTGACGAATAGAAGCAGCTAACACCTCTGTGTTAAATCCATAATAGTTATACATTTCAACAATTTGTCGAATAAGCTCAACCCCATCGGTTGAAATATCGTCTAAACGACCAATAAAAGGAGATACGTAAGTAGCGCCTGCTTTTGCAGCCAAAAGCGCCTGACCGGCGGAAAACACCAGTGTACAGTTTGTACGAATACCTTTATCGCTGAAATATTTAATGGCTTTAATGCCCTCCTTAATCATAGGTACTTTCACTACAATTTGCGGATGCAAGGCTGCCAGTGCTTCGCCCTCTTTAATGATATTTTCGTAATCGGTAGCAATTACTTCAGCACTCACATCGCCATCTACAATTTCGCAAATATCCTTGTAGTGTTGCAAAATATTGGCTTCCCCCTTAATGCCCTCTTTGGCCATTAACGAAGGATTAGTGGTTACCCCGTCAAGCACACCCAAATCCTGTGCCTCTTTAATCTGCTCCAGATTAGCAGTATCGATAAAAAACTTCATAAGTAATGAATTATAACGTGTTACGAACTACAAATTTTGCTGCGAAAATACACATAAAAACCCGTTCCACGAAATTAAAGATCTTTTCTTAACGGAAAAATCTTCCTGAACACACACTAGATAAAGGAATTGGTTAATTTATTTTCGAAGTTCGGCAAGAATGTCATTTTTTCGGCACCAGCGATACAACCAGCTATATTCTACAACAATATCCAGGCGCTGCTGAATAAGTAACTGCAATTGCTTTACAGTAGTTGTTTTTTGCGCACGAGCCCATTGTTTAATACGTCCTTTATAAGGTGCCAGTATCGATTTTCGGCGTCGGTGATAGCCAAAAGTCATAAGAGCCGGCACTCCTTGCTTTTTGTAACAACGAATCCAATCGGCTACGGTATCTTCATGAATATTGAGCAGGCGGGTAATATTGCCGTTGCTTTGCCCCTCATTCTTCAGCAACACACAATACAACCTGCGTAATATGTGCGGTTGGTCACGGTACGCTTTTACCAATTGTCGTAGGCGATGTTCCTGCTTTTGTGTAAGTGTTATCCGATACACGAAACTCATTCTTTAGCAGGTAAGATAGCAGGAAAATAGAAGAAAAACAATGGGAAAGGGAAATAAAAAAGGGGCAAGCTACTCACATCGCGCCGCTACAACCGCTTACCCTTGCTACCTTCCGGTCCTGGGGGGTTTCAGCGGGAGCTGGCCGTATGAGACTTGCCCGAGCACAAAAGTAGTAATTAATTAAATCTCGCCAAACTATTTCCTGCATTTTTCTTAAAAACTGATATCTTTGTTAGGCTTAATCAAACCAAACAACCTATGAAAAAGAAATCAACAGCCGTTTTTCCAAATGCACTTAATGGTGGCCTATACATAGGCCTAGCATTGATCATCTTCTCTCTTATAACCTGGGCAGCTGGAATCCACCAAAACAAATACGTTAATTATCTGACGTTTATCATTCTTGGAGTGATATTATTCTTTACCATCAAATCGTATCGCGATCAGGTGCTGGGAGGTGCAATTACCTACGGACGCGTACTGGGTTATGGCGTATTGGCCTCGCTAACCACAGGAGTTATATTGGCTATTTACACCTACCTTTTCTTTACAGTGATTGATCCCGATGCCATCAATCAAATGCGTATAGCGCAGGAGGAGGCTATGTTTGAACAAGGCTTAAGTGCAGAACAGGTAGAAATGTCAATGGAAATTGCAAAGCGATTCAGCAGTCCCCTATTCATGTCATTCGGCAACATATTTGGCATGACTTTCCTTGGGTTCATCTTTTCGCTTATCGAAGGCATTTTCCTAAAAAGAGAAGGCAACCCATTCGATACGGCCATGGCTGACATTGACGAAGACAAATAAAAAGCAAGCGATAAATACATATTATGGATATATCAATCGTAGTCCCTCTCTATAATGAAGAAGAATCACTACCGGAATTAGTAACCTGGATACACCGTGTACTAAACAATACCTACAAGTTTGAGATACTCCTTGTTGACGATGGCAGCGACGAT
>JAWOEH010000095.1:0-21779 GCA_046482855.1 Bacteroidales bacterium | reverse complement strand
GACCAATACCATGGCGTTTCACGCATTTAATTCAGATCATATTCCTATGCTTGATGCTTCTGCTCCCGGCATGGCTGTATATTCCGGGGCAGATTGTTCAAATTTAACCTTATTGGATTGTTTTGAGTCAAATGGGGGATTTATGCAGAATGGTGAAATTCACTGGGAGGAAATATCCGGGTTAACACCTGGTGAAACCATATACATTCGTATCTGGGATGAAAATAACCTGGATCAGCAACTGTTTATAGCTGCTTCAGTACGTTTGGATTTCCCTGAAGACGAATGTGAAACCGCTGTTCCATTATCCCAGGGAGGATGTCGTTTTGGAATTACTTTTAAGGCCCAGTCAGTAATCCTTACGAATGGTACTTTTGCCAATGGGTTGATGCACGTGGGAAGAATGCAAGTGCAAGGAGGACGTGCAGGAGAACCTGCTTCTTTCGGTCTTTCTGAGCAACTTGCCGACCATGGCTTTGAAGTGGGACGCATGAAAACAGGAACTCCGGCCCGAATCGATGGAAGGACCATTGACTTTTCTAAGATGAGCGAACAAAAAGGCGATGAGGGTGGGGGGCAGTTTTCTTTTCTGCAACATCAAAAGAAACCTGCAAATAGCCACAGTTGCTATATTACTCATACGAATCCACAGGTACATGCCTTTCTTGAAGAAGGGTTTGGGGATTCCCCCATGTTTAATGGTACCATCGATAGCACCGGACCGCGTTACTGTCCCAGCATTGAAGATAAATTGAAAACTTTTGCCGATAAGGATACTCATCAATTATTTCTTGAACCCGAAGGGTTCGATACGGTGGAATATTATATTAATGGCTTTAGCAGTTCTTTGCCTTGGGAAGTGCAGTATAAAGCCCTTAAGTCAATCCCAGGATTGGAAAAAGCCAAAATCTTTCGACCCGGATATGCTATCGAATATGATTACTACCCGCCTACACAATTAAAAAATACGCTGGAAACGAAGAATATTGAGAATTTGTATTTTGCCGGTCAAATAAATGGAACTACAGGCTATGAGGAGGCCGCAGCGCAGGGTATGATGGCAGGAATTAATGCCCATCAAAAAGGGAAAAACCTCGAGCCTTTTATACTAAATCGGGATCAAGCTTATATAGGTGTGCTTATTGATGATTTAATCACCAAAGGAGTGGATGAGCCCTATCGTATGTTTACCAGTAGAGCCGAATACAGGATACTTTTGCGCCAGGATAATGCAGACATACGCCTTACTGAACTTAGTCATCAATTAGGACTTGCTACAGATGAGCGCTATGAATTATTTTTGGATAAGGTAGCCAAACGCGATGAATTGATCCATTTTGTAAAGAACTACAGCGTTGCTCCGGAACAGATTAACCAGGAGCTTGCCGGGCTAAATACAACGCCGATTAAACAGAAGCGTAAGCTTATGGATATTCTTATGCGACCACAGGTTTCCCTTACACACCTGGAGCGAAACATTCCGGAACTAAAAACCATTATCGACAACTTTACCAGCAGGGCCGACGAGATAGGCGAAGCTGCTGAGGTGTTAATTAAATACTCGGGGTATATTGAAAGGGAACAGCAACTTGCCAATAAGCTTCAGCGCCTTGATTATATTAAGATAAGTGATACGTTTGATTACAACAAGATCCATTCATTATCCACCGAGGCACGCCAGAAATTATCGCAGATAAAGCCTACTACAATAGGACAGGCTAGCAGGATTAGCGGGGTCAGCCCCTCTGATGTCAGCGTATTACTTGTTTATCTTGGACGATAAGGTTCCACGTGGAACCTTATGGGTTTGCACGCGGGATAGTTCCACGTGGAACAAGAGGGTCTTTCTGAGCGGATATCGCAGATGCGGTGTCCGCTCAGAAAGTTTTTTGACGTGAACGATTGGGTTATATTCTTTGTTGTATCTTAGAACAAAAAAATTGCACATATGAAAATTGCAGGACAGTATGTTGATCTTTTCAGACGAGAAATATACCCGGCAACGGTTGAAATAAGGGGAGGTACGATAGCTAAAATTACCAAACATACAGATCCCCTTCAAGGCCCTTTTATTATGCCCGGATTTGTGGATGCACATGTACACATTGAAAGCAGTATGCTTGTGCCTTCCAGATTTGCAGAATTGGCCATAGCCCATGGCACCGTTGCCACGGTATCCGATCCCCATGAAATTGCTAATGTCCTTGGAAAAAAGGGTGTAGAGTTCATGCTGTCCGATGCGGCTAAAGTACCCCTGAAAATGCATTTTGGGGTACCCAGTTGTGTGCCTGCAACTCCCTTTGAAACATCGGGGGCAACACTCGATGCAAAAGAAGTAAACGAGCTTTTACAACGCCCCAATCTCTATTATTTGGCTGAAATGATGAATTACCCCGGGGTGCTATTTGAGGATACAGAGGTGATGGCAAAGATTGCCTCAGCTCATGCAAATAGCAAACCTATCGATGGACATGCTCCCGGGCTTACCGGAAAAGAGTTGGAAAAATACGCCAAAGCGGGCATTTCAACCGACCATGAAGCATTTACTCTGGCCGAAGCTCGTGAGAAAGTGAACCAGGGTATGAAAATCCAAATACGAGAAGGGAGCGCCGCCAAAAATTACCACGCCTTGGCGCCAATTATTCAAGAATCGCCCGATTCGGTTATGTTTTGTATGGATGATTGTCATCCTGACGATCTGCTTAAAGGACATATAAATTCATTGGTAAAGCGAGCCCTTGAGGATGGGTACAATTTTTTTGATGTATTGCGCGCTGCAAGCGTACATGCAATAGAACATTACAATTTGCCTGTGGGGCTGCTGCGTGAGGGAGATCCTGCTGATTTTATCGTTGTTGGCGACTTAATGGAGTTCAACCTTAAACAGGTATTTATCGATGGGAAGCTATGTTACGATAGCACAGGGTTTCATTGGATACGACCGGAAACGGAGCCTGTAAATCAATTTGTGAAGTATCCTTTGACCCATGATGATTTTGCCATTCCTGCAAAAACTGAAAAGGTAAAAGTTATTCAGGTAGAAGATGGTGAATTGATTACGTCTACAAAAATTATGAAGCCCAATCGAAAAGAGGGCTACTATCTGCCCGATACGCATCAGGATTTACTGAAAATTGCTGTTGTAAATCGGTATAAGAAAGCACCTGTGCAAGTTGGCTTTATTACCGGGTTTGGTTTGAAAGAGGGAGCATTTGCCAGTAGTATTGCCCACGATAGTCACAATGTTATTGTGGTAGGAACAAGCGACCAGGAGATGAAAAGGGCTGTAGAAATACTTATGGATTCCCGTGGGGGGGTGGCCGTTGTAAACGGGCAGAAACAACACCATTTAGCGCTTCCCGTGGCCGGGCTTATGAGCCTATTGACGGGAGAGGAAGTTGCTGCTTCCTATCAGGAACTGGATAAACAAGCTAAAAGGTTAGGCTGTGATCTGAAAGCTCCCTTTATGTCCCTTGCCTTTATGGCACTTTTGGTCATTCCTGAGTTAAAAATAGGAGATAAAGGGTTGTTTGATGGAAAGAAATTTCAATTTACCGATTTGTATGTGCGTACTAAAACCGAAATTGATTAACCAAAGCAAGAACTAAAAAGGAAATGGGGAAACCTTCAATATCCGATGATATTCGTTCTAAGTTACCGTTATTACCCGAAAAACCCGGCGTGTATCAGTATTTTGATAAAGAGGAGCGGATTATTTATGTTGGAAAGGCCAAAAATCTTAAGAAACGGGTAGCAAGTTATTTTCAAAAAGAGCGGTATGAGAATAATAAACTTCGCGTTTTGGTATCAAAGATAGAGCGCCTTGAGTATATCGTAGTGGAAACTGAATCGGATGCTTTATTGCTGGAAAACAACCTGATTAAAAAGTATCAACCTCGTTATAATGTGCTTCTAAAAGATGATAAATCCTTTCCCTGGATTTGTATCAAGAATGAACCTTTTCCACGGGTTTTTTCCACGCGCAATTTGGTGAAGGACGGAAGTACCTACTTTGGTCCTTATACTTCAGCCCACATGGTGAAGGTGTTGTTAGAGTTGATTCGTCAGCTATATCCATTACGTACATGCAATCTTGCATTAACCAATGAGAACATTCAAGCGGGTAAGTTCAGACCTTGTCTGGAATATCATATTGGTAATTGTAAAGCTCCCTGCATAGGCAATCAAACCGAGCAAAACTATAATCAGGCGATTGATACCATTCGGAAAATTCTAAAAGGCAATATTCAGGAGGTCATAGGCTATCTGAAAGATCTTATGAATGAATATGCCGAAAATTATGCTTATGAGGCGGCCCAAGGTGTAAAGGAGAAGATCGATTTACTAGAAAAGTATAAGAGCAAATCCACAGTGGTGAGTCCCGGACTCAAGGATGTAGATGTATTCTCGATTGATGCGGAAGAGAATAATGCCTTTGTGAATTTTATAAAAGTAGTGGATGGAAGAATTGTTCAGGCACATACTGTAGAAATAAACAGGAAGTTAAATGAATCAACTGTAGAATTACTCGAGAATGCTATCCTGGAAATTCGCCAACGGATGAACTCCCATGCTCCTGAAATTATTGTTCCGTCTTCCTTGGAATATGGGATTAAGGGTGTTCAGGTTACGGTTCCACAACGGGGTGATAAAAAGAAGCTTTTGGAGTTGTCCGAGCGAAATGTGAAGTATTTTAAGCTTGAACGAAGAAAAAAGAAGGCAGAAAAGCAGGAAAAGCAAGGGGCAAAGCGTTTGATGGAAACCATGAAAAAGGATCTCAACCTGGCACAGATCCCATCACATATTGAGTGTTTTGATAATTCCAATATTCAGGGCGCTCACCCAGTGGCCGCTTGTGTGGTATTTCGAAAAGGGAAACCCAGCCGTAAAGAGTATCGGCATTTTCATATAAAAACAGTTGAAGGCCCTGATGACTATGCCTCTATGGAAGAAATTGTTTATCGGCGTTATAAACGATTACTGGAAGAAAATCTATCGTTGCCGCAACTTATTGTGATTGATGGAGGCAAAGGACAGCTGGGGGCAGCTGTTAGCGCTTTGAGAACATTAAAAATTGAAGGACAGATTACCATTATTGGTATTGCTAAACGATTGGAGGAGATATTCTTTCCAGGCGATCCCATTCCTATCTACTTGGATAAAAAGTCAGAATCATTAAAAGTTATCCAGCATATTCGAAATGAAGCTCACCGCTTTGGGATCACGTTTCATCGAGATATCCGTTCAAAGAAGATGATAGAAAATGAATTGGAAAAAATTCCCGGAATAGGACCCAAAACTATCGATGTTTTGCTTGATAAATATAAATCAGCAAAAGTTGTAATGCAACAACCTGAAGAGCAGTTGATTAATGATGTAGGGTTGCAAAAAGCGCGGTTATTGGTTCGCTATTTTGAAAAACAAAAAGGACTTTTATAGTTTATTTTAATGCATAGATATATAATTGTTAAAAGATAAAAATGTAAAGATAAACTCCATATAAAAGGGCTATTTTTTATCGCTCTGCACAATGGGTGGATATACCGCAATCTGAGGGGGAAAAAAAGGTAGCGGGAAAAAGAAAAAAGGCAGTGAGATCTTTTCATTATCTTTGGGATTGCAAAATTGCAGTAAACTCTCTTTTATAATAGTTATTCGAGAAAAGGGTGTGTAGAAATACGAACATAATGGATTTGCCAAAACAACTTGATTTGCGTTTACCTCATTGGTTTTCTGTTGAAAAAGTACAGCAGGATACAACTGATACGCTGTTGCAGCAGCAGGTAGCTCCTGTATTAAAACCCCTCAATACCGCCCGGTTGGATTCGCTTATGCGGGTAGAGGAACAAAGAGAGCAGGAGATACGTGAACAACAACAGCAAATTCGAAGAGTTGTAACACCAAAAAAGGAACTAGAAAAGGATACGTTGCTGATACAATATCAGACCCTTGGATTTTATGATAGTTCATTGACGCTTACGCTTCAGGATGAATTTACCCTCAATCCGTTTTTGAATATTCCTTCAACACGTCAAATGGCTGATAGGCAGCCGGTATTTTATGAGGCTCAGCCAGCCCTGGCTAAGTCAGGCAAAAAAGCTTATACAGTTGAAGCTACTCCGGATGCAGGGGGGCAAAGTGCACACCAAAGTTTTGTTTATGAAACGGGGAGTATGACGTTCGTATTGTTACTATCAATGGTTATTGTAGGTTCATTAAGCCTCTTTTACAAACGTCATTTACAAAGAATTGTAAAGGCCATTGGCAGCTTCTCGGAAGCCCAGCTTATTTACCGTGAGCGAAATAGTCCATTACAACGGGCTTCGGCACAAATGAATTTCTTGTTTCATACTATGATAGCTGTGCTGCTTGGCCAATGGATAGCTTTCAATGGGATAGAGGTGCTGCAGTTAGGGTTTTGGGAGATTATGTTCGCCTTGTTTTTAGGTATGAATGCCCTTTATGTTTATCGGTTTATCATAAGCCGTGTAATCGGGTATCTATTTGATTTAAAGGAGGTATTTCACGAGTTTTTTTTCCATATGTACCTGTTTCCAAAAGTATTGGGTTTGGTACTCTTTCCTGTTACTGTACTTATTCAGTATGGTACAGGCATGTTGCAAACCACACTCTTTAATCTCTCTATGGGATTGGTGGCGCTTTTCTATTTGGGACAGACCCTGCGATCGTTTCGTGTAATAATAAAGTATAATGTTTCTATATTGTTTTTGATTTTGTATCTTTGTGCCTTTGAAATTGTACCTGTAATTTGGGTGTATAAACTGATTTCATTAGCGTTATAAGGGAATTTGGAGTAGGAAATCAAATCCAATCGATATACATGAAAATCAAGACGATTTTAGTTTCGCAACCTGAACCCCAGAATGATAAGAACCCGTATGCGGATTTGGCGGAGAGGAATAATCTAAAGGTTGATTTTCGACCTTTTATTCACGTGGAAGGGGTCCCCGCAAAAGAATTTCGAAAGGAAAGAATTGACATTTTAGCCCATTCGGCTGTAATTTTCACGAGCCGAACTGCTGTGGATAATTACTTTCGACTAGCCGAAGAGTTACGTCTTACAATTCCCGATGAAATGAAATATTTCTGCATTTCTGAAGCCACAGCGTTTTATCTGCAAAAGTATATCGTTTATCGAAAGCGTAAGATTTTTTATGGCAATGGTCGCTTTGCCGATCTTTTAGAAATTGTAAAAAAACATAAAACCGAAAAGTTTCTGGTACCTCTTTCCGATAAGCATAAAGAGGAGATTCCCAAAAACCTGGAGAAGAATAAAATTAAATTTACCAAAGCTATTATGTATCGTACTGTTAGTTCCGATCTTTCGGATCTTTCCGATATAAAATATGATATGCTGGTATTTTACAGTCCTTCCGGCATTCGATCGCTTGTGGAAAACTTCCCCGAGTTTGAACAAAACAACACAAAAATTGCCACTTTTGGCCCTAAAACAGCCAAAGCAGTGAAAGATGCCAATTTGCGTGTGGATGTGTCGGCACCTAATAAAAATGCACCCTCTATGACCATGGCAATTGAGCAATTTATCAAAGGGAAATAGCTAACAACCATAATAGTCTAATGAAGCTGTCCCACCGGGGCAGCTTTTTTTCGCTACCTTTATCATATGAAAAAGTACGGATTACCACGAAAGCAGATGCTGAAGAGCCCGTTAAAAGTAAGTTATCTCTTTACGCATGGGCAGGCTATGGTGCATTATCCGTTTCGCATAATGTGGCAACGGAACACCGAAGATCCTGATGAAGGAGTAAGTGTGGCTTTTAGCGTAGGCAAGCGATATTACCGTAAAGCCCCCGATCGTAACCGAATTAAACGCCTTATGCGTGAAGTATACCGTAAGCAACAGCCTGCTTTTCATCAGCAACTTGAAACTTTTCCGGGCTCTCTTCGGCTGGTGATTGTTTATACCGGCAGGCAGATTTATTCCTATAATTACCTGTATAAGGCTTGGGAAGAAACGTGGCAGAAACTTTGTAGTAAGTTTGGTTAGCCACTGCACGGGCTGTTAATTTTCGTTAACAAGTTTGGCGTACGATGTAGCCCTCTTTTTTTCTTTTATCTTTACGGAGTACAGAATTAACTAATTTAAAGTACCTATTTCAGGAGATATACCTATGAAGCAGCCAAAACGTTTTATGAAAGTCTGGATCATTATTGGAATGATAACCATTAGTGGTTTAGGTTTTTTGGGATTTAAAAAAGGCGATGAGTTTCAAATTGCCAAACAAATGGATATCTACTTCACCCTTTTCAGGGAGTTGAATTTATTTTATGTAGATGAAGTAGAACCGGAGAAATTGATTGAAACAAGTATTGGAAAAATGCTGGAATCGCTCGATCCCTATACGGAATATATTCCCGAGCGCGAACTTGACGATTTCAAATTTCAAACTACAGGGGAATATGGAGGCATTGGAGCTTTGATTCGCGCCAAAGAGGACTACCCTGTTATTGCGCAACCCTATCGCAATTTTCCGGCCGATAAGGCCGGGTTACGTGCCGGAGATAAAATATTGGAAATTAATGGGATTTCGACTAAAGGCCTGCCTTTAGAAAAGGTAAGTGATAATTTGAAAGGCACCCCGAATTCCGAAGTGGAACTTAAAATTGAACGACCCTTCGTCAACGAAACATTTAAGCGAAAATTGGTACGTCAGGAAGTAAAGATACCAAGTGTTCCTTACTATGGAATCGTTGACAACGGTATTGGGTTTATTCATATGTCACGCTTTACTACGGATTGCTCTCAGGAAGTTAAGGAAGCCATTAAAGCGTTAAAGAAACAAGGCGCCGAAAAGCTTATCCTTGATTTGCGGGGAAATCCCGGAGGGTTGCTTGATGAAGCAGTGCATTTAACGAATTTATTTATCCCGAAAGGCCAAGAAGTGGTTTCTACTCGTGGAAAGATCAAGCAGTTTGATAAAACATACAAAACAGAATTCTTTCCGCTTGATATTGACATTCCTTTGGTTGTAATGGTAAATCGGGGGTCGGCATCGGCATCGGAAATTGTCGCCGGTGCTATTCAGGACTATGATCGTGGTGTGGTTATTGGCCAGCGTACCTTTGGTAAAGGGTTGGTGCAAACAACACGACCTGTAAGTTACAATGGACAGTTGAAGGTAACCACTGCCAAATACTACATTCCTAGTGGGCGATGTATTCAGGCACTTGACTATTCCAACAGGAACGAAGATGGAAGTGTAGGACACGTGCCCGATTCCCTTATTTCTGAATTTACTACCGCCAATGGACGTATCGTATATGATGGAGGCGGTATTCATCCCGATGTGGAAGTGGAACAGGAAACCCTGAGTAAAATAGCCATTAGCTTGTTAGCTAAAGATCTCTATTTTGAATTTGCTACCCGCTATCGTGCCGAACATCCTTCTATTGCAGAACCGGAAAAATTTGAATTGTCCGCCGAAGATAAGCAAGCGTTTAAAGTTTGGCTGGAAGATAAAGATTTCGATTACGAAACGCGAACCGAAAAGAAGCTGAATGATCTTGTGGAAGCGGCTAAACAGGAGAAGTATTATGCCATGGCTGAATCGACCTTTACTGAACTTGAAAAGCAAATTTCCCACGATAAGTATAAAGATCTTGAGGTATTTGAGGAGGAAGTAATGCAAATGCTCGAAGAGGAGATTGTGAGTCGGTATTATTATCAGAAAGGAATGATACAGGCCGCTCTGGAGGAAGATGCTCAGTTGGAAGAAGCCATTGATCTGTTGAAAGACAACGAAAAATACCAATCGCTTCTATCGGTTGACAAATAATTGGGTGCAATTGAATAATAATTAAAAAGGGGTAGCTGTGAGGCTCCCCCTTTTTAATGCGATATTGGCTTGTATTAATGCGCTTGTAACCAGTTATCACCTTCTCCTATGTCAACGGTCAAAGGAACGCTTATTTTTACGGCATTTTCCATTTTCTCACGCACCATCTTTTTCAATGCTTCTACTTCTTCTTTTGGGGTATCAAAGATCAATTCATCATGTACCTGCAGGATCATGCGTGTTTTCCAGCTTTGATCCTCCAACGCCTTGAATATATCAATCATAGCCAGTTTGATAATATCGGCGGCCGAGCCCTGGATGGGGGCATTTATGGCATTGCGCTCTGCCAAGCCACGCACAACGCCATTTCTGGAGTTGATATCCTTCAAATAACGTTTGCGCTTGAGCATGGTTTGCACAAAGCCCTTATCTCGGCCCTCCTTTATGCTTCGGTCCATGTACTCTTTTACTTTTGGAAAGCCTTCGAAATATTCGTCAATGATCTCTTTTGCCTCTTTTCGGGGAATATTTAAGCGCTGCGAGAGGCCAAAGGCTGAAATCCCGTAAATAATGCCGAAGTTAGCAGTTTTGGCTTTTCGGCGTTGTTCCGATGTTACATTCTTCGGGTTTTCCACGTGGAAAATTTTGGCCGCCGTGGCTGCATGAATGTCCTCGTTCTGCTTAAAAGCTTCTACCATGTGGTCGTCCTGACTCATGTGAGCCATTAATCGCAGTTCAATCTGCGAATAGTCGGCAGCCACCAAAATATGCTCGTTATCCGAAGGCACAAACGCGCGCCTGATAGCTTTTCCACGCTCTTCGCGAATGGGGATGTTTTGTAAATTGGGGTTGTTGGAACTCAATCGGCCTGTTGAAGTTACCGCCTGATTGAAAGAGGTGTGAAGTTTTCCTGTCTCCTCATTAATAAGTTTTGGGAGCGCCTCCACGTAAGTGTTTAATAGTTTCTTTATCGATCGGAACTCCAATACCTTTTCAATAATGGGGTGCTTGTCGGAAATTTTTTGCAGCGTCTCTTCACTTGTGCTGTATTGCTTGCTTTTTGTCTTTTTGGCTTTGCTGTCCAATTTTAGTTTGTCAAAGAGTATTTCGCCAAGTTGCTTGGGCGAACCCACATTAAATGTTTCACCGGCAAGATCATGAATCTCTTTTTCTGTTTTATCAAGTTCTTGTTGAAGGTCTTTGGTGTATTCACTTAAACTATCAGTTGATAATTTTACCCCATTTACCTCCATGTTGGCCAGGACATAGATTAATGGAAACTCAAGCGTTTCGGCAAGATCCAAAAGGTTGGCTTTTTTTAGCTGTTCGCGTAAAAGTTTCATTAACTGCCAGGTAATATCCGCATCTTCGCAGGCATATTCTTTAACCCTATCTTCGGGAATATTTCGCATGGATAATTGATTCTTGCCCTTTTTTCCAATTAGTTCCTCAATCGACTCGGGTTTGTAGTGCAAATAGGTTTCGGCCAGATAGTCCATATTGTGCTGAAGTTCTGGCTGCAGGAGATAGTGGGCAATCATGGTATCGAACAAGGGCCCTTTTACCTGAATTCCGTAATGGGTAAGCACCATAATATCGAATTTGAGGTTTTGGCCTACTTTTTCAATCTGTTCATTACTTAATACAGGGTTAAATTTATCGAGCAATTTTTTTGTTGCCTTTTGGTCTTTCGGAAACGGGACATACCATCCTTTTGTGGCTTTGTAGGAAAAGGCTATGCCCACAAGCTCGCAGGTATGTGGATTGAGTGAAGTTGTTTCGGTATCGAAACAGAAGGCGGGTTGTTTTTGCAAATCGTCAATAAGCGCAGCAATTTCCTTATCGGAATTAACTAACCGATAGTCATGCTCAATGGCGTCGATGGATTTTGCCGATTGCGACTCGACCTGCTCATCGCCAAATAGAGAACCTTGTAGGGGGGATTCTGTTCCCATCAGCTCTTTTTGGAAAAGGCGTTGAGCAATGGTTCTGAATTCCAGCTCTTCCAATAGAGGGGTGAGTACTTGTTCGTTCGGATCATCCCGCTCCAATGTGTTCAATTGCAGATCAATGGGAACATCCAAACAAATGGTAACCAACTCACGCGATAGGTATACTTGATCCTTGTATTCAATAAGATTCTCTTTTTGTTTGCCTTTTAGCTCGTTAATATGTTCATAAATGCCATCGACAGAACCATATTGCCGAATGAGTTTAGTCGCTGTTTTTTCACCAATGCCGGGAGCGCCGGGAATATTATCCGAACTGTCGCCCCATAAGGCCAGAATGTCGATAAACTGTTCGGGTTTGTCGAGGTCGTATTTTTCACATGCTTTAGTTTTATCAATTACTTCGGCTGAGTTGCCTGAACGTTTTGGTTTGTACATGAATATATTATCGTCGATAAGTTGCATGTAATCTTTATCAGGCGTCATCATGTAGGTTTCAAAATCCTCCTTTGCCGCTTTTTTTGCCAGCGTCCCAATTACATCATCGGCCTCATAGCCGTCTACGTGAAGCTGTTTGATGTTAAAGCCATCAATTAGCTGTTTGATGTAGGGTATCGCGTTACGGATATCTTCCGGCATGGCCTCGCGGTTGGCTTTGTATGCTTCATATTTATCATGTCGGAAGGTGGGAGTAGAGGGGTCGAAAACAACGGCGATGTAATTCGGATCTTCTTTTGTTAACACTTCCATCAAGGTATTTAAAAACCCGTAAATAGCCGAGGTGTTTAATCCCTTTGAGTTGTACCGGGGATTTTTTATAAACGCATAGTACGACCTGTATATAAGGGCATAGGCATCAAGGAGAAAGAGCTTTTTCGACATGGTTTTGTTTTTCTATGAAATTAATGATTCTGCTTCATTGAAACAACTTTTTTACTGGTCGCTTGCAAACCATTCGGCAAATGAGGTAGCGGTTTCGTGCAGTTTCAGGCTGAAAAGTTCAACTTCATCGGGCAGTCGTTTCTCGATGCGCCTGGCAAAATCTACCAACAAATTTTCACAGGTAGGTTGATATTCCACAACAATATGACGCTGAAACATGGGATGCTGCAATAACGTTTCATCTTCAACGGAAGCTTTGTTAAGGATAATTGCATGATCCAATTGATCGATGATCTCCTCTTTCACAATCCGTTTTAAATCTCCAAAGTCCATAACCATGCCCAATTTAGGATTTGTTTTATCGGCAATGGGTTTTCCTCTAACAGTTACAAAAAGCCGGTAACTGTGGCCGTGAATATTTTGGCAGGGTCCATCATACTTGTGTAGCGCATGTGCCACTTCAAAATCAAACTCTTTGGTTAAGCGAATTTTGCTCATATAATTATTTTCGAGATTAATAATTGGGATATGGATGCAAACATACAGTAAATGATCCAAATTTATTGGTTATGACTACGCTTCTGGCCATAAAAAAACCCGTGCATTGCACGGGTGGCGGTAAATAGTAAAGTATTTTAGTCAATAATGTTGGCACAATTGCTAATACAATTCACAATGTTCGAGAGGTTATTGTGCTTTAAAAAGTAGAATGTATTTTTGCCTTCCCGCTTACTGCACAATACGCCTTTATCCTTCAATATGCCCAGATGGTGCGAAGTGGTAGATTGCTCAATCCCCAAACGCTCGTGGATTTCGGTTACGGTAAGTTTCGTGCCATCTTCCAAATAGTTCAGGATGGCGATGCGCATCGGATGAGCAATTGCTTTTAGCATATTTGCCGCTTCTTCAAGCTGCTCCGGTGACAGATCTTTAATTTGCATTGCTTGTATCACTGTTAGAAAGTTAATTTCACAAATGCAAATATATAAATATCTGATATAAAAATGCCAATACCCTGTTTAATTTAATAAAAAACTGGCGAAAATTTACAACCATCTGTTTCATCATGAGTCTATTTGGCTGTTTTTATTCACATAAAGGCATATTGTACGGGAAGATCTTTCTCCAAAAACGACGAACTAAGTACCTTCGGGTTTGTTTTACCAGTTCGAAAGGGCCTAACAAATGGGGAAATTATTATTATATTTGAACAAATCGTTATTTTATGCAGGTTGTAGACAACATTAAGGCGCCCATTCGTAATGAGATGAAGGAGTTTCAGGGCTATTTTAAACGCTCCATGAAGACGGAAGTTCCTTTATTGAATGTTATCCTTCAATATTTGCTAAAACGCAAGGGGAAGCAGATGAGGCCTATGTTTGTTTTTCTATCGGCCAAGTTGTTTCGCGAGGAGGTTGAAGAGTCTACCTATACCGCCGCATCGCTTATTGAGTTGTTGCATACAGCCACTTTGATTCACGACGATGTGGTGGATGAGTCTTTCGTTCGCCGTGGATTTTTTTCGCTTAATGCCCTTTGGAAAAGCAAAATCAGTGTGCTGGTGGGCGATTATTTTCTGGCGAAAGGACTATTGCTCTCCGTGGAACATAAAGCGTATGCTATTTTAGAGATTGTTTCACGTGCTGTAAAAGATTTAAGTGAAGGAGAATTGCTGCAAACCCAGAAATCCCGAAAATTAAATATTACTGAAGAGGAGTATTTCAAAATTATCCGCAAAAAAACAGCTGCCCTTATTGCTGCATGTACTGCGGCAGGGGCTCAATCAGCCGGAGTTTCGGATGAACATGTGGAGCAACTTTATCAGTTTGGAATATATGTGGGTATCGCTTTTCAGATTAAGGATGATTTGTTCGATTACCAACGTAAGGGGAATATTGGGAAACCCGTAGGAAACGATATTAAAGAGAAGAAGATTACCCTGCCCCTGATACATGCACTTGAGCAGGCAACTGCTGCCGAGAAGAAATCCATCCTTCGTATTGTGAAACGACATAATAAAAATGCCAAAAAGGTGAATTGTGTGATTGATTTCGTGGAAAAAAAGGGTGGCTTGGATTATGCTTCGCGGCAAATGACCTCTTATATCGATAAAGGATTGACCATATTGGATCAATTTCCCGATACACCTGCTAAAGAGTCGTTAATTGCCTTAACCCGATATGTTGTAACGAGAAAAAAGTAGGCTTTTTAAAACGATTATTTGGTAAACCGGCCATCGTCGCGCACTTGATTTAACTGTTCTATTTTGTCTTCCAGCCAACCTATGCGCACATTGCCTGAGGGCTCAAAACCCGGCACAAAGGTTTTAATATCCAGCAAAGGTGTACCGTCCAGCATGTCAGCCTGTTGAATATACAGCCTATTTCCATCCACTTTTTCAAGCTCTACAATAGAAAGACCAATTGGGTTGGGCCTTGCGGGAGCACGTGTGGCAAAAACCCCGCGAGGTACTGTATCCATGTAAGGAGTTGGGGTAAGCTTGCTGTGCTTTATTTTGTGGAGATGAAACAGCAATATCAAGTGCGAAAATCCTTCCAAATCCTTTAATCCTTCCACATAAGGGGGGAAGATCTCAATGGTAGCCTTTGCATTATTGGAGGCTTTAGGCTGAATGGGTGTGCCTTCAGCCGACTTGAATGGGGTATGAATGATACCTATGGGGGTGTACTGAATTGTATCCATGTGCAGAAAGAATGATTACACCCGGGGATTCCCGGGTGTAAAGATGAATTAAAAATGGGCAATATTTTCGTTATAAATGGCGCTTAATAAGTTGTTGGCCAATCGGCTGGCGCCAATTCTGAAGTATTCCGGCGACAACCATTCTTCGCCCAATATTTCCTTAACAATGGCGTAATAAGCCAATCCGTCCTCGGGTTGGGAAATGCCACCTGCAGGCTTAAAGCCAATTTTTTTGCCGGTTTTTTCGTAGAACTCCTTAATTGCAGTGCACATCATAAAGGCGGCTTCAATAGTGGCAGCAGGTTGTTGTTTTCCTGTGCTGGTTTTAATAAAATCAGCGCCGGCTTCCATGGCTAACATCGATGCTTTATAAATATTGTCATAAGTTGCGAGCGATCCTGATTCCAGTATAACTTTCAGGTGTTTATCGCCCATTGCCTGTTTTATGGCCGCAATTTCCTGTTTTACTTCTTCATAGGCTTCCGAAAAGAACGTACCTACCGAGATTACAATGTCCACTTCATCGGCACCTGCTTCAACAGCAGCTTTACATTCGGCAATTTTTACATCCAAAAAGGTTTGGGAGCTCGGAAAGCCGGCGCCCACAGAAGCAATTTGAACCGCTTCAGCCTTGAGGTTTTCCTTAACCGTTTCCACCATCGAAGGGTATACACAAATGGCTGCCACGTTTGGCATCTCGGGATAAGCCTGTGGAAATTGATTGACTTTCTCCACCATGCCTTTGATATGCGCTTTTGTATCCTCGGTATTTAAACTGGTAAGATCAATAAACCCAAAAATTCTCCTGAGGGTTTCAGGTGTTGCATATTGATGACTGTTGTTGGCAATAACCGCAATTTTCTGCGCCATTTGCTCATGATTACTGAAAGGTGTATCCATCTGATTTATTTTAATTTTTCGTTGTTTTTATGTCGATCCTTATCGCGGAAGGTTTTCTTTCGCAAGTTTTGTTCCATTACTCGTGACATGTCGGTACCAGTTTGATTGGCAATGCACAACAAGACAAACAGTACATCGCCCAGTTCCTCTTCGAGTTTTTTGTCCATATCTCCCTCTTTTGACGATTGCTCCCCGTAGGTACGGGCTATGATACGAGCCAGTTCACCTACTTCCTCGGTTAGCAAGGCCATATTGGTGAGCTCATTAAAATATCGGACACCATGTGTTTTTATCCACTGGTCTATGCGTTCTTGTAACTCTTCCAGGGTCATATTTTTTGTTGTTTACCTCGTGCTAATGAGAAGAATACGCCCACCAGGCATAAAATGGCAAAGATCAGAAAATCTGTCTTTACGCTGGAAATAAACTGCGGGTAGTTTTCCGGTTGAATTTCCTGATTTCCTAAAAATACATTGAAAATCATTGTGGCAAGGGCAATGCTGCTGATTTGTCCAACCAATCGCATGGTTCCTACCATGCCTGAGGCAATGCCAAAATGCTTTCGCTCCACACTGCTCATGATAGCATTGGTATTGGGCGAGCTAAATAAGGCATAGCCAATACCAAAAATAATGAGATTTACGACAATAAAAGTCATGGAGGTATCTTTCGAAATAAAAATCATGGCAAAGAGCCCCAGGGCAATTAATGCCATACCCGTAGAGGCAAGTATTTGGGGGGCAACTTTGTCGGATAATCTTCCCGTAAAAGGAGAAAAAACGGCCATGAGAACCGGCTGAATGGCTAAGATGGTACCTGCCTCTGCCGCCGAAAACGACTTGATATATTGCAGGTAAAGACTCAACAAAAAGGCAATGGCGAAGGTAGCACTATAGTTGATTAATGCTGCCAGGTTGCTAAAGGCAAATACACGGTTAGTGCGAAACAGGCGCATGTTAAGTACCGGAGATTGCTGCTTACTTTCGAACCAGAAGAAAAGCACAAATCCGGCTACCCCAAGCACAACAGACTCAACACCCCAAGGGTCTTGAATAGAAGAAACGCCATACATGAAGGCCGTAAGTGAGACGCCATAAATGATGGAACCTGTCCAATCCATTTTTTGGCCGCGTGCCTCAGCCCACTCGCCCTTTAAATAGCGCAGGCTAAGCCCCAAGCTAATGAGCCCTAACACGAGTGTAAAGCCAAAAATACTGCGCCATCCAAGCATTTCCACCAACCACCCTCCGGCAAATGGCCCCAGCGTAAGGCCCATGTATACCGAGGCAATGGCAATGCCCATGGCTTTGCCTCGCTCGCCTGGCGGATATACTGAAGTGATGATGGCAATGGCGGTTCCGAAAATCAAGGCACTTCCGGCACCCTGAGCAATGCGGGCAATAAGCAACCATTCGATTGTAGGTGCCCATAAACAGAAAGCAGTGGCCGCTGTAAAGCTGGCTAATCCAATCTGAAAGATCTTTTTGCGCCCAACAATATCGGCAATGCGCCCAAAGGGCACCAGAAATACCGCCGATGCCAGTAAATAGGCTGTAGCCAGCCAACTCAGGGTTACCGCACCCGCCTGCATTTCGCTGCCAATTTTGGGTAGCGCAATGTTGATTGCTGACCCCATAAACGGGTTCATGAACGAAGCAAAAGAGGCAACAATTAATGCGGTACGTTTAGTGCTTTTGGATGTGTCCATGCTTATTGCTTGTTTTTGGAGTCCATAAGAATGGTTACCGGTCCGTCGTTGCATAAATCCACTTGCATGTCGGCACCAAATTCTCCCGTCTGCACGGTTTTTCCTAAATCGGCTTCCAGTTGGCTAATAAATTTCTTATACAGCGGCACCGATATCTCTGGTTTGGCAGCACTCTGATAAGAGGGACGGTTGCCTTTTTTTATGCGGGCATGCAGTGTAAACTGGCTAACAGCTAAAATTTCGCCTTCCACCTCTTTTACTGAAAGATTCATAACGCCTTCCTGGTCATCAAATATCCGAAGTTGGGTAATTTTTTTAGTCAGCCATTTGATATCCTCTTCGTTATCGGCCTCTTCAATCCCAACCAACAACATCAATCCCTTATCAATAGAGCGGGTTTCTTCCTGGTTAATGGTTACACTTGCCCGTGTTACTCGTTGCGTTACTACTCGCATATAGTTGTTGATTATTGAATGATAAAATCAGGTAACGAAAATACAAAAAAGAAAACAGAACCCTATGCATTCCTTTACAATACAAGCTTGTTTGCACTTGCTGTATAGGAGGCTTTTTAATCGTGTGTAACCGTTGGTCTTTTTTTTCGTATCCTAGAGCATATTTAAAGCAGCTGGATTGTGAAAAAGATTTTGTGGGTAATTTTAAGTTTTTGTTTTGTTATACATATTCAAGCCGGTGAGAGGTTTTCTTCCCACTGGCTTGATTCGTTATCGAGCCAGATAAACGAGCCGGAATTGATGGAGGAATATGGGCTTAACAAAGAGATTCCACAAGCCTATCGTACCGCTATCGTAACGGCTTTATCCTATTATCCTGAATTAAAAGAGGTAGCTATTGACTTTCGTCTTGCAAAAATAAAAACAACGATGGCTGCCGTTCCCAGGATTTTTTCGTTGGTAAGAAAAACCGATAAACGGCGATTTGTGATCAAGATCAATCATTCAACGCGTTCAGGGGCGTTATTGCTAAATGATCTCTCTTTTAATGCCCAGGTAGGTGTAATAGGCCACGAATTGGCGCATATTGTCGACTACCAGACTATGCGACCAGGGCAGATTGCAAAATATGGCATCGATTACCTGAATATTAACAAACGCCGGGAAATTGAAGCCCGTACTGATTTAATTGCGGTACAACATGGATTGGGATGGCAACTTTTGGCCTTTGGCAGAGAGGTTCTTGATCACCCTAAGGTGCCTATCGATTATAAAAACTATAAACGGGATGTGTATATTCAGCCCTATGAAATGCTTTTCCTTCTGGGGATTACAGCTTCTTATTAGAGCCTAAGTTTTATTCAGCTACAGTAGGTGTTTTGCCCACTTCCCTGCGAGTGATTGTTCTAACATCGGGCTTGTGTTTCATTCCGTTAAGGTATTCTAACCTTATTGCTGTTTCCCTTCTTTTTGCTATTTTAGAGGAAATAACCCTAAAATTAGCACTATGCATATTATTGATCTTCTCATTTTCGTAGCGTACATGATAGGTATGTTAGGTGTAGGCTATTATTTCTTGCGCAGGAATAAGGATGCCGATGATTATTATGTAGGCGGACGCTCTATGAGCAGTTTTCATGTGGGACTTTCGGTTGTGGCCACTGACGTGGGCGGCGGCTTTTCCATAGGACTCGGAGGGTTGGGATTTATCATGGGGATTGCGGGCTCATGGATGCTCTTTACCGGACTTATCGGAGCGTGGTTAAGTGCTGTTTTACTGATTCCAACGGTTTCGAAACTGGCGCAGAAGCTAAAATTCTACACTTTTCCGCAGTTGTTTCAACATTATTACGGCGCACGTGTGGCGCTGCTGGCAGGTATCATTTCGGCTATTGGCTATATTGGTTTTACCAGCTCGCAGTTGCTGGCCGGGGCAAAATTGGCTGCTGCTACCTTCAACGGGCTTTCTATGCAGTCAGCTTTGCTCATTATGGGGGTAATTGCAGTGGTGTATACCGTTATGGGTGGTCTTAAAGCCGTTATCTATACCGATACTGTGCAATGGCTTATTTTAATGGGAGGTCTTATATTTATTGGTATTCCCTTGGGATATAATGCCATTGGTGGCATGGAGGCGATTCGTGAAACCCTGGGACCGGAGTTTTTGTCGTTTCGAAATGTAGAATGGCAACAACTGGTAAACTGGAGCGTGACGATTATTCCTATCTGGTTTGTGGGGATGACGCTTTATCAACGAATTTATAGCACACGCAGCACCAAAGATGCACAAAAGGCCTGGTTTATTGCCGGGTTGTTTGAGTGGCCCGTTATGGCTATGATGGGTGTTATTTTAGGGTTGTTTGCCCGCGTGGCGTTGGAGAATGGCATGTTCATTGCCGATGGCTACACTACGTTAAGCAGTATTGATGAGGAGATGGGCTTACCGCTTTTGTTACGAAATGTATTGCCCATAGGACTTATGGGACTGATGATGTCGGCCTATTTTTCAGCTATTATGAGCACTGCCGACAGTTGCCTGATGGCAGCCTCCGGAAATGTACTCAGCGATATTTTATTGAAGATTTTCCCTCGTAATTATTCCGATAGCCAATTATTGCGTTACTCGCAGGTGCTTACTCTTATTATTGGTGTACTGGCACTCTTGTTGGCGCTAAGTATGGAAAATGTACTTGAGCTCATGCTTTATTCGTATGCTTTTATGGTATCGGGGCTCTTCATCCCCATTTTGGGCGGGGTTTTTGGCAAGCGACACCATCCCGGAGCCGCATTTTGGTCCATGTTGTTCGGAGGAATAACCACCTTACTATTAACGTTTATTGAAGATCGGCTGCCATTAGGGTTGGATGCCAATATTTTTGGCATATCTGTTTCCCTTATTTTATTCCTGGTAATAACACATATGGGAAAAAGACCATTGGCACGCGTGGGTGGATAAGTTACAGCTTACCAAAGTCTGGTGACGTGGGTGGTAATTTCTGTTGTAGAAAGATCCTGAATGCATTTGAAATGCTTTTTGGGGCATTTGCTAAAACCTATTTTTGAACAAGGCCTGCAAGAAAGGGGTTTGTTTTCGATAATAACTGAATCGGGATGCGCACGATAAGGACCCATGCCAAATTCAGGCACTGTGTTTCCCCAAATGGATAGTATTTTTTGCCCCAGGGCTGCGGCAATATGCATGAGTCCTGTGTCGGGGGTGATGATAAGTCGTGCTTCCTTTACCACTTGGGCCGATTCTGCCAACGAGAGCCTGCCACACGTATTGAAAACATGTTTTGGGAAGCGCTCAGCCAGGGCTTTCCCTTTTTCCTGCACATCTTTACCACCCAATAGCACCAAGGGGTGGTAAACTTGCTCACAAAGTTTATTAAGCTTCTGTTCGGATAGTTGTTTTGTTGCATGATTGGCGCCTAGCACCAAACCAACATAGCCTTTGTGGCAAGAGACAGGAAGCAGTGCATTGGCAGGCGCAGTTCCTGAGGGGATGAAATAGTCCAGGCCTTTGCCATCGTCCTGTACATCAAAAACGTTAACCGTTTCCATATACCTGTCAACGATGTGCATGGAGGGAAGTTTATTAATTTTGAAATTTACCAGTAACCATTTTTCGTAGTTAAGTTTTTTAAAAGCAAATGCGAGTACTTTTAAGCTATTTTTTAACTTCCAGGTGCGTAGATTGTTGTGCAGGTCGATGATGTAGTCAAAATGGTGGTATTTTAGCTGCTTGGCCGTTTTTTTTATGGAGGCATCGAGCGTTACAACTTTGTCGACGTACGGATTGGCTTCTAACATGGGCGCAAAAGCAGGTTTTGTCAGATAGGTGATTTCGACATTTTCCATCTGT
>JAWOEH010000061.1:0-114193 GCA_046482855.1 Bacteroidales bacterium | reverse complement strand
AGAAAAATGGAAGAGATACAAATCACATAATCCGACTCTTGAAAGATTCGCTCCAGAAAGGAGGTGTTCCAGCCGCACCTTCCGGTACGGCTACCTTGTTACGACTTAGCCCCAGTTACCAGTTTTACCCTAGGCCGATCCTTGCGGTTACGGACTTCAGGTACCCCCGGCTTCCATGGCTTGACGGGCGGTGTGTACAAGGCCCGGGAACGTATTCACCGCGCCATGGCTGATGCGCGATTACTAGCGAATCCACCTTCACGAAGTCGAGTTGCAGACTTCGATCCGAACTGAGACAAGCTTTTGGGATTAGCGCCCTGTTGCCAGGTGGCTGCCCTTTGTACTTGCCATTGTAACACGTGTGTAGCCCTGGACATAAGGGCCGTGCTGATTTGACGTCATCCCCACCTTCCTCACGGTTTACACCGGCAGTCTTGCTAGAGTTCCCACCATTACGTGCTGGTAACTAACAATAGGGGTTGCGCTCGTTATGGGACTTAACCCGACACCTCACGGCACGAGCTGACGACAACCATGCAGCACCTTGTAAAGAGTCCCGAAGGAAAGACATATTTCTACGTCATGCACTCTACATTTAAGCCCAGGTAAGGTTCCTCGCGTATCATCGAATTAAACCACATGTTCCTCCGCTTGTGCGGGCCCCCGTCAATTCCTTTGAGTTTCATCGTTGCCGACGTACTCCCCAGGTGGAGCACTTAATGCTTTCGCTCAGTCGCTGACGGTGTATTGCCAACAACCAGTGCTCATCGTTTACTGCGTGGACTACCAGGGTATCTAATCCTGTTTGCTACCCACGCTTTCGTGCATCAGCGTCAGTTACAGTTTAGCAAGCTGCCTTCGCAATCGGTGTTCTGAGTAATATCTATGCATTTCACCGCTACATTACTCATTCCGCCCACCTCAACTGTACTCAAGACTTGCAGTTTCAATGGCAATTCTATGGTTAAGCCACAGCATTTCACCACTGACTTACAAGCCCGCCTACGCACCCTTTAAACCCAATAAATCCGGATAACGCTTGCATCCTCCGTATTACCGCGGCTGCTGGCACGGAGTTAGCCGATGCTTATTCCTGCAGTACCGGCAACACCCTACACGTAGAGTGATTTCTTCCTGCAGAAAAGAAGTTTACAACCCATAGGGCAGTCTTCCTTCACGCGGCATGGCTGGTTCAGGCTCTCACCCATTGACCAATATTCCTCACTGCTGCCTCCCGTAGGAGTCTGGTCCGTGTCTCAGTACCAGTGTGGGGGATCTTCCTCTCAGAACCCCTAGTCATCTTCGCCTTGGTAAGCCGTTACCTTACCAACTAGCTAATGACACGCATGCCCATCTTTTACCACCGGAGTTTTAACTAATAAACCAGGTGATTCATTAGTACTATGGAGTATTAATTTCCGTTTCCGGAAGCTATCCTCCTGTAAAAGGTAGGTTGCATACGCGTTACTCACCCGTGCGCCGGTCGTCAGCATCTCCGAAGAAACCTGTTACCCCTCGACTTGCATGTGTTAAGCCTGCCGCTAGCGTTCATCCTGAGCCAGGATCAAACTCTTCGTTGTATCAAAATTATTTGTGTCTTTTGCTACCTCTTTCAGAGTATCCCGGATGTACGCGACTTGTTTGTCTCTTTCCATTTTCTCAATACATTCAAAGAACTTTTTCCCGCTTCACTTAATGTCAAACCCCTCATCCAATCGGGAGTGCAAAGGTAATTATTTATTTTAACTTACAAATAATTTCTTGCCTTTTTTTTCAATTTCGTTTTTCAGAACGTTGCTTTATTTCTTGAAAGCGGATGCAAAGAAAAATAAATAATTCTAAATATCCAAAACTTTCCTTCAAAATTTCTCGTCTGACAAAACCTTAATGAACGACCTTCCTTAAAAGGCGGTGCAAATATAAGTAGGTTTTTGTTTTCTGCAAGGCATGCATGAAAAAAAACACGCTAAACAGCCTTCAACCACCTGTTTATAAACCACATAAAATTTCATCTTCCTACATATTTCTTTCTATTTCTTATTATTCCCAGCGTAAAGTCGTATCTTCGTCTCCTAATCACTTCATATTTGCATACAACACATGGATAAGAATGTAGTTATTATACCCACCTATAATGAACAAGGAAACATAGAAAATATCATCCGCAAGGTATTTTCATTAACGGTCCCGTTTCACATCCTCATAATAGATGATAACTCACCTGACGGAACAGGCAAGATTGTAAAATCCCTGCAGCAAGAGTTTCCCAGTGAGCTAAATCTCATCGAACGCTCGGGAAAACTCGGCTTGGGAACAGCTTACCTTACCGGATTTGAGTGGGCTCTATCGCAAAAGTATGATTATATATACGAAATGGATGCAGACTTTTCACACAACCCCGAGGATCTGGAAAAGCTCTATGCAGCCTGCGCCAAAGAAGGAGCTGACATGGCTATCGGGTCCCGTTACATTACCGGTGTAAATGTCGTAAATTGGCCTATTGGTCGAGTGCTAATGTCGTACTATGCTTCCGCTTATGTCCGACTGGTTACCGGCATGCCTATAAAAGACACCACCGCCGGATTTAAGTGTTATTCTTATAAAGTACTACATGCAATCAACCTGGAAAAGATTCGTATGCGTGGCTATGCTTTCCAAATTGAGATGAAATTCACCGTCTGGAAACTCGGGTTCGCGATTAAAGAGGTTCCAATCATCTTTACCGATAGAAAAGTAGGCACCTCAAAAATGAGTGGAGGAATATTTAATGAAGCTATATGGGGAGTAATCAAGATGAAAGTACGCAGCTGGTTTCGCTCCTACAGCAAAACGCACAATTACACTAATTCGCAAAGATCATGAGTAACCTGATCATTAAAAACGGACAAATCATTAACGAAGGGCAATCGTTGCATAAAGATCTTCTTATTGAGGAGGGACGAATTACTAAAATTGCCACCACCATAAGCCAAGAGGGTATTAAAACCATTGATGCCAAGGGACTTTTAGTACTACCCGGCATCATTGATGATCAGGTGCATTTCCGGGAGCCCGGACTTAGCCATAAAGCTTCTGTAGAAACAGAGTCGAAAGCAGCCGTGGCCGGAGGAGTAACGAGTTATTTGGAGATGCCCAACACCCAACCCCAAACAACGACACATGAAGCTTTAGATAAAAAATTGGCTCACGCTGCAGAAAATTCCTGGGCTAATTATGGATTCTATTTTGGCGCAACCAACTCAAATCTGGAAGCTATTCGCACACTCGACACAAAAAAAGCCTGTGGTTTGAAAATATTCATGGGCTCATCAACTGGCAATATGTTGGTTGATAACGAGGAAACTTTAGCCTCGATCTTTGCTGAAGCTCCATTGCTTATAGCTACACATTGCGAGGATGAAGAGACAATACAAAAAAACACGGCCTACTATCGTAAAAAATATGGCGATTCCATTCCCTTTCATTTTCATCCTATTATACGGAGCCACGAAGCCTGCTATCTTTCAACCCAGAAAGCTGTAGCACTGGCAAAAAAGCACAATGCCCGGTTGCATATCTTACACCTAAGCACAGGTGAAGAACTGTCCCTCTTCACTGCCGGACAGGATATCACGAAAAAAAACATTACGGCTGAGGTATGTGTTCATCACTTATGGTTTGATGATAAGGACTATGATAAAAAAGGAGCTCTAATAAAGTGGAACCCGGCCGTAAAATCGGCACGCGACAAAGAAGCCTTAAGAGAAGGACTCAAGGAACATCGATTGGACATAATAGCTACCGATCATGCACCTCATCTTTTATCGGAGAAGCAAAAAGCCTATTTTGATGCACCCTCAGGAGGCCCTTTAGTACAGCATTCGTTAATGGCTATGTTAGAGCTCTGGAAAGAAGGAATCTTCTCACTTGAACTAGTGGTGGAGAAAATGTGCCACAATCCGGCACGCCTTTTCGACATAGCTGACAGAGGTTTTATTCGTGAAGGCTACTATGCGGACCTGGTGCTGGTTGACCCAACAAGGCAACACAATGTAGATGAACATCCGATTCATTACAAATGTGGCTGGACTCCATTTGCAGGTCAAACCTTTTCTTCGCACATCCTAACAACAATAATAAATGGAGAAATTGCTTTTCATGATGGCAAATTTGCTCCTGTATCGTACGCTCAAGCTCTTGAATACAAAAGATAATAGCTCGTATGAAAAAACAAGTACTCCTTACCCTAATGCTAAGCGGGCTGCTTTACATCAGTGGATGCACCCCAAAAGATCAGGAACAGACACAATCAATTACGGAAAGCACCAACGATAGTAGTGCCTCGGGCAACTACGAAATCATTGCCGACACCATTACTTATAGTGTGCTCTTACAAAATGATGACCCTTTTAATAAATGGAAGGAAAATGCATTAAAAAACCTGGACCGTGATAAGTTCACCCACTATTTATTTGAATCGGTTTATAATGGAGAGTTAGAAGCCTTTGATTTTCGCACCAACGAAAAACTATCCGTGGAAGAAATCAAAGCTTTGGAAGAGAAGGAAGAATTTTCACGTGATAAAATAGCCAGAGCTCAATTTGAGGAAATTTGGTACCTCGATACCCAACAACATAAAATGCGAAAAGAGGTTTACAGCATCATGATTGCTTATGTAGTGCATAATGATCAGGGCAAAATACGAGGCTATAAACCTGCATTTAAAGTATACTTAAAACCATAACCATGCGCATACTATTCATTGACAGTACCCACCCCATATTACCCCAAAAATTGGAAGCCGCCGGCTACATATGCGACTACCGGCCTGAAATAACGTACGAAGAGCTTGAAGCAAAAGCTCATATGTACCAAGGTTGGGTTTTGCGTAGCAAATTTACCATTACTGATGAATTGCTAAAGAAAGCCACTTCACTAAAATTTATTGCCAGGGTGGGTGCAGGAATGGAGAGTATTGACCTTGAAGCAGCAGAAAAAAGAGATATTCGTTGTTTCAATTCCCCGGAGGGCAACCGCGACGCCGTTGGGGAACATGCACTGGGCATGTTATTAACTCTGTGGAATAAAATCCACCTGGCAAACATGGAAGTTAAATCCGGACAGTGGAACAGGGAATCGAACCGCGGGCTCGAAATCAAAGGAAAAACCATAGGCATAATTGGCTTTGGTAATATGGGGAGTGCATTTGCACAGCGGCTAAAAGGATTTGAGGCGACTATTATTGCCTACGATAAATACAAAAAAAACTATGCCCCGGCAGGAGTACACGAGGTAAGCCTTAACGAGCTACAACAGGAGAGCGACATCATCAGCCTTCATGTCCCTCTTACCGATGAAACTCATCATATGATTGATGAACCTTTTTTTAACCGTTGTAAAAATCCGATAACACTTATTAATACTGCTCGTGGCCCGGTAGTAAAAACAGAAGCACTGGTAGAAGCATTAAAAAATAAAAAAGCACTAGGCGCAGCTTTGGACGTAATGGAGTACGAGCAATCGAGCTTTGAGTCGTTACATGCCTTAACGGAACAACCTCCGGCGTTACAATACCTGCTACAGGCTAAAAATGTAGTTATGACCCCTCATATTGCCGGTTGGACCGAGGAGTCGAAAGTAAAACTGGCTACGGTACTGGTAGAGAAAATCATTGCCCACTTCCCGGCGTAAAAGACTTTAACACATAGTGCGCCGTATGACGGCTCTTTTGCTCCACCAATACACGCTGTGGATCCACTTCTTTTTGTAATACTTCCTGCGTGTAGTGACGCACTGTAAGCAGCTCGAGATTTTCGTTATAGCGAACCGAAAACTCTTGCTCTAAAGCGTTAAGAAGCTTGTCAACTTTCCCGTTTTGAGCATCAACACAAATGGAAATACTTACTGCCGAATTTTGAATCAGGTTCACTTTTATGCGTTGCCTGCTGATAAAGTGAAACAAGCGACTCAGACTATCTTCCATAACAAAACTAAAACTGCGGGGCTTAAGTGTTATCAGTACCTGTTGTGTTTTTAAAATAAGTATCGGCAATTGCTGATGATATTGCTCTACCTGATGCACAAGGGTTCCTTCCTCCTCCGGTGTTAAGAAACAACGGACATAAAGCGGAATATTTTTCACATACAAAGGCTTTATCGTTTTGGGATGAATCACTTTTGCCCCAAAATAAGCAAGCTCAACAGCCTCGTGGTAAGCAATTTCCTTCAACAAGCGAGCGCCCTCAAAATAGCGAGGATCGGCATTTAATACACCTGCAACATCTTTCCAAATAGTTAACGACGAGGCATTTAACACGTTTGCCAAAATAGCCCCCGTATAATCAGAGCCTTCACGTCCAAGCGTTACGGATTCACCATACTCACTTCCACCAATAAAGCCCTGAGTAACATAACAGCGGCTATCACGGAAAGAAAACCGCTGTAAGATCTGCTTTCCGGAAATCTCCCAATTCAGCGCTCCCTCTTTAAAATTCCTGTCAGTTATCAAATGCTCCCGAATATCGACCCATTCGTTATATTGACGCACACTCTTCAGATACTCACTTACAATAAAAGTTGAAAGCAGCTCACCAAAGGAAACCACCTGATCATAATAATAAGCCGCTTTATTGTTTTGGAATTGTTGTAAGATTGAATCAATATCAGTAAACCACTCCAATATTCGGCCTCTCACAAAGGCAAGCTCGCTCTGGCTGGCGTCAAAAAGATCTTCAACAACAGCCAGATGCATCTGTTGGATAGTTTCTAGCTTTTTTGTATAGGTTTTAGCAGCAGCCAGGGGAAGTAACTCCTCCAGGGCATTAGTGGTTTTTCCAAGTGCCGACACCACAACTACAAGCAGATCTTCTTCGCGTGACACTATGCGCCCCAAATTCCTGATTCCTTCAGCCTCTTTAACTGAAGCTCCTCCAAACTTAAAAACTTTCATAAAACAAAAATCTAAATTCTATAATCACACTAGGGTTCAAAATAAGTTCTACAAAAATACACTTTAATACGGTTCTCCTCCTCACAAACGGACTCCGCGATTTTGCATTACAGCATCTGAAGGACTTTATTCTCAGTAAAACTTCGCCTCATATAACCTTGCAAAGCTAATTTTCAAGTGTTTTATTCTTAAACCAAAATTAAAAATGTAATTTTGCAACTGGTTAACAAAGACACACAAAAGTATAGTATTTTCCTCAAATTCATCACATCATGACAGGTTACCGAATTACCACCCTGAATGAGTTTATCATTCGTCGACAAGCCAATATTCCTTACGCCAAAGGAGAGCTTTCACGATTACTACACCATATTGGCGTTGCAGCCAAAATTGTCAACAAAAAAGTAAACAAAGCAGGTCTTGTTGATGTACTGGGAGCAGCTGGCAATATAAATGTGCAAGGCGAATCGCAACAAAAGCTCGATATTTTTGCGGATATGCAATTCACCAATGCACTGCGCGACAGTGGCGAATGCTGCGGCATTGCCTCGGAGGAGAACCAGGAAATCGTAACTTTCGACGATGATTTATCGATGGATGGCAAGTACATTGTTTGCATGGATCCGCTTGATGGCTCTTCAAATATTGATGTGAATGTCTCAATCGGGACGATCTTTTCCATTTACAAACGCGTTTCGCCACGGGGCGAAAAAGCTCAGATAGAAGATTTCCTGCAAGAAGGCAACAAACAAATTGCTGCAGGCTATGTAATTTATGGCTCTTCAACCATGATGGTATACACAACTGGCCAAGGAGTAAATGGGTTCACCCTCGACGGCACAATTGGGGAGTTTTGTCTTTCGCATCCCAATATTCAGACCCCGGAAACAGGCAAGATCTATTCCTTAAATGAAGGAAACTATGTGAAATTTCCAAAAGGAGTAAAAGATTATATTGCCTATTGTAAAAAAAGCGATAAATCGACTCAACGACCCTATTCGGCAAGATATATTGGCTCACTGGTGGCGGACTTTCACCGAAATCTGCTAAAAGGGGGCATTTTCATCTATCCACAAACCGAGTCGGCCCCAAAGGGGAAACTTCGCTTGTTATATGAGTGCAACCCTATAGCTTTCATTGCTGAACAGGCAGGTGGGAAAGCCTCAGATGGGTTAAAACGCATACTGGATATCGCACCCAAAACCCTGCACCAAAGGGTACCTTTCTTTACGGGTTCCAAAGAGATGGTTGAAACAGCCCAAACTTATTTACAAAACGGTGAAAAAGAATAACAAACGAAAATAATTTCTTATAAGGTAGTTGATTTTTCAACTGCCTTTTTTAGTTTTAGCAGGTTATGGATACACAGATGTTGGTTGATAAATTTACCCAAACGGAGCAATGGCAGAAGCTGGATAGCTTATTGCAGCAACATAAACAAATTGCTGTTACCGGATTAAAGGGCTCATTGAAAGCCTTATTTGCCGGAGCTATGGCCTGTAAAACCGACACGAATTACCTTTTTATCCTACGCGATAAGGAGGAAGCAGCCTACTTTTATAACGATCTTGCCCAGTGTCTGCCGGAAAAAAGTTTACGCTTTTTCCCCACAAGCTATAAACGCAGCATCATTTACGGACAACCTGATCAAGGGAACTTAATTCAACGAACCGAAGCACTGGACGCTCTGGCAAGGGGCGAAAAAGTCCACCTAATTTCGTATCCTGAAGCCTTGACTGAAAAAGTTGTAACTCCCGAAAGACTTAGTGAGAATACTCTTTACTTATCAAAAGGGGAAGAATTAAGCCTTGAGTTTATCGAAGAGGTACTACAATCTTATGGTTTCCAATTGGTTGACTTTGTGTACGAACCCGGACAATATGCCATTCGGGGGAGTATTGTGGATATCTTTTCCTATGCCCATGACTATCCCTTCCGTCTCGATTTCTTCGGCGATGAAGTGGAGAGCATACGCACCTTTGATATAGAAAATCAGCTTTCAATTGAAGAGGTAAGCCACATCTCAATTGTTCCCAACCTGCAAAATGAATCGGAAACCGAACGCTACCAAGACTTCCTTGAATTTATTCCCAAGGCAACAACCCTGCTATACCATAACAAACACTATATACTGGATGTACTAGAAAGCACCTACCAAAAAGCACTCTCCCATCTTACCGACGAAACAAGTAATGAAGACCGAATGCACCTGCTTACGCATGCAACAAACTTCCGAAAACAACAAGAAAGATTCACTGCGCTCAACCTGCTGCCCGGCTCAGTAAAAAATGAATCCGAACCCTTCGTCTCCTTTTCGGCACAGAACCAACCTGTTTTCAATAAAAAATTCGATCTCCTGGCAGAAAATATTGCATTGATGCAGGAGAACGGCTATGAAGTATTTATCTCCTCGGCCAACCCAAAACAGATTGAACGCTTGCAGGAAATTTTTAAAGAGATTGCCCCAAAAACCCATTTTACCGAGCTTTTCACCACGCTCCACGAAGGCTTTATTTGGGAAGATCAGCAAATATGCTGTTACACCGACCACCAGATATTTGAACGCTATCATCGATTTCAGGTGAAAAGCGGTTTTAATAAAAAAGAGGCTGTTAACATTAGGGAACTTAACGACTTGCAGCCCGGCGATTATGTGGTACATATTGACCATGGTATTGGAAAATTCGGAGGGCTTGAAAAAATCCGCATTAACAACAAAGAGCAAGAAGCCATAAAACTGGTATATAAAGATAAAGATACCCTCTATGTAAGTATCCATTCGCTACACAAAATATCTAAATATAAAAGCAAAGAGGCAGAACCGCCCAAGATTTACAAATTGGGCACCGGAACCTGGCAGAAAGTAAAAAACAAGACCAAGCAAAAAGTAAAAGATATTGCCCGCGACCTCATACATCTTTATGCCAAACGTAAAGAAGAACAGGGATATGCTTTTTCGCCCGACACGTTTCTGCAGCGCGAATTAGAATCCTCTTTTATTTATGAAGACACCCCTGATCAGTTAACAGCCACCGAGGCAGTTAAACAGGATATGGAATCAACGGTTCCCATGGATCGCTTGGTTTGCGGCGATGTAGGATTTGGCAAGACTGAAATAGCCATTCGCGCAGCCTTTAAGGCCGTTACCGAGAATAAACAAGTGGCAGTTTTAGTTCCCACTACCATTCTGGCATTGCAGCACTACCAGACCTTTCGCGAACGACTATCCGATTTTCCTTGTAATATAGAATATATAAGCCGATTACGTTCACGAAAAGTACAAACACAAATAAAAAAGGATCTTGCCGAAGGAAAAGTCGATATTATCATTGGCACACACCGATTAGTAGGGAAAGACCTTAAACTTAAAGACCTGGGCCTTTTAATTATTGACGAAGAGCAAAAATTTGGTGTAGCCGTAAAAGAAAAACTTCGGGCCTTAAAAGTAAATGTCGATACTCTTACCCTTACAGCGACTCCAATACCTCGAACACTACAATTTTCGCTTATGGGGGCACGCGATTTATCCATCATCAATACACCACCCCCCAACCGATACCCAATCATTACCGAGCTACACAGCTTTAATGAAGATATCATAAAAGAGGCGGTTAATTATGAATTTAACCGCAATGGCCAAATCTTCTTCATCAACAACCGTATCGACAATATTCAGGAAGTTGAAAAACTTATCAATCGATTGGTACCGGAAGTACGCACAGTAATTGCTCATGGACAAATGGAAGGGCCTAAACTGGAAAAAATTATGCTCGATTTTATTCAATATGAGTATGATGTGCTCATCTCGACTACCATTATCGAGTCGGGACTGGATATTCCCCGCGCCAATACCATTATTATAAACAATGCGCAAAACTTTGGCCTTTCAGAGTTGCACCAGCTCAGGGGACGCGTAGGGCGTTCAAACAAGAAGGCCTTTGCCTACTTGCTGGCGCCTCCCCTCATATCCGTATCCAGCGACGCCCGTCGGCGTCTGGAGGCCATAGAGCAGTTCTCGGCTCTGGGCAGTGGCTTCAATATTGCCATGCAGGATTTAGATATTCGTGGAGCCGGCGACATGCTAGGCGCAGAGCAAAGCGGTTTTATTGCCAACATTGGCTATGAAACCTACCAACGTATCCTCAATGAAGCTATGCTGGAGCTTCGAGAAGATGAGTTCAAATCGCTCTTTGAGAAAGAAGATCAAGAAGCCGTTAAAGAACAACTAAAGACACAAAAATTCATTACCGATTGTCAGATAGATACAGATATGGAGCTTCTATTCCCCGACTCCTACATTCGCAACATCGCTGCCCGGGTGCGACTCTACCGGGAATTGGACAATTTATCGACGGAGGAAGAGCTGGAAACCTTTACCAATAAACTACGCGATCGGTTTGGTCAAATTCCCAAACCTTCACAAGAGTTAATTAATGTGGTACGTCTTAGGTGGCTGGCTGTTGAGTTAGGCTTTGAAAAGATCATCTTAAAACAACAAAAAATGGTTCTCCATTTTCCACAAGATCCGGATTCACTTTATTATCAATCGCCTATATTTTCGCATATCCTTCGCTATTTGCAAGAGTACCCGAAAGCCTTTAGAATGAAAGAGGCCAAAAGCAAACTGACCTTATCGGCAGCTCCGGTTTCCAGTATACAACTAGCTATTGATATGTTAAAAAATATAAAAAACACATGATTTCCAATCTTCTGGTTTGTTATGCTAAATAAATCCATAAATTTGCCCACAACGATTTCATAAGCATATATGAATCTTGTTGTTGATATTGGGAATACATTTGTAAAGGCGGCCATCTTTGCAGGACATCAATTAATTGATTTAGAGCGCTACAGCACATTTAGCCCAAATCAAATTACCCGGCAAATAAAAAAACATGGCCCCATCGAATCGATGCTGATAAGTTCGGTGCGAAAAAGGGAAGATTTACAATTTGATGTAACAAAGGAATGGCCTGGGAAGATCATAGAACTAACCCACACAACCCCACTGCCTATTGCATTGGATTATGAAACCCCGGAAACACTGGGTCGCGACAGAATTGCTGCAGCCGTTGGTGCGCACACAATTTTTCCAAAAAACAACGTTTTAATAATAGATTTGGGCACTGCTATTACGATAGATTTGATAACCGAGCAAGGCAGCTTTAAAGGAGGAAATATCTCGCCTGGTGTACGTACCCGGTTTCGCTCCTTACATGAATATACCGGGGCACTACCCCTTGTAAAACCCAGTATTCACTATCCAGCGCGAGGAAAGAACACAAAAGATGCCTTACTTGCAGGAGTTATGGAAGGTATAGCATGGGAACTTAAAGGCTATATAAATCAACATAAAAACACACAAGCCAATGCCAAAATAATTGTAACCGGCGGCGATGCAATTTTTTTTGATAAATATCTAAAAAATGACATCTTTGTAGATTTGAATTTGAATGTTAAAGGATTAAACCGAATATTAGAACACAATGCGTAACTTGTTATATTCTCTACTTGCAGCAGCACTACTTCCGATTTTCTCAACATCAACTAGTGCTCAATCCACTGTTACCTCACCCTATACCCGTTATGGGTTGGGCGAGATGAAAAAAGGAAACTTCGGCCACATGGCCGCGATGGGGGGTGCCTCCACAGCTTACGGCACCAACAGAACCATTAATCCTTTTAACCCGGCATCCTTCGCCGCTATGGACACCCTCTCCTTTCTATTTGATGTGGGGCTTACAGGAGAGATATCGCAGCAATCCTCGCCCAACCACAATGAGGTATTTAAAAACACAGCCTTCGATCACATTAACCTGGCCTTCCCCATTAACCGCAATATTGGAGTAAGCCTAGGCGTAATGCCTTATTCCAGTACTGGTTTCAATACATCTTTTAAAAATACAAGTGCACTGGGAGATGTACATCAAGCCTATAGAACCGAAGGAGGAATAAATGAGTTTTACTTGGGTGGAGGCATTAAGCTGGGCAAACACCTAAGAATAGGAGCCAACCTTTCCTACCTTTTTGGGCAAATTGTCAATACATCAGAAGTTACTGTTGATGAATCGGGATACTATACCACCCTTTCGGAACAAAAACTTAATCTAAAAGATTTAAATTTTAATGGGGGAATTCAGTACCTCATGCATCTTACTCCTAAAACAGAACTTACTTTGGCCGCAACTTACCATAACGAACGAAAAACAAATACTTCGGGACAATTTATGGTGCTGTCGGTAGGAAGCAGCTTCATAGACACGATTGCTGCACCTGACAACCAAGACCTGGATTACGTAATCCCGGCCCGATACAGTTTGGGTGCCGCTATTAATTACAATGAATCGCTTATGGTGCTAACCGATATAAGCATGCAAAACTGGGAAGAAACCACCATTAATAGCATAGGTGAATCCTTTGAACGTAACTTGTCAGGACACTTAGGAGTAGAATTTGTGCCCGATCGCACCTCTCTCACCAGCTACCTAAAGCTAGTACGCTATCGTGTTGGAGGGTTTTATGATTCCGGATATATGAACCTCAATGGAGAGAACATCCAAAATTATGGCATAACTTTTGGACTTGGATTACCGATAGCCAATCCAAAAACCTCAATTAATTTGTCATGCGAACTAGGGAAACGTGGAACTTCAAGTAACAATTTAATAGATGAATCGTATGCCTTTTTCGGCATCAACTTTACATTTGCAGACATGTGGTTTTTGAAACGTAAATATCAATAATTTAAATCTTAGAACGATGAAAACAATAACGAACAGGATTATTCTGATTATAGTAAGCCTACTCTTGACTTCTACAGCCTTTGCACAGAAGGGTATTGAAGATGGTTCAAAGTATGGCCATGGGGAGGATAGTATTCGTTGTATTAAGAACTTATCACTTTACAGAGAGTATTTCAAACAAGGCAGCATGAAATATGCCGAGGATCATTGGAAAATTGTTTATAATGAGTGTCCCAAGGCCACAAAACGTGTTTTCCTCGATGGTGAAGATATTCTTCTTGCAGCAATCAACAGAGCAGAAGAGAAGGAAATTAAAAGCCAGATGGTGGATAGCTTAATGAGGCTTTACGATCGCCGAATTAAGTATTATGGCCAAAAAGAATATGTTTTAGCACGAAAAGGCATCACGTTTATTCGCGAGTCCGAAAATACGCTTGAAAACATGGAGCGTGGATATGACATGTTAGGCGAAGCCATTGAGGCAGGAAAGAAGGGGACGGCACCTGCAGCGCTCATTACCTATATGCAAACTTCCAAGGTTCTGTTCTCGGCAAACAAGATTGAAGGCACACAAGTAGTGGGTGACTTTTCCAAAGTTTCCGACATCATCGATTTTCAGCTGACCAAAAAACCTGAGAATGCGCAGCTTCAAAAAGTAAAATCCGCTATTGATCAGGTATTTGAAACCAGTGGAGCGGCCAATTGTAAAGACCTCATCAACCTATATGAGCCAAAATTTGCAAATAACAAAGAAGATGCCGAATGGCTAAACAAGGTGTACACACTATTAGACAAAACGGGTTGTATTGATTCTGAGTTCTATTTTACAACAGCCACCCAACTAAACACCATAGAACCTAGTGCAGAACTAGCGCACGAACTGGCTCGCATTAAAGCGGATAAGGAAAAGTACGAAGAAGCTGCTCGCTACTACAAACAAGCTATTGAATTGCAAAATGATAACAAGAAAAAGGCAAGTTACTACCTGGAATTGGGGGATATCACCTATCGAAAGCTAGGAAATCACTCACAGGCACGCACCTATGCGCTGAATGCTGCAGAACTTGTTGAGAATAACGGCCGGGCCTACATGCTTATTGGTCATATCTATGCCTCAACAAAATCATGTGGAGAGGATGAGTTAGGCAAAGCAGCCATCTACTGGGTAGCAGTTGACAAATTCGCCAAAGCCAAAGCTCTTGACGAAAATCTGACCGACGAAGCCAATAAGTACATACAGGCATACAGCCAATATTTTCCGGATAATGAAACCATCTTCTTCCATGGATTTAAAGAGGGAGATGCATATACTGTAGGATGCTGGATCAATGAAAAAACAACTGTTCGTTCTCGCTAATTGCGGCTCGCATAACATAAAACGCTATACAATTATTCCCCTTCTTTGGGGAATAATTGTATTTACTATAGGCTGCAAGAAAAATACCATCGAGCAAATTAATGCACTGCCCGAAACCTCAAATTTACCTTCATCGTCCTTAACGGGGGTAAATTTTGTCTATACCGAGCATAGCCAATTGGTGATGGAGATTGAAGCTCCCGAAGTAGATAATTACGCCTTGGCCGATGAGCCTTATATGGAATTTAAAAACGGACTGGAAGTGTGGTTCTACGACTCCACGGAAACTTTACAATCGCAAATACGTGCAAATTATGCTATTTTTCAACAAAACCAAGAGCTGTGGATTGCACGAAATAATGTAGTGGTTATTAACACACAGAAAAACGATACCCTTTCAACTGAAGAACTCTACTGGGATCAGGCAAAAGGCAACATTTACACCGAAAAATACGTTCGCATTGTAAATAACGACGGGATTATTCACGGCAAAGGATTAACAGCCAAACAAGATTTGAGTAATTACCGAATAAAAAAACCTACAGGAGACTTACTAATCGATGAACAATCCTCAGAACAACCCGCGGAACAGCCGCAACCCCCAGCGACTCCTTGAGTGGTTATGGCTTATTATGGTTATCATTTGCCTTGGTGCAGCCATTCACCAAACCCTTCAAGCTGGGATCAGTAAAAGTTACCCCTTCTTCGGACTTTCACTGGTCGCATTTTTTATGTATCTTTTGCGTCGACATATAGGTAAACTAAACCGCTAAGCACAAAGATGGAATCCGACGAATTGTTAATTTTTATACTCTTTTTATTTCTTTCAATCCTCTTCTCGACCTTAAAGCAAGCATTTCATTCGGCCAACCGGCTCCGCCTGGAGATTGATAAAAGCCGAAACGAACTGAATGCCCGAATGCTGACGTTCATCAGCAAACGCCAACAAGCTTTCAACCTGATTATGGTTATCGGCCATATTTTAACGATTTTGGCACTCTCATTAATTGTACTGGCCTGGTGGGAAAGGGTAGCAGAAAACTATATGCCTGGATTATCGGACGTAGTAGTATACATAGCCGCTTTTCTTCTATTATTTTCTCTGATATTGTTTGTTGTGGAGGCTATCCCACTAGCAGTAGGGAGCCTTTTGGCAAATCGTGTCTTAAACTTATCCGCAGCCTTATCATTGGTTATTTATTTCACGCTCTACCCCCTTTATATGCTCTTCTCGCTCATCTCACATGTATTCATCCGAATATTCTTTCGTGAAAGTCCAAAACGTTCCTACACCAAACGTTTTAATCGCGAAGACTTAAATGATCTGGTAGAACGAAGTACCCAGGGAGATAGTCCCCAAAAAGAAGATCGCGAATTAAAACTTTTTCAAAACGCATTGGAGTTCTCCCAGATAAAGGCACGTGAATGCATGCGACCAAGAACCGAAATTGTCGCCTGTCACCAGGATGATTCATTGCAGGAGATTCGCAGCGAATTTATTGAATCAGGGTACTCCAAATTACTTATATACAACGAAGATATCGATGACGTAGTAGGCTATATTAAATCCAAAGAGCTCTTTCAACATCAGGGCGATCTGGAAGGCTTGATTCGTACAATTCCGATCTTCCCGGAAACCATGTCGATCAATAAATTACTTCAGTATTTTATCAATACCGGACATAGCATTGCCCTTATTGTAGATGAATTTGGCGGTACCTCGGGCATCATTACCATAGAAGATATTGTGGAAGAAATTGTGGGCGAGATTCATGACGAGCATGATAAAATTGAATTCTACTCAAAAAAACTAAACGACAGTGAGTATATTTTCTCAGGACGCATGGAAATTGATGCCATTCATGAACAATATGATCTGGATCTTTCCGAAAGCGAAGAATACGAAACCATTGCCGGATTCTTGTTATACCACGCCGAAAGGCTTCCCACAAAAGGCGATCAGATACAAGTAGACAACCTGCTGTTTCATGTGCTAAAAGTAGAAGGTACAAGGGTTGAGCTCTTAAAAGTAAAAATACTTGAGCACAGTTAGCTAAAAAGCTCTATTTCTGATTAAATTTGCTGGCTAAAACATAACCAACCATTAGTAAAATTTAGTATATTCGAACCTCGATTGAAATCAGTAAAAATTAAGTTATAGAATGGCAACTTTAGAAAAAATTCGAAACCGTGCAGGAGTACTCGTTGCAGTAGTCATCGGACTGGCATTAATTGCCTTTATTTTAGGTGACATGTTAAACTCGGGAAGTGTCTTCTTCTCCAGTAAAAAGATGGAAGTAGCAGACATTGATGGGAACTCCATCTCCATTCAGGAGTATCAACGTGAAATAGATAAGCTAACCGAGATTACCAAATACTCAAGCCAGCGTAGTGCGTTAGATGAGCAAACATTAACGCGTATCCGTGAGCAAACCTGGCAAGAGATGGTGCGCAAGTACGTATTGGAAGATCAATATGAAGAATTGGGTATCCAAATCTCCAGCGAAGAGGTTTGGGATATGGTTCAGGGAAAAAACATCCACCCCATTATTCAGCAACTCTTTACAAACCCCGAAACCGGCCAACTAAATACAATGGCTGTTATTCGTTTTCTGAAATCCTATGAAGACGACCCTTCTGGTCAAAGCAAACAATATTGGTTATTTCTGGAAGAGCAGATGGTGAACCAGCGCAAATTTACCAAGTACACAAATCTAATCAAGAAAGGACTGTTTGCAACCTCATTGGAGGCCAAAGCAGAATTGACAAAGAACTCAAAAGTTGTTGATTTTGATTTTGTAACAAAAAACTACGCCAGTATAGCTGACTCCTTAGTTTCTATTAACGACAAGGAAATAAAAAACTATTATGCCCAAAACGAAGATCGATTTCAACAATCGGCTTCTCGGGATATAGAATATGTAGCTTTTGAAGTAAAGCCTTCGGAGGAGGACAAGCAAGACACAAAACAGTGGATAGAAGATATCCGAACCGAATTTGAAGAGAGTTCATCTCCTAAAGAATTTGTCAATATCAACAGCGATATACCCTATGATGCTACTTATTATGCTCCCGAAGATGTTAACGACAATTTAAAAGAATTTGTTGATCAGGCAAAAGAGGGAGATGTATATGGCCCTTACTTTGAAGACGATACCTACAAACTGGCAAAGCTGGCCGATATTGCCTATTTACCCGATTCGGTTAAAGCGCGTCATGTTTTGTTGCAGCCCATACGCAATCAAACGCAACAACAATTGATGGCTGTTGCCGATAGTCTTAAGAATGAGTTGGAAGCAGGTGCCAATTTTTCCGAGGTGGCCAGCAACTACTCAGCCGATGAGGCTTCAGCAAAAGATGGAGGGAACTTAGGTTGGTTCCGCCAGCATGAGATGGTAAGTCCTTTTGGCGATTCAACCTTTATGGCTCGCACAGGAGAATTTGTATTGGTGAATACCGACTATGGAATTCATATTGTACAGGTTCAGCAAAAAAGTGCTGCTAAGCGCAAATTCCAAATAGCTGTATTAGGCCGCGAGTTGACTCCCAGCTCAAAAACTTACCAGGAAACCTTTAGCCGGGCCAGTAGTTTTGCCAGCAACAGCCTTACCTACGAAGAATTCAACGAAAATCTGAAAGACGCAACGGTTTCGAAGCGTATTGCCCGAAACGTGCAAGAAGAAGCCAAAGAAATTCAGGGATTAGGGGAAGCCCGAGCGCTGATTCGCAATGCCTACGAAACAGAAGAAGGCAAATTGATAATGGAAAATAGAAACTCCATTTTTGAAATAGGGGATCGCTTCGTTATTGCCTTTGTGCAAAATGTACGCGAAGAAGGAACGGCTCCTCTTGAACAAGTGAAAAGCCAGATAACAGTACAACTGCGAAAAGATAAAAAAGGAGAGATGCTTGCTGAGCAAATGCAGGGTTCTGACTTGAATGCCATTGCGCAAGCCACAGGCCGACGTGTTCAACAAGCTTCAGGAGTTACCTATGGCGCCTTTAACATCCCTGGTTTAGGCTCTGAGCCCAAAGTAATAGGGGCGGTTACAGCGTTAAATGAAAATCAGATCACAGCTCC
This sequence comes from Bacteroidales bacterium, assembly GCA_046482855.1. Lineage (GTDB taxonomy): Bacteria > Bacteroidota > Bacteroidia > Bacteroidales > UBA12077 > CAYVSF01. The sequence continues at coordinate 95,084 of JAWOEH010000061.1, read as the reverse complement.
TGTTATTGGGAACAATGGCGTAACAGTAGCAAAAGTAATTTCAGTAACGGAACAAAACACTGGCAATCCCGAAATGATGCAACAACGTCAGCAATCGTTGTATGAAAATCGCGCGAGTTTTAGTGCGTTTAATGCATTGCGCGAGAGTGCCAACATTGAAGATAATCGGGCTAGATTTTTCTAAGACCGTCTATAACATACAAAAAAAGAAAGCTGCTCATTATGGGCAGCTTTCTTTTTTTGTATGTTATAGCAATTGGCTTAGCTGTTTAGTAACGTCTTTACTTTTGCCGAAATAATTTTCCCTTCGGCTTTTCCGGCAAGCTCTTTGGAGGCAGCTCCCATCACTTTGCCCATGTCTTTCATGGAAGTAGCTCCCATGGTTTCAATAAGGTTCTTCAGGTAGGCTTCCAAGTCCTCCTCTGACATCTGCTCGGGCAGATAACGCTCAATAATTTGTGCTTCCGCAAGCTCTTTTTCCGCAAGATCCTTCCGGTTTTGTTCCTCGTATAATAGCGCAGAATCCTTACGCTGTTTATGCAACTTTTGAAGAAGTTTGAGCTCCTGATCCTCGGTGAGGCTATCGCGGGCTCCTTCTTCCGTTTTAGCCAGTAATAAAGCACCTTTAATCGCCCGCAAGGCCTCAAGGCTCTCCTTATCTTTGGCTTTCATTGCGGTTTTTAAATCTTCCTGAATTCTTTCTGCTAATCCCATATCATTTCGTTTAGTCTACGTTATCGTGTAAATACGAATTATTCTTACGTAAAGTCACCTCATCCTCCTCATCAGAGAGCGAGTACCTTGATACATTCGAATCCTGAGAGTAAATAGGTTGATCAATCGATATTTTTTTACGCTTATAGGCAGGCACATTTTCCAAATCTTCAATATTATCGCGGACAGCTGTTGTAGGTGATGATTTAACAGCCTCACCCTCGTTTGTAACTAAGGGTTGCGATCCTACTGGAGAGTCGCCTGCATTTACAGGTTCCTCTTTCCGTTTCGTGCGTGAACCAGGAACTTTCTTCCCATGTCGATCATGACGAATGTCAAAATCAATTGTCCGTTGCTGACTATTAATCGAAATATTTGTCGCTTCCTGATCGGCTCCTAATTGGTAGATTGTTGCCTCTTCATCATTGCCACCCTGGCCTAATTTCACCGTTTTCTTCTCTTGATGTTTTGCGTAGAGTTCCGGAATACTACTACTCTCAAAACCGGTAGCTATGATGGTGATGCTAATTCTTTCCTCAAGAGAGGCATCGTTGCCTGTTCCCCAGATAATATTAGGATTCTGTCCTACCTCACTATTCACATAATCGGCAATTTCGCCAATCTCATCCATTGTAAGTTCATTGGTTCCGGAGGTGATATTGAGCAAGATATTGTCGGTACCGGTAATATCATTATCGTTTAACAAGGGCGACTTTAATGCCTGTTCCACGGCTTTGATGGCCCGGTTTTCTCCTTCGGCTACGCCAGTTCCCATAAGAGCCACACCACTATTGCTAAGGACTGTCTCCACATCAGCAAAATCAACATTAATATACCCGGGTACAGTAATAATTTCGGCAATTCCCTTAGCACCGGTAGCCAAAATATTATCGGCATACGAAAAAGCTTCAGAAAAAGGCATATCGCCACACACTTCGCGTAGCTTTTCATTGTTTACAACCAAAAGGGCATCCACATGCTTCTCCAACTCATTAATGCCCTCAATGGCCTGGTCGATACGACGTTGTCCTTCAAAACGAAAAGGAATGGTAACAATAGCCACCGTAAGGAGACCCACCTCCCTAGCGGCTTTGGCAATCACAGGAGCACCTCCGGTTCCGGTTCCACCTCCCATGCCTGCTGTAATAAAAACCATGCGAGTTGGCTCTCCCAACACTTGCATGATGTCGTCAAGACTCTCGATAGCCGCTTCACGACCTATGGCGGGCTTATTACCGGCTCCTCGTCCTTCAGTAAGCGATTGGCCAAGTTGTATTTTAACCCCAACATGACTTCGGGCTAAAGCCTGAGCATCGGTATTACAGATGACAAAATTAACGTCTTTAATGCCTTGATCAAACATATGGTTTACGGCATTACTTCCACCGCCGCCTACGCCAATCACCTTTATTATGGACGATTGGTCGCTAGGGAGTTCAAAATTCATCAATTCGTCGGTCATAGTATATTGAATTTGCGGTTTTACAATACTTTGGATGAGTCGAAGTTTGCTTGTTACTATTCGATTTCCGTATCATTTTCATCGAAAAGATCGGAAATAACTCGTTTCAGATTGTTAAAAAACTTTCCTTTCTCCTGTGGCTCTTCGGGTTGTTGCACATTTTCCCTGGCCTTGGTTTCCGGTTTTTCATCAAGCGCTTGTGGCGCCTCAGCTTCAGGCTCCATAGCCTCTGCATTAAAGGACTGTTTATGCAAATCGAGGTATTCATACCCTTTGCCTATTAATCCAACACTGGTGGCATACATGGGATGGTTTACCTTCTCAACACTATCAGCCGAAAGCTTCTCTACGGGGTATCCTACACGCACATCCATCCCCGTTTTAAACTTCACCAATTGTGCCACATTTTTCAGCAAAGCTCCACCCCCGGTGAGTACAATCCCTGCACTCAGCTTATCATAGAAACCCGAAAGTTCAATTTCATAGATAACGGCATCTAGAATCTCTTCCATACGTGACTGAATAATATATGCCAGGCTACGGAAAGATATTTCTTTGGGATCCCGTCCACTAATCCCAGGAATAGATACTACTTCGTTATCTTTTGCTAAATCGCCGAGTGCCGACCCAAACTGTACCTTTACTTGCTCCGCCTGGCGTTGTAAAATAGCACACCCCTCTTTAATATCTTTGGTAATCACATCTCCGCCAAAGGGAATCACGGCGGTATGCCGAATTGTATCGTCATAGTATACCGCTACATCGGTAGTTCCCCCTCCAATATCCACAATAGCCACGCCTGCCTCCCGCTCATCATCAGTAAGCACGGCAGCAGAAGAAGCCAAAGGCTCAAGAATTAGCTGATGTAAATTGAGACCGGCTTTGTGAATACAGCGGCTAATATTGCGGGCTGAAGCCACCTGACCAATGACAATATGAAAATTAGCCTCCACCCGCTTTCCACTCATGCCAATAGGGTTACGTATTCCCAATTCATGATCTACAATATAACTTTGGGGAATGACGTGAATAATTTCCTCGCCCAGCTCAATAGGGGTGTTGTACATATCCCGAATCAGGCCATCAATCTCCTCTTTTGTAATCTCATCGTCGTAGCGCTCACGATTCATATAATGGCGGTTACGCAACGACTTGATGTGCTGACCGGCAATGCCTACAAACACATCGGAGAACCGTACCTGAGACTCCTTTTGTACATCTTGTACGGTTTTCTCAATGGAACTAACGGCTTCCTCAATATTCATTACTACACCCCGTTTCACTCCTTTCGAGGCAGTTTTGCTGATCCCGAGAATTTCTATCTTCCCGTTCTCTTTACGCTTACCTACAACGGCTACTATCTTAGTAGTTCCAATGTCAATAGCTGCAATGTAATCGTTTTGTTGACTCATCTCTTATTTTTTTGTGCAAACAATCTGATTTCTGAACTTTAAATTTATGATTTCATAGCGATTCCACCCTACTTTGTTTAAACCTTGTTGATAAAAAGCCCAAAGCTGATCTAACTGACTGTCAAAGTTATCAGCTTCGCCCAACAGAATCAAATGGGCTCCAACTCGGGGTATCAACTCATATTCGCCTTTCCTGTTAACGTACACTTGTTCAATTTGCTTACTCCAGAAGGCATCCTTATGTATATGCAAAGCCATCCGGTACACTTCCTGCAGGGTCCTGCTTTGATTTTTCTGCTGCCTCTTGCCAAAAATAGTGGTCTGTCTTTGCCACTCAAAATTCTCAACAATATGGCCATTGGCTACTAAGACAAGCGGCGTATAGCTATCTTGCAAAGGTATAATATAGCCTTTAGCATCCAGGTAATAGCTCTCCCCTTTCTCATTTACAATCCGTACAATGGGCGTTCGTTGCTGTACTTCAATATGTAGTGCGCCCTCCACATCGACATAAGCCTCAACCGATTCAATAGCAGGCATCTTTTTTAGTGAATGCTCAATGGTGCGTGTATTTATCTGATCAAGGGGTTCTCCCATAATCTTTTTTTCCAGGGTATGCACATGTTGCTCAATATCTTTAGCTGTAATAAACTGATTACGCATACTATCAGTAACCGTCACCAATATCTGTGAGCACAACACGCGCTGACTCCGCAGGGACGCAAAACTTAGCGTTACTAACATAAACAGGCCAATAAGCAGCCACACAATCATATTTCGCACCCAAGGCTTCATAAGCGTTGTTCTAAAATCAGCTTTATCGGTTTTACATACCTATCGATATCTCCGGCACCCATAGTAATCAGCACATCAAATTCTGTGGCTTTCACATAGGCTAATAAATCCTCTTTATGCAATAAGATCTTATCGGTGCTTTCAATATGTTCATATATCAATTCTGAAGAGACACCCGGAATGGGATCTTCCCGTGCCGGATAAATATCCAGGACAACAGCATGATGGCACAAGTTCATAGCCTCACCAAATCCTTTTGCAAAATCACGTGTACGCGAATACAAATGCGGCTGAAATATGCCGGTAATTTTTCTGTCTGGATAGAGCTCCCTTATGGAGGTAAGTGTTCTTCGCAACTCGGTAGGATGATGGGCATAATCGTCAAGATAAATCAGATGGGCGGTGCGGATATGGTAATCAAACCGCCGTTGAACTCCTGTAAAGGAACGCACGCCCTTGCGAATGGCTTCCTGTGGCACGCCTGTCTGATGTGCCATACTAATAGCTGCCAATGCATTTTCTACGTTGATGCGTCCCGGCAAATAGAGTTCAAAATCGCTCCATCGTTCTCCTGGAACAACTACATCGAAACAAAATCTTCCCTCTTCAATGCGGATGTTTTCTACTCTGTAATCAGCCGTACTTCCTTCTATTGAATAAGTAAAAATCTTCAGTTCTGATTTTTCCGGAGCAACCAGCTGCACTTGTTGATGAAGGATTAAAATGCCTTTTCTCTTGATTTGACTGACAAATTGCGTAAAAGCCTCCTCCAATTGGATGCGATCCCCGTATATATCCAGGTGATCTTCCTCAAGGGTTGTAATAAGGGCCAGGTCAGGATAGAGTGTCAAGAATGAACGATCGAACTCATCGGCCTCAATAACCACTCGTTTTGCCTCGGGATGCAGAGCTACATTTGAACCAAGGTTTTTACTTATACCCCCCAAAAAAGCATTACACTTCTCCTCCGTTTGGTTCAGTATATGGGTTGTAAAGGAAGAAACTGACGTTTTTCCATGTGTTCCTGCAACAGCAAGGGTTGTTAATTCTTTAGAAAGCAATCCTAGAACCTGCGCTCGCTTCATCAAAGTAAATCCGGAATTCGTAAAATAATGCAACTCCCTATTTTGAGCGGCAATAGCAGGTGTATAGACTACCAGTGTATGGCTTGAGTTCAGAAATTTCTCCGGTACAAGATTAGGCGAATCGATAAAATGAATATCGATACCCTCCTCAATTAACTCATTGGTTAGCTGTTTTGATACGCGATCGTATCCGGCTACGTTCTTTCCAATACGATGAAAGTAGCGAGCCAGGGCACTCATACCGATGCCACCGATACCAATAAAATAGACGCTATGTATCTTCGCTAAATTCACTATTTATTAATTAATTTTAGTACACGTTCTGCAATCTGTCGAGCCGCATGGGGCTTAGCCAGTTTTTTTATAGCTGCGGACAACTGCTTTTGTTGTTCGGGTTGTTCTAATAATTTAAAAACCTCGTTAACGAGTCGGCTTTCAGCCTCACAGTCAGGTATCCGCAGAGCCGCACCTTTCTCCACTAAAGCCATGGCATTTTTCGTTTGGTGATCTTCGGCCACATTGGGTGACGGCACAAGCATTACTGGTTTACCTACAATGCTGAGCTCCGATAGCGTACCGGCACCTGCACGGGAAATGATCACATCAGCCGCGGCATACGCCCGATTCATCTCAGCAATAAAGGGCTGCACCTTAATGTGATTGCCAAGATGAGGGCCAATACGGGTTTGTAAAGCATTATAATAGAAATTACCACATTGCCAAATCCACTGTACTTGACTATTTTCATTTAATTGGTTAAGAGCCTTCTCCAAACTTGCATTAATGGTTCCAGCACCTAAAGACCCCCCCACGACTAATACGGTTTTTTTATCAGGATCTAAATCCCAGGCTTTTCGAGCATCGGCAGTGTCATATTGGTTCACCTCCAATACAGCAGGGCGAATCGGGTTTCCAAGGTTCTCGATTTTTTTTGCCGGGAAATACCGCTCCATCTTATCATAAGCCACACATATTATATTGGCACGCTTGGCAAGTAACTTATTGGTTATACCGGCATAACTATTTTGTTCCTGTAGCAGTGTAGGAATTCCAAGCTTATTGGCCTGCCACAACACAGGGCCGCTGGCATAGCCTCCTACCCCTACAACCACATGGGGTCGAAACTCCTTAATTATTCGACGCGCCATACGAAGGCTCTTGATAAGTTTAACCAATACTTGAAAATTCTTAGCAGGATCTTTCCGACTAAATCCCTTAACGGGCAATCCCTTGATGGGATAGCCTGCCTGGGGCACCTTTTCCATCTCCATACGACCTTCTGCGCCAACAAAAAGTATGTCGACGGGTTGTATCTGCTTTAGGGCATCGGCAATAGCCAATGCCGGAAAGATATGGCCACCAGTGCCTCCGCCACTAATAATAATGCGTATATGTTTGTTGTTTTTATGCATTTTGTTCTAATTCTACGCTTCGGCTAACATTTAAAATAATTCCCAAGGCAACGCCAGTAAACAACAAAGAGGTTCCTCCCATACTTACCAAGGGCAAGGGTTGGCCCGTAACCGGTAAAATCCCTACCGCCACCCCCATGTTTATAAGTGCTTGAAAACTAAGCGAGAGTGTAAGACCCATTGCCAAAAAGGCACCAAAAGCCCGTTTGCTTTTTCGCACAACCAAACCTGCCCGATATAGCAAAAACATATAAAGGGCAACAATAACAAGTCCGCCTAAAAAGCCATATTCCTCCACGATTATAGCAAAAATAAAATCGGAGTAGGGATGGGGTAAAAAATTACGTTGTGTACTATTTCCAGGTCCTTTACCCAGAAATCCTCCGGAAGCAATCGCAATTTTACTTTGGTCGCTTTGGTAACTGTCGCCCCCTTCGCCGGTCACATAATTTTCAATTCGATTTTGCCATGTGCCAACGCGCATATTATCGCCGGTAGCCACGGCACCCCCAATAATAATGATCAAGATAAGCACGCTGCCCCCCCCTACAAGTACCAAATGCTTTAAGGGCACTCGGCCGACAAAAAGAAGCATCATACTGGTAACCATCAGAATAAGGGCGGTTGATAAGTTGGCAGGCATAATAAGCATGCATACAACAAATATGGGCAGCAGTAAATACCAAAATACAAACTTAAACCGCATAATATCCTCCTGATGTACTGACAATACCCTGGCGATATACATAATCAAGGCCAATTTAGCAAAGTCGGAAGTTTGTATGGTTAGACCCAACCCGGGTATCTTAATCCACCGACTGGCTTCATTCAGGTTAACACCCATAATCAGAGTAATGAGCAGCATAACAGCGGAGATAGCCAGCAACAAGAGCGATAGGCGGGAATAAATCCGATAGGGAATACGATGAGTAATAAAGATGATGACTCCACCGAGAAACAACAAGCCGGCATGCTTAAGGACAAAATACGATAAGCTACGTTCCTCATGTCGATAAGCCAGGGTACCTGTGGAGCTATACACAACCAAAACTGATAAGATCGACAAAATGAGGATCACGGCCCAAATAACGCCATCGCCTTTAAAATACTTTCCTATGGTTTCCCGCAAATTCATAACATGACTTTATTAAAGTTCGCGTACGGCTTTTTTAAACTGTAACCCGCGATCTTCATAATTATCAAACAAATCGAAACTTGCACAAGCTGGAGAAAGCAAAACAGTATCTCCTTTGCGTGCTAAATAATAAGCTGTGCGTACAGCATCGGAAGCCGACTGTGTGTCAACAATCGTATCAACAATACCTTCGAAATGCTTGTGAAGCTTTTGATTGTCTTTCCCAAGGCAAACAATAGCTTTCACTTTCTGGCGTACCAATTCTTGTAATACAGTGTAATCATTTCCCTTATCTACCCCGCCAACAATCCAAATTAAATTTCCCGGCATACTTTCAAGCGCATACCATGTAGAGTTTATATTGGTGGCTTTACTATCATTTATAAACTCGATGCCATGTACTTTTACTACCGGTTCCAGCCGGTGTTCCACACCCTGAAAGTTGCTTAAGCTTTCACGAATGGTATGGTTGCGAATTTTCACTGCCTGCGCAGCAATACCAGCAGCCATAGAATTGTAGGCATTGTGTTGCCCTCGTAAAGCAAGATCGTGTATAGCCATAGTAAATGTATTTGATTTGTAGTTGCAGATCATTTCTTGATTGTTCAGAAAAGCACCCTGCTTTTGCTCCTTTTCTAAACTAAAAGGAAAGCATTGTGCATCGATGGTATGTTTTTTTAGTTGTTCCACCGTTACAGGATCGTCAGCACAGTAGACAAAAATATCTTCCGACGTTTGATTTTGAATGATTCGAAACTTAGACTGTGCGTAATTCTCCATATTGTGATAGCGATCTAAATGATCGGGTGTTATGTTTGTGAGAATAGCTATGTCGGCACGAAAACGAAACATGCCATCCAGTTGAAAACTACTTAATTCAATCACATAATAATCGAACTGCTCCGTAGCAACCTGATAAGCATAGCTGGCTCCGACGTTGCCGGCCAGGCCAACATTTAATTCTGCATTTTTGAGGATATGGTAAAGTAATTTGGCCGTGGTTGTTTTCCCATTACTTCCGGTAATGCATATTTTATAGGAATTATCAAATCGGCCGGCAAATTCAATCTCCGACAATACAGGAATCCCTTTTTCCATGGCTTGCTCAACTACGGGAGCCGTATCGGGAATCCCGGGAGATTTTATCAACTCAGTAGCCTGTAATATCCGAGCCATGCTGTGCTGTTGCTCCTCAAACTCAATGGCATACTCCTGAAGCATCCGTTTATAGTGATCTTGAATAGCCCCCCCATCGGAAACAAACACCTTAAAGCCCTGTTTTTGTGCTAAAACAGCAGCTCCAACCCCACTTTCTCCTGCGCCTAATATGACAATCTGTTCGTTCATTTGCGTTTAGCGAATTTTCAGTGTTACAATGGTTATAACAGCCAACAATATGCCCACAATAAAAAAACGGGCAACAATCTTGGGTTCCGGATATCCCTTTATTTGATAATGATGATGCAAGGGAGCCATTCGAAAGATCCGCCGTCCCTCTCCAAATTTTCTTTTTGTATATTTAAAATAGCTTACCTGCATCATTACTGACAAACTCTCCATCAGGAAGATGCCACATAAAATGGGGATCAACAGTTCCTTCCGGATAATGATGGCAAATACAGCTATAATGCCCCCTAATGAGAGGCTTCCTGTATCGCCCATAAATATTTGAGCCGGGTAGGAATTATACCATAAAAAGCCCACAGTAGCCCCAATGAAGGCGCCGATAAACACCACCAATTCACCCGTAAAGGGGATGTACAAGATGTTCAAATAATCGGCATAAATACTGTTGCCCGATACATAAGCCAGAACGCCGAGGGTAGTGCCAATAATGGCAGAAGTACCTGTAGCCAATCCATCAAGTCCATCAGTAAGGTTGGCCCCATTGGATACTGCAGTAACAATCAAAATAACCACCCCAACAAACACCAACCACACCCATTTCGAGCTACTCGCTCCCAAAAAGCGAACGAACCATTCGTAATCCAGTTCATTGTTTTTCACAAAAGGGATGGTTGTTTTCGTTGACTTGCTGTCGCGCCAATAGGTTTTTGTTTCTTCGCCTCTGCCATTTTCAGCTTGTCGGATTTCAGTGCGATCGGCATTCTCTTTTTCCACACGCTCCCGGATAACTACATCATCGCTCACATACAAAGTGATGCCCACTATTAAGCCAAGTCCCACCTGGCCAATTACTTTAAATTTCCCTGCCAGGCCTTCTTTGTTCTTCTTAAAGGTTTTGATATAATCATCAATAAACCCTATAGCACCTAGCCATAGAGTAGTAATAAGCATTAAGAGTATATAGATATTTGTAAGATTGGCAAACAATAAGGTGGGTATAATAATGGCACCCAGAATAATCAATCCGCCCATTGTAGGCGTACCTTTTTTGCTTGTTTCGCCAAGTAAACCGAGGTCACGAATCTCCTCACCAATCTGTTTCCTTTGCAAATAGCGGATAATTCGTTTGCCAAAAAGCAATGAAATAAGCAACGAAAAAATAATGGCCATGGCCGACCGGAAAGATAAGTACTGAAACATACCTGCTCCGGGAATATCTAACTTTTCGAAATAATGAAACAGATGATATAGCATGCTTTCTGTTAGTTTAGTTCTTCAAATAGGTTCAGAATAATTTCTTTATCGTCAAAATGGTGCTTTACACCCGCCACCTCCTGATAGGTTTCATGTCCTTTACCGGCAACCAGAACAACATCCCCCGGTTTAGCAAACATAATAGCTGTCCGTATCGCCTCATGCCTATCGGTAATAGCAATAGTTTTGGCTCGGCCTTCTTCATCGAGCCCCTCTTTCATATCAGCAATAATGGCCTCAGGCTTTTCAAATCGTGGATTATCGGAAGTAAGAAGCACCCGGTGGCTATAGCGTGCCGCAATACGTGCCATTTCCGGTCTTTTCCCTTTATCGCGATTTCCTCCGGCTCCTACTACGGCCAAGATTTGTTGCTCATTACTACGAATCTCATCTATGGCTTTCAATACATTATCTAATGCATCAGGTGTATGCGCATAATCGACGATGGCAGTTATCCCACGAGCTGAGCGCAACGTTTCAAAACGCCCTTCAACAGGACGCAGCTCACTGATAACCTTTAGCACTTCTTCTTTTTGAAAACCCAACTGCACCAATGTTCCATATACACTCAAAATGTTGTAGACATTAAATATGCCCACAAAAAAGGTCCACACTTCAGCATTATCAATACGCAACTGAGTGCCTTCAAAATGCGTTTCTACAATACGGGCTTTGTAATCGGCAAAATTCTTTACGCCATAGTGTTTGACTTTAGCTGGCGTATTCTGCACCATAATGTCCCCATTCCGATCATCGGCATTTGTAAGCACAAATGCATCTTTGGGTAGCTGAGTAAAAAATGCCTGTTTTGCCTCTATATACTCTTTAAAGGTCTTGTGATAATCGAGATGATCACGTGTGATATTGGTAAAGATCCCACCAGAAAATGAAAGTCCTGCAATGCGCGCCTGCACAATAGCGTGTGAACTCACCTCCATAAAACAATAGCTACAGCCCTGTTCTACCATCTGTGCTAACAAAGCATTTATTTGAAGGGCATCAGGTGTAGTATGGGTAGCTTCCACAGGTGTTTCATCGATATAATTCCGAACCGTTGATAACAAACCACATGTATAACCTAAACGACGAGTGGCCTCATACAATAACGTAGCCGTGGTTGTCTTCCCATTGGTTCCTGTAACACCTATCAACTGCAATTTTTCAGAAGGATGTCCATAAAAAGCATTGGCCATCATACCTAAAGCTCTGGAAGTATCAACCACCTGCACAAATGTTACATGATCGGGTAAAAGATCCGGTAGTGTTTCACAAACAATTACCGCAGCTCCTTTTTCAACAGCCATGGAGATAAACTTATGTCCATCGGCCTGCGTGCCTTTCATGGCTACAAACAAATCATCCGCTTGACACGATCGGGAATCAAAGCAAATGTTAGCTATCATCACATTTTGCGTACCAATTATCTGGTTTACATCTACATCGGCTATTATATCGGCTAATCGGATCATGTGATTAATTTATTACAGACATTTTTAGCAGAATATGATTATGCTCCTTTACAACTGCCCCTGGCTTTACAGACTGTTCTAGCACTGTACCGCGGCCTTTAAAAGCCACTTTAACACCCTTATTTTCCAACAGGTAAAGTGCATCTTTAATCCCCATTCCAACCACATTAGGCATTATCGCCTCATTAATTAACTCATTATGCAATACTACGATGCTATCTTTAGCGCGGGTAACTACCCAGTTGGAATTCACATCGGTCGTATCCACTCGAATCTTAAGTTCTTTCAATGCACCTAGCAATTCAGGTTTGTAACTATGTTTTGTATAAGGAATCTTAATTTCATCGGGCTCCACTGTAGATTTTTTATGCATATCGAAACTTGTAGCATATACCTTATCAGCAATCTCTTTAAATACCGGTCCTGCCACCAGGTTGCCATAATAGACATTACGAGAGGGAGCATTTACCACAACAATGCAGGAATATTTTGGCTGATCGGCCGGGAAATAACCGGCAAATGAAGCCTGGTAGCTAATTTTTGATTTATCCCGATAACCATAATCACGATTTGCAATTTGAGCGGTTCCGGTTTTCCCGGCAATGGCATAATTTGGGTTATCCAAATTCCTGGCAGTTCCCTCTTCTACCGCTCCACGCAGCAACTGCTGTGCTTTTTTCAGTGTTCCCCGCGAACAGATGGAAGGATTAATAACCTCAGTAGGAAATTTCTCAACCAGTTTACCCCGGTACCGCACTTCTTTCACCAATTTAGGCTTCACCATCTTCCCATTATTGGCAACAGCATTGTAAAAAGTAAGAATTTGCAAAGGAGTAAGACGGGTTTCATACCCAATCGACATCATGGGCAAAGTAATCCCTGACCAAAGCGGATCTCCCGGGTATTTAATCGCAGGCTGCCCCTCACCCAAAATATCCAAGCCCAAAGGTTTGTTCAGATTCATACGGTAGAGCCGATTGATAAATTTTTTGGGGTCGTTGCCATAATTATCAGTAATGATCTTTGAAATACCCACATTTGAAGACTTTTCAAACACTTCCGTTACGGTGATCTTTCCGTAACCACCCTGATGGGAATCCTTCATTTTTTGGTCGTAGTAATAGACTACTCCCTCGCCGGTATCAATTGTATCGGTGAGTCTTACCACACCATCTTCCAACGCAGCAATAATGCTGGCCAGTTTAAATGTTGAACCGGGTACCGTGCTTTCGCCAATCGCATAATTGTAGGTTTCCTTATAATCGCCTAAAGCAGTACGTTCCAAATTTGCAATGGCCTTAATTTCGCCTGTAGCCACCTCCATAAGCACAGCCGTTCCGTGATGCGCCCCCTGTAATGAAAGCTGGCGCTTCAAAGCCGATTCAGCCACATCTTGAATATTCACATCAAGGGTGGTAATGATATCTTTCCCATCCTCGGGCTCTACCTCATTTTCGTCGTCAACAGGCATCCATAAATCGCCATTGACCTTTTGCATTAAACGCAACCCGGCGGTACCCGTTAAGTAGTCATCATAGGCGCCTTCCAGCCCTACCACATTCCCCTGTTCACTTTTGGACAGGTAACCAATAGTTCGCGCTGCCAGTCCACCATGAGGATGAATACGAATATTATTTTGCAATATGATAAACCCGCCTTTATAGCGTCCCCGACTCAACAAGGGAAATTTTTTCAATTGTTCCAATTGCATGTAGCTCACACGTCTTTTCAACAAAAGGAAGCGCTCACCACGTTTATGTGCATTTGCAAGTTTTCGTTTATATTCGCTGGTGGAAAGATCCCTGAATAAATGCGAGAGACAATAAGCCAAAGAATCGACTTGCTGCATAAACCTACCCGGTTCCATGCCGGTACTCCGCGTATCCAGGCGAACCTCATAATAGGGTACCGAAGTGGCTAATAAACGTCCATCCGTTGCATAAATGCCTCCTCGGTTCGGTTCCAGTGGGAAGGTGCGCAAAACATTTTTTTCGGCTTGTTGGGTCAGTTGCTTCCCTTCAAATACCTGCAAATAGGCGATCTTGAAAAGCACAGCTATCGCCAGGATTAACATAAAAATGTAAACCACACCTACACGCCAAACAATGTCCTTTTTCAATGACATAGCTTACTTTTTTTGGACCACAATTTTCTGCGGTGGCTCAACCGACTCTTTAAGACCCAATCCCTTATGCTCAATCATTTGCATAACGCCCGATTGTTTGCTTAAGAACATTAGCTCTGAGGAAATGCTCATAGACTTGGCTCTGTACTCCTTCATTTGTTGCTCGAGCCGGGTAGATTGTCCTACAATTTTTTCGGCATGATAGCGGTTGGCAATGTAAAAAAGAGCCATAAATGCCAGGAATAAGAAAAAAGGCAATTGCTTCACCACCGCTTCTTTGGCCAAAAGAGAACCGTCAATTAGCCCTTTTAACGAAAAGTGAGTTTGCAGCTCTTTTCGCTCCTTCTTTTCCGATATAAATTCTACATTTTCCTCTTCAGCCATCACCAATTATAATTTTTCAGCAATCCGAAGCTTTGCACTTCTCGATCGCGGATTCTCTGTAATCTCCATTTCATTGGGTAAGATCACCTTTCGCGTAATTACCTTAAAAGGCACCTCTGCCTGCCCATAAATATCTTTCTCAACCGTTCCATCAATTTTACCGGAACGCATCACATTTTTCACCATTCGATCTTCCAGGGAGTGATAAGTAATCACCACAAGCCTTCCCCCGGGTTTCAGCACACTGGCTGTTTGAAGCAGGAATTGTTCGAGCGAGCGCATCTCTTCATTTACCTCGATACGCAGTGCCTGAAAAATTTTTGCCAGTACCTTCTTTCTGCCAACCTGTGGCAGGATTGGTTCAAGAACGCTCAACAAATCACTACTATTTACAAATGGCTGCGACTCTCGCGCCTTAACAATTAAACCGGCGATTCGTCTGGCACTTTTCAACTCGCCATACTGGCGAAACAGTTGAATTAATTCTCGCTCCCCTTTTTCATTCAACACATCGGCAGCAGTTCTATTTACTTCCGTATTCATGCGCATATCCAAAGGGCCTTCCTCCCGAAATGAAAACCCTCGCTCAGGAACGTCAAAGTGGTGCGAGGAAACGCCAAGATCAGCTAAAATCCCATCAACCTTAGGAAAGTGATGATACTCCAGAAAATTCTTTAAAAAGCGGAAGTTGTGTTTAACAAAAATGAACCGCTCATCATCGAGTCGGTTCTTCATGGCGTCGGCATCCTGATCAAAAGCCAATAGCCGACCCTTATCCAATCGTTCCAGAATAGCTCTGGAATGTCCTCCGCCACCAAAAGTCACATCCACATATACCCCATCAGGAGTAATTGCCAACCCCTGCAAACTCTCTTCCAACATCACCGGGACATGATAACTCATAATGCCTCATCGTTAAAATTGTCATTCCCCAAAAGATCCTCAGCCATAGCCGCAACATCATCGGGGGATTCGTTTAATGCTTCATATTTATCAGCAGGCCATACTTCTATTTTCTCATATTGACCAGCCAATACAACCTCTTGCTCAATCGCCACCTGATCCATCAGTCTGCGAGAAAGCAATAGGCGACCATTGCCATCGAGCATCACTTCCGCCGAACCCTTAAAAAAATTGCGCAAAAACTGATTGTGCTTCTTATTGTAAGGATTTAGCTTACGACGCAATTGCTCACTTTTTCGTTCCCATTCCTCCATTGGATAGAGAACCAAACATGCTTCAAAAAGGTCTTTTTTCAATACAAAGCGCCCGTCCGAGGAAGCATCCATCTGCTTCTTCAGTGCTGAAGGGAAGCTTACACGCCCCTTCACGTCCACTTTACATTGAAAATCACCAACAAAGCCTGCCATACACTAAATGATAGATTAATGAGTAAAATTACAGAAAATTTCACCACAATACACCACTTCCTCCCACTTTTTCCCACAATGTTAATAACTTTCTCACCTTACACATTAACTAACAATATATTCCGCAATATATAAGCAACAGGGACCATTTTGGTTTCCCGAATTTTTGTTAATTTTACGCACTGGAACCATCTTTTACCTTTTATGGAAAAAATTGATATCAAGGAGGTCTTTAAAGAAAAGAACCCGCGTTTGGCAAAATTAATTCCTGAATTCATTTACAACTATATCAAAAAGATAATCCATCAGGATGAGTTGAATGAGGGGCTGGCCAGAATTGGAGATCTTGAGGGGTTGGAGTTCATCGATGCGGTTATTGACTATTTCAATCTACAGATTGAAGTAATAAACCCGGAGCGAATTCCGCGGGAAGGTCGGTATATTTTCTCAGCAAATCATCCTTTAGGAGGGTTGGATGGAATTGTTTTTGCCCATGTAATCGGACAGTATCACCCAAAGATCAAGTTCATCGTTAACGACCTGTTAATGAACGTAAAGAACATGGATGACATTTTTATCCCTGTGAACAAACACGGAAAACAATCTGTTGAATACGTAAAACGCATTTCCGATGCTTACGAATCCGATGCACAAATACTTAACTTTCCGGCGGGCTTATGTTCGCGTAAGCAGAAAGGCGAAATATGCGATCTGGAATGGAAAAAAAGTTTTATAAAAAAAGCGATACAGTATCAGCGGGACATTGTTCCCATACACATTGACGGACGCAATTCTACTTTTTTTTACAACTTGGCAAATTTCAGGAAATTCCTGGGCATTAGTGTCAACTTAGAAATGTTTTATCTGGTAGACGAGATGTACAAACAAAACAATAAGCATATTACACTAACCATAGGAGAACCCATTAGTTACAAATCCCTGGCTCAACAAAAAAAACCACAAGAGTGGGCTGAAGAAATTAAACAATATGTTTACCATTTAGAAGGCAATGGCAAATAGCCAGTACGGGTTAAAATTCTTTTACTAGTTTTACAGCCTCAAAAAAAGAACCATGAAAGAGATTACTGCACCTATTGATAAAGCGCTACTTTTAAAGGAACTAACAGAGGAACGCTTTTTACGTCATACAACCAACGGCAACAATGAACTTTACGTGGTAAATTACCACAACGCACCCCATGTAATGAAAGAAATTGGCCGTTTACGGGAGGTTACCTTCCGGGCGGCAGGCGGGGGTACCGGAAAAGAACTGGACATTGACGCATTCGATACAGCCGATACGCCCTACCAACAATTGATTGTTTGGGCCCCCGAGGAGCAGGAAATACTGGGAGGGTACCGTTTCCAAATATGCAAATCACCCGAGTGCACAAAAAATATTGCCACAGGAAAATTATTCAACCTGTCTGAAGAATTTAAGCAGAACTACCTTCCCTATATGATTGAATTAGGGCGCTCTTTTATCCAGCCCAATTTCCAATCCACCGGCACAACCCCGGGGCGAAAGAGCCTATATGCCCTTGATAATTTATGGGATGGCTTAGGCGCTTTGGTGATAGAACATCCGCACGTAAAATTCTTTTTCGGTAAAGTCACCATGTATCCTCACTTTAATCGTGAAGCGCGTGACATGATTTTATTTTTCCTGCACAAGTACTTTGCCGACAAGGACAAACTGGTAACCCCAAAGCATCCGTTATACCCCGATACTGACGAGCAGGTGCTGGAAGATCTTTTCAACGGCGAAAACTTTAAAGAAAATGCGAAGATTCTCTCGCAACAAGTGCGTAAACGCAATGAAAACGTACCGCCTTTAATCAATGCTTACATGAATCTTTCCAATTCCATGCGTGTATTTGGCACAGCTATTAACGAAAGCTTTGGACATGTAGAGGAAACCGGCATTATGCTTACCATTGATGACATATACCCGGCAAAAAGAGAACGCTATTTCGACTCATATTTACGCGAGAAACAAGAGAGTGCTAAATAAAAAGCAAGCCCTCTCGGCTTGCTTTTTATTTAGTATCCTGTAAATATCAATTAATAAGCTCGGGCATTGCTCCCTTCCATATAATTAATAAATGCTGTATTAACTACTTTATTTCCTCCGGGCGTTGGATAATTGCCAGTGAAATACCAATCGCCTGTGTCATTCGGACAAGCTCTGTGCAAATCTTCTATCGATTGATATACAATGGCCACTTCTGCCTGAATAGACTCATCCGTCAATAGCTCCGCTATTTTCGCAGAAATTTCCTGTGCAGTAAAGGGCTTATAGATCTCCTTTACATAATTAACAATCTGTTCTTTGGGAAGGTATTGTTGTTCTTTGGACTTTTTGTACACCGATTCAATGATATGTTCTTGTCCGGTTTCTTTTAGCAAAGCAATAGCTGCCTGAAAAGCAATAAACTCACCCATGCGAGCCATATCGATGCCATAACAATCGGGATACCGAATTTGGGGTGACGAAGAAACCACCACAATTTTTTTAGGGTGCAATCGATCAAGTATGCGAATAATACTCTGTTTCAGCGTCGTACCCCGAACAATCGAATCATCGATAATCACCAGGTTATCGGTACCTGGATTCACAGTACCATAAGTAAGATCATAAACGTGTCCGACCAAATCATTTCGGCCTTTTTCTTGTGCAATAAAAGTGCGCAACTTAATATCCTTGATAGCTATTTTTTCGACCCGAATTTTCGTATCAAAAATCTCATCCAGCACCTCCGTAGTAATTGGGTTATCGAGCTTCAGGAGTTTCTGCTTTTGTTGTTCGATGCAATGATTTTTCAAGCCATCTACCATGCCATAGAAAGCAGTCTCTGCCGTATTTGGAATAAAAGAAAACACCGAATTTTCCAAATCATGATTTACCGATTCTAAAATTGCAGGAGTCAAAAAGCGGCCCAGATTTTTACGTTCTACGTAAATATCTTTATCGCTACCCCTCGAAAAGTAGATTCGTTCGAACGAACAAGAACGTCGTTGCTGTGGTACCCGAATCTCCTTTTCCACAACCCTACCCTCTTTTTTTACAATCAATGCATGACCGGGTTTAATTTCATGCACCTGGGCGGCCTGAACATTCATTACTGTTTGTATTACGGGACGTTCAGAGGCCACAACCACAATTTCCTCATCCTTATAATAGAAAGCAGGACGTATTCCCCATGGGTCGCGGGTAACAAAGGAATCTCCATGACCTATCATCCCTGCTATTACATAGCCGCCATCCCAATCTTTACTTGATTCCTGAAGAATCTTACTTACCTTAATCTGCTCAGCAATAAACTCACTAATCTCCTTATTGGTATAGCCTTCATTTTTAAATTTTCGGAATAAAAGCTGATTCTCCTCGTCTAAAATAAAGCCAACCTTTTCAAGTACTGTTATGGTATCGGTATAGCCTTTGGGATGCTGACCAAGATCAACAAGATCCTTAAAAAGCTCATCTACATTTGTCAGGTTAAAATTGCCAGCCAGCACAAGATTACGTGATTTCCAATTATTTTCACGCATTACCGGATGCACATACTCAATGTTATTCCGCCCGAAAGTACCGTACCGCAGGTGCCCAAGGTAAAGTTCAGCAGCCGAGGGCAGGTGTTCTTTCGCCCAAAGGGCATCATGGAGGAGTTCTCCATTGGAATGCTCGAACTTTTCGTGCATGCTATTCACTTTATCAAGCACCTCTTTAATCGGGGAGCTTCCATTAGAACGAAACCGATGAATATATTTTTCTCCGGGCTTTGGATCAAGTTTTAGCGTGGCAATACCTGCTCCATCCTGTCCCCTGTTATGTTGCTTCTCCATCAGCAGATAAAGTTTGCGAAGCCCATACATCCAGCTTCCATATTTTTCCTGATAATATTCAAGTGGCTTCAACAGGCGTATCATGGCAACGCCACATTCATGTTTAATTAATTCGCTCATTACTCCCTAACTTTTTATAGTCTGTAACTTATTCATTGCAACTGCCGCAATATTTTGGGCATGCAGTCCATATTTATTTAATAACTGTTCGGGTGTGCCAGACTCTCCGAACCTGTCGGGCATTCCAATAATTGCCATTGGCACAGGATAATGCTGACTAAGCACCTCGGCCACGGCACTCCCTAAACCACCAAACACCTGATGTTCTTCCACTGTAACAATTAAACCCGTAGCGCTTGCTGCGGCAATTAATGCATCATCATCAATGGGTTTAAGGGTATGTATATTTATTACAGCCGCTCGTATTCCCTTCTTGCTCAACATCTCAGCAGCATTAAGGGCTTCCCATACCATATGCCCGGTAGCCACTATCGTAAGATCGGTTCCCTCTCTTAACCGCTGAGCTTTGCCTACTTCAAAGCTCAATGCGGGCGAGATAAAATCAGGAACAGCTTCTCGACCAAAACGAATATAAGCAGGTCCATCTACCTGCTCAACAGCAGCGCGTGTGGCTTGTTGGGTCTGCGTGGCATCACAGGGTGAGAGTACCGTCATGTTGGGCATTGCCCGCATTACGGCCAGATCTTCCAACGCTTGATGTGTTGCCCCATCGGGACCTACGGAGATGCCGGCATGAGCGCCCCCTATTTTTACGGGCACATTGTTGTAGCAGATTGAAATTCGAATCTGATCAGTGGTTCTAAGTGCCGAAAATACGCCATAGGTAGCTGCAAAAGGGATCTTCCCACTTAAAGCCATACCGGCAGCTACTCCCATAATGTTTTGTTCAGCAATGCCCAGAGAGAAGAAGCGTTCAGGGAATTGTTTTTGAAAAAGATCAACATTCACCGAAGAGGTAATATCGGCTCCCAGAGCCACAACACGCTCATCTGACATGGCAATGGCTTTTAGGCCTCGACCAAATCCAAGGCGTGTAGGGACTTCTCCTCTACTATGTAAGCGTATCTCTTCTTCAGCCATTATGCAAGGCTTTTAAAAATGCATCCTTTTGTTCTTCATTGGGAGCCTTGCCATGCCAGGAATAATCATCCTCGATTTCCGGTACTCCGGCTCCCATATGGGTAGTGGCGATAATTACTGTAGGTTTATTGGTTACAGCTCTGGCTTTACTAAAAGAGGTCATAAGATCCTCAATATCATTTCCATCACACTCCAACACATGCCATCCAAAGGCTTCAAACTTGGCCGATAGTGGTTCCAACTCCATCACACGGCTAGTAGGTCCATCAATCTGCACCCCATTCCTATCCACTATTGCTGTCAGGTTATTAAGCTTGTAGTGAGCTGCACTCATTGCGGCTTCCCATATGGCACCCTCCTGCAATTCGCCATCACCATGAACGGAATACACATGCCAATCCTGTTTATCAAGCTTTGCTGTTAAGGCCATGCCAACAGCAATAGAGAGTCCCTGCCCGAGGGAGCCGGAGGCCGATTCGATACCCGGCACGGTATCCTCACGGCTTGGATGACCTTGCAACCGACTACCCAGTTGTCGTAATGTTAAAAGCTCCTCTCGCGGAAAGTAACCGGCATTAGCCATAGCAGCATAATAAACGGGAGCCGCATGACCAATGGAGAGTACGAGCCGATCGCGCTGTGGCCAGGCAGGCTCATTGGGTCGATGGTTTAATATGGAAAAATAGAGGACTGAGAAAATATCAGCCAATCCAAGGGAGGCTCCCAAGTGTCCGGAACCAGCAGAAGCAAGGCTAATTATAACATCCTTGCGCAACTGGCGGGCAATTGTAATCAGCTTTTGCGATTCCTGATTTGCAGTATTCATTCCTGCGTCGATTTCTCTGGCTTTTCGGGGCGATTAATACGATCAGGCACAATAAAAGCATTCGGGTAATACATCTGAATCTTCTCTAAAGCCTTTAAAGCATCTATCTTTGTTCGATAATCGCCTACATATATCTTATAACTTGGATTTTTGTACTCCTGATAAATTGGAATATCCGGAAATCGGCTGTAAAAACGCGCTTTTGCCATATCCCACTCCTCCCTTGCATGCGTTCCCAACTCCGAGAAAATCCGAATACGATACCCATTAATCCCCGGGTGACGCTGAGAATATAGTCGATGAGCATTCAACAGGTCATGTAATCGTGTATCCTGTTGAATGGTGACAACTCCCTGCCCTGGCTGTCGGCTCTGCAGTTTCAGTACATAATCGTTCAGATCAATGGCTGAAGAGCGTGGTTCTTCCTGGGCTATTATTACAATGCTTTGCAACAACCCGAAGACGATTAGTAATACTCCTTTATAGTTCATTATCTTAAAGATTATACCTCCAAATGGCGCCTTAAAGGTAACGATTTTTATAGTGAAAAACATTCTCCAGCCAATCAGAATGACCAGGTATCCTCCTCTTTGATTTTTATTGTTTTGGAAACCAGAAAGGCACGCGCCTTTATATCTCCTTTCAAGCCAATTTTATAGCTGTTACTCTTCTCTGACTTATTCATCATCAGCATCATACCGGCCAGCATGTTTTTAATTTCCAATGTTAACGGAATGTGATAAGACTTTTTGGTATTTCCTTTTACCCGGACAGACTCCAAATTCCTGATCTTTCCAAGATATTGTCCATTAATAAAAAAATCCAGATCAATATCTGTAATGGTAAAGCCGCTTAAATTTTCATTATCGATGGGCATCAAAATATCCAGACCTATCGCTTTGGGGTTGGAAGTATTTAAACGTACGTCGTGCACATTTCCAATTGAGAGTTTTTCCCCTGAAATGCAACTACTCAATACAACTCCTGTAAGTGTAATTACAAATAGTATTTTTGCCAGTCTTATCATGCGAAAGGTATTTTTGCTTTAGTTTGAAACTATCTTCATCTCTGCGTTTGTAAAACGAATATTCCCCTACAATGTTATTCCCGGTAATCTGTTGAAAGCACAAACAGAAAACGGCCATCTTCCAGCGATGACCGTCCAGGACTACAACTATTCAACTAGCTTAAAGCGGCTTCAACCTCTTCGGTTAACTCCAAATTATGATAGACATTTTGTACATCATCATCATCTTCAAAAGCATCAATCATTTTCAATACCTTTAAAGCTGCCTCTACTTCTACCTCCTTTGTATCGACCGGAATGCGTTGGAGGGAAGCATTTTCTAGTTCAATGCCTAAAGCCTCCAACTTTTTCTGCATGCTGCCGAAGTCTTCCTTTGCAGTATAAACAGTTACAAAGTCGTCGTTAAGTTCAATTTCATCGGCCCCTGCATCAATCACTTCTAGCTCAAACTCCTCAGAATCGAATCCTTCGGGCTGATTAAAGGCAAATACGCCTTTTGTATCAAAAACAAAACTCAGAGAGCCATTTTTTCCCAATGAGCCCCCATATTTATTAAAAATGGCTCGAACATTGGAAACCGTCCGGTTATTATTGTCACTTAAACACTCAACAAATACAGCTACTCCATTTGGCGCATAGCCTTCAAAGGTCATTGCCTCCAGGTTATCCCCCTCGCTTGATGCCTTGCTAATGGCACGGTCCACATTATCCTTCGGCATATTCACCCCTTTCGCGTTCTGCATTGCCAGTCGCAAACGGGGATTGGTTTCAGGATCAGGACCACCTTCCTTTACAGCTATGGAAATTTCCTTTACAAGACGGGAAAAAACCTTTGCCCGTTTAGCATCCTGCGCACCTTTCCGGTGCTTAATATTCGCCCACTTACTATGTCCGGACATATCACAAAATTTTGGTTACGTAAAAATTTCTGGCAAAATTACGAATTTGCCTGTTGAATAAAAAATTTTCAGAGATATCCATTGCCCAAGAAGTTATAAGCACCATTTTTAGTAGTTCTTAATTCATTATTTTAAAAAAATTGTATCTTTCTCACCTCGGAGGTCAAGGAAAAATCGCACTGCCTCCCATCTAACAACATAGACATACCCTCTCATTTACAGTTAGTTGAGAAAGATATTTAAAAGAACTATTACAAAACACATAAAAAGGATTGCATTTTTCGGAAAATAAGTGAAATATGCAGAAAATTTAAGGTAACTACCATGACAACAAAACGACCTAAGCTCTACATCGAAACCTATGGCTGCCAAATGAACACTGCCGACAGTGAGGTTGTTGCCTCCATCCTTCGGGAGCATGGTTACGAACAAACCCAACACATGGATAAGGCAGATCTGATCCTGGTGAACACGTGCAGCATTCGGGAAAACGCTGAGCAACGAGTATGGGGCCGACTAAATGTATTCAAACAAGAGAAGAAACGTCGTCCGGATATAACTATTGGCCTTATTGGCTGTATGGCTGAGCGCTTAAAACACAAACTTTTAGAGGAAGAAAAAAGCCTCGATTTGGTTGTTGGGCCAGATGGATACAGGGAATTACCAACACTTTTAGAAGAGGTACAGAGTGGACAAAAAGCAATAAATGTTCTTCTTTCCAGGGAAGAAACCTACGCCGACATAGCTCCTGTTCGTCAAAGCACAAATAAGGTATCGGCATTCGTCTCCATTATGCGGGGATGCAATAACATGTGTACTTATTGTATTGTTCCTTATGTTAGAGGAGGAGAGCGTAGCCGTCCGCTAAAAACCATTTTACACGAAGTGGAGGAACTCAGCAAAGCCGGTTACAAAGAACTTACCCTATTGGGGCAAAATGTAGATTCCTACAATTATACCGACCCCGACTCTAAAAAAAGCTATACATTTGCCCAACTTCTGGAGAGCGTAGCCAAGGTCGATCCTAAAATGCGCATTCGTTTTAGTACAAGTCATCCCAAAGATCTTTCCGATGAAGTACTCTATACCATGGCTATGTACAATAATATATGCAATCATATTCACCTTCCTGTACAGTCGGGAAGCTCCGCCGTACTGACACGCATGAACAGAGGCTATACGCGCGAATATTATATGGACAGAATCCGGGCAATACGAAAAATTCTCCCAGATTGCGCCATCACAACCGATATCATGACCGGCTTTTGCGGAGAGACCGAGGAAGAACACCAGGAAACCCTGAGTCTAATGCGTTGGGTAAATTACGATTTAGCCTTTATGTTTAAATATTCTGAACGCGAAGGCACAAAGGCTGCCAGAAAAATGAAGGATGATGTGCCAGACTCAGTAAAAACACGCAGGCTTACAGAGATCATTGATCTTCAAAGTGAACTCTCAACACAAAGTAAAAAAGAGGACATCGGAAAGGTATTCGATGTTCTGGTTGAGGGAGTATCCAAACGTTCTTCACAAGATTTTTATGGACGTAACTCACAAAACAAAGTTGTGGTATTCCCCCGTGAATACTTTCATATTGGCGATCTGGTTGAGGTAGAAGTTGAACAGGCTACATCCGCCACATTAATTGGACAAGCCATTAAATTAAAATCCTGACATATGAACAAACAAATAGATGAATTCCGCAGCTACCGGGAAAAAATGAACGAGAAACTTCTGAGCACCGACAATAAAGTTATTAAGCGCATTTTTAACCTCGATACAAATACCTACATGGAAGGGGCCCTCTCCTCAAAGGTGAAAGAAATGTTGGGTCTTGCTACCTCAATGGTACTCCGCTGCGACGATTGCATTAAATACCATCTGGAACAGTGTTATGAACAAGGCGTAACCAACGAAGAGATGTATGAAATATTCTCTGTGGCGAACCTGGTAGGAGGTACAATTGTCATCCCCCATACTCGCAGAGCCCTGGAATACTGGGAAATACTACAAACAAGTAATGAATAAGATAATCAGAAAAATAAAAGAGGCGCTTTCACAAGCGCCTCTTTTATTTTTCTATCCTATTTCAATTTTATACGATCTCAAAAACTTTCTCCATCTTCAATAAATCAAAAATCTCATGCGCTTCTTCGGAAACATTCATGAGCTGAAAGACGACATCTTTCAAATCGGCTTTTTGCTCTATCTCCATTAGCAACTCAAAACCGGCACTATCAATAAAAACAATGCTCTGCATGTTAAGAACCAATTTTGTTATGGGTTGCTCAAGGAGCGATAGAATCTGCGCCTCAACGTCTTCTTTAATCTCGATGTTAAGCTTTCGTGTACCGCGAAAACCCACAATATACTCGTTCCTGTTCTGATTAATCAACAACATAATTTTTCGCTTAAAATTTGAGACCAAATTACGCGCTATATTAGAAGCCTTATGTTAAATTCATGTTAAGTTTTCAACAGCTCACCTGTTTTTTTGAACACATTGGGCATTAACGGAATAAAAAAACAAAAAATGTCGATAGGGTGTTTTGGGAAATAAACATCATAGAAGTAGAAACACAAAAAAACAGATAATCATTAAATCAACCTATTATGAAAAACGTACGATACATATTAGCAAGTCTGCTTTTGATTGCCGCAGCGGCAACCATTCAGGCACAGCCCAAAGCTGCTCACGACATTAATGATGAAGAGAAGCAAAAGGAGAAAATCACTTGGGCGGGTAACGACACACTCTACACATTCCAGTGGGACGAAAATGCGCAGGAATGGACTTACTATCAAAGAGAAATTAGAAAATTTAACGATAAGGATGACCCAACTGAAGTTTTACTTCAACAGTGGCAGAAAAGAAACACCGACTGGCAAAACTTAACACAAACCAATTACGAGTATAATGAACGAGGAAATGAAACAAGCGAAATTGTTCAGATTTGGGATCCCACAACAGCCGGTTGGGTGAATGCCACACTGCGTAATATCTCATACAACAAATCGGGGAAAAGAGAGGAAGTACTCTTCCAGGAATGGTCAAAACCAACCAGCTCGTGGTTTAATAAAGTGAAGTATATTATCACCTACACGCAAGAGGGGGAAAGAAGTGCAACCGTGATTCGTAAATTCAATCCCTACAATGAAAACTGGGAGAACTATATGCGTTTCGATATGGAATTCTACAGCGACTTTATGCCTCCAAGCAAGGTCATTGCCAAAAGCTGGAACACTGAAAAAATGAACTGGGAAACAGATGGAAAGTACCTAATTGACTATAATGCGAGAGGATACAAAACCAAAGAAGTACGTATGACATGGAACACAGCTCAAGAGGACTGGCTAAATGCCTTGCAATATACCATGGACTACAACAGAAAAGGAGATATCCAAAGCCAACATGAACTTCGCTGGGATTATCTATCGGGCGAGTGGATAAATTTCAAAAAGTTTGAAGCCACCTATAATGACGCCGGTGATATTCTAAATAAAATGGAGTACAGATGGGACAACCAAAATAATGAATGGGAATTAAAAGACAAATTCTATTTCGCTGCCAACCTGGAGGCCATTAATAAATAACAAAACACTTCCTATATAAAAAAAACGGCTGCTTTAGGGCAGCCGTTTTTTTTATATTTCTACAGTAACCACTTAAGTCTTATTTTTTATACTCAACCCCAACTCTTCAAGTTGTTTTTTGTCGATACCAGCCGGACTATCAATCATTAAGTCCCGCCCTGCATTGTTTTTGGGGAATGCGATAAAATCGCGAATGGAATCAGAACCACCAAATACTGCACACCAACGATCAAAACCAAAAGCAATTCCGCCATGTGGAGGCGCTCCATATTTAAAAGCATCGAGTAAAAAGCCAAATTTCTCCTGAGCTTCTTCTTTTCCAATCCCCAAAGCTGAAAACATTTTTTGCTGTACTTCAGGGTTATAGATACGAATGGAACCACCACCAATCTCCACGCCATTGATTACAAAGTCGTAAGCATTTGCACGCATGGCTCCGGGATCAGATTCAAACAACTCCATATCCTCTTGCTTAGGCGAGGTAAAGGGATGATGCATGGCAAAGAAGCGCTGATCGTCTTCATCCCACTCCAATAATGGGAAATCAACTACCCACAAAGGCGAAAAGGCATTGGAATCCCGCAATCCTAATTGGTCTCCCATCTCCAAACGCAAGGTACCTAATGCCGTTTGGGTCTTTTTTCTCTCCCCTGCCAGAATCAACAACAGGTCACCTGGTTTTGCTTTCATGGCCTTCATCCACTCAGCAAGCTGATCTTCCGTAAAGAACTTATCCACAGAAGATTTAAAGGACCCATCTTCATTGCACTTTACATATACTAAACCTTTAGCCCCTACCTGTGGTGTTTGAACAAACTTCGTAAGGGCATCTAATTGCTTCCGGGAATAGCCTGCGCAGCCTTCGGCACATATACCCCCTATATAATCCACCTGGTCGAAAACTTTAAACCCTTTTCCCTGGGCAAGATCAGTAATTTCTTGCATTACCATGCCAAAGCGGATATCGGGCTTATCGGAACCATAGCTCGCTATGGCCTCATCATACGACAGGCGCGGAAAATTATAATCGAGCTCGACACCTTTTACCTCTTTAAAAAGATACTTTGCCAATCCTTCAAATGTGGAAAGAATATCTTCTTGGTCAACAAAAGCCATCTCGCAATCAACCTGGGTGAACTCAGGTTGCCTGTCTGCACGAAAATCTTCATCCCGAAAACACTTCACTAACTGAAAATACCTATCGTATCCACCAACCATAAGCAACTGCTTAAAGGTTTGCGGCGATTGAGGCAGCGCATAAAAAGTCCCTTGATTCAAGCGTGAAGGAACAACAAAATCGCGAGCTCCCTCCGGAGTTGATTTTATCAAATAGGGAGTCTCAATCTCCATAAAATCCAAGGTATCCAGGTATCGACGAATAGCCTGCCCCATTTTATGACGCAGTTCCAGCTTCTCCTTCACCGGGTTTCGTCGCAAATCCAGGTACCTATATTTCATACGCAATTCTTCGCCCCCGTCAGTATCGTCTTCAATTGTAAAAGGGGGTACTTCGGAACGGTTCAATACATTGATTTCTCGTACTTTAATTTCAATATCTCCGGTAGCCATTTGGGGGTTTTTACTCGAGCGCTCCATAACTTCCCCTCGTACCTGGATAACAAATTCACGTCCCAGCTGCTTTACGCGCTCATTTACTTCCCCCGAATGCTCGTCAAAAAACAATTGGGTAAGACCATACCTGTCTCGTAGGGTAACAAATGTCATCCCTCCAAGT
Source organism: Bacteroidales bacterium (assembly GCA_046482855.1). Lineage (GTDB taxonomy): Bacteria > Bacteroidota > Bacteroidia > Bacteroidales > UBA12077 > CAYVSF01. The sequence continues at coordinate 66,092 of JAWOEH010000061.1, read as the reverse complement.
TTACGGATGGCTTGAATCCACCCCGATAAAGTTATATCCTGGCCAATATGTTTTGCTCTTAATTCTTCACAAGTATGTGTCCGATACATAGGTTTCTTTTTTTCTGTGTCAGTTCCAAAAGATTATCGTGCGAAAGTACAAAGTTTTTTTCAGATCGCCGAAAGGAAAATACGCCTATCAAAAGGTGTAATTGCTTATTTTTGTCGTAAAAAAAATGGGCATCTTACTTTCCGATGAATATTTCATGCAACAAGCCTTAACCGAAGCCAGAAAAGCCTTGGAAAAGGACGAAATTCCAATGGGGGCAATTATTACCATTGAAGATCAGATTATTGCCCGAGCCCATAACCTTACAGAGACGCTTCATGATGTTACAGCGCATGCCGAAATGCAAGCGATAACTTCAGCCGCAAATGCCTTGGGGAGCAAATACCTAAAAAATTGCACCCTATATGTAACAGCCGAACCCTGTGTAATGTGCGGAGGAGCCGCATATTGGGCTCAACTAAAGCGAGTTGTATATGGCGCTGCGGACAACAAACGAGGAATTTCCCAACAGCCTGGAGATATTTTACATCCAAAAACCCAATTGGTAGGCGGCATATTAAAAGAGGAATGTAGCAAACTTTTATCGGACTTTTTCCGTATGAAACGGTAATGACAGAAAAAAAAGGTGAGCCAAATCACCATTTCGGCTAAATAAACATCACCGGGTTTTCTTTGTCAGAAACTTACAGATATCTCAACTTTGTAAAAACCAATTTATTGAAATATGAAAAAGTTAGGGTTGATTGCTATTTTGTTGCTTTTTGCGGCAAGTCAATTAAAGGCGCAAGTAGAAATCGAAGATGCGAAAGCAAAATTCATTTACAACTTTACCAAGTTTTTTGAGTGGCCGGCTCATGTACGTACAGGCGACTTTGTAATAGGCGTGCTGGGTTCAGGAGATATGTACAATGCATTAAATTCATTCACACAGGGGAAAAAAGTTATTACCCAAAACATTTCCGTGAAAAAGTTTCGCAATAAGGAAGATGTTACTGAATGCGATATTCTGTATGTGTCTTATACTAAAATAGGTGACATACAAGGGATTCACGAAAAAGCAGGACGAAGCGTATTGCTGATTAGCGATAGTGATCAGGGAATTCAAAAAGGCGCTGCCATCAACTTTTTCCTCGAAGGAAACCGATTACGCTACGAATTCAAAGGGACCAATGCATTAAAGTATGGTTTAAAATACCATTCAAAAATCGCAGAGATGGCAGCTAAAACATATTAAGCAAAAGTAGCAATCATGAAATACAGACTTACAATCAGCAGAAAGCTGGCACTGGGTTTCGGCATTATTATTCTGGCCTTTTTGGTCAATGCCTTCGTAACAGTGAATAGCTCTGTGAACAATCGGCAGCTTAACGAAAAGATTACCAACTTATATAATCCTTCAACCTATTACTTAAATGACCTGCGTCAGGCAGTAGTTGAATCGAAGATGTTAATCAAAAACTGGGTTTTTATTGAGAAACAAGCCAATACACCCGATAAGCTTAAGCTAAAATCACTTCACAATGAGCAGTTTCCCGATCTTATCGCCAACTTACAGACACTGGCTACAGAGTGGGACACTAAAGACCAGGAAACGTTCCAGCAAACCTCACAAGCCATAATAGACTCATTGGTCCCTGCACACCAACAGGTAATGACCAGCCTCAATTCGTTTGAGGCTTATGATGATCCCATGATACTATTTGAGGTAACCCCTATGGTAGAAGAGGGGGGTGAAATTATTATGCTTACTGACGATATTACCAATCGCCTGGATAATCTGCTCACACTTCAGGAAGAAAACATGGCACAGGCAAGTAATGAAATGCTTGCTTCTTTTCGCCAATTCCCACGAGTGGTAATCCTAATCTCGATCTTTATTATTGCCCTGGCTCTTTTTGCTGGTTTCTGGACATCACGCTCCATTACGCGCCCCATAAAAAAGGGTGTAGCTTTTGCAAAAGCCATCGAAGAGGGCGATTTAACAGCAAAAGTGGACATTGTTCAGGATGATGAAATTGGCGAACTGGCTACTTCCTTAGAAAATATGGCAGCCAAGCTTAACGAGCTAGTAGTAGGCGTTACAGAAGCTTCGCAGGCAATTAATACAGCCAGCATTGAAATCACCGAAAAATCTGGTGATTTATCAGAAGGCGCTAATACGCAAGCCTCCAACTCCGAAGAATTGGCTTCTTCAATGGAAGAGATGACTGCAAATATTCAGCAAAACACAAATAATTCGCGCGAAACAGAAAAAATATCTATTTCTGCAGCAAAGCAAAGCGAAGAAGTGGGTAAAGTCTCCAATGAAAGCTTGCTTTCCATAAAAAACATTGCTGATAAAATTACCATCATTAGCGACATCGCCTTTCAAACCAACATTCTTGCACTAAATGCCGCTGTAGAAGCTGCACGCGCTGGGGAACACGGAAAAGGATTTGCAGTGGTAGCTGCTGAAGTGCGTAAACTTGCCGAAAGAAGTAAAGTAGCAGCCGACGAAATTAATGACTATTCCCAATCAAGCGTTGCTACCACGGAAAAAGCCGAACGATTAATACAACAGGTAGTGCCTGATATCGAAAAAACAGCCAAACTTATACAAGAAATTGCCGCTGCCAGCCATGAACAAAACTCAGGTGCTGAGCAAGTAAACAATGCGTTACAAAATCTTAACCAGATTACACAGCAGAATGTCACGCTTTTTGAAAGTTTAAAAACGCAAGCCGATGGATTAGCTGACCAGTCGGAAAACCTGAACAGCATCATTGGTTATTTTAAGGTACGACACAAGTAGAAAGATATATTCTTGTTTCATGTTATCAATAAAGGAGGATGACCTACTATAGGCATCCTCTTTTCATTTTGTTCCTGCAACATGCAAAATTTGGTTATTTTTGCGCTAATTACTAAATCAAGCTTATGCTCAATCGGTCAAAGCAAATAGAAAAAGCCAGTTGGATTGGTATCATTGCGAACTTTTTCCTGGCCTTAATCAAAATCACGGCAGGTTATCTGGCAAATAGTATGGCCGTTATCGGTGATGGTATTGATAGCGCTACCGACATCCTCACCTATTTCATAAGCCTTATTGCTTCGCGTATTATGAGCCGCCCGCCCAACTGCAAATATCCTTATGGTTATAACAGAGCCGAAACGGTTGGAACAAAAGCCCTGAGTTTCATTATCTTTTTTGCCGGTGCGCAGCTCTTTTTCTCCTCTCTTATGCAGTTGTGGCAAACTGAAGAACGTCCCTTACCAGGAACCCTGGCAATTTACGTCACAATGGGATCCCTGGTAATAAAAACAGTGTTGGCTTTTTACAACATAAACCTTGGAAAAAAAATTCAAAGTCCCATACTTATTGCCAATGGCAAGAACATGCGCAATGACATTTTCATCAACTTATCCGTTTTAATCGGTATTCTTGCTGCCCGCTGGTTCAAAATGCCGCTCTTTGATATCATTACAGCTCTGGCTATTAGTATCTGGATTATGCGTACTGCGTTCTTCATCTTTATGGAAACGAATAAAGAGTTGATGGACGGAGTGGACGATACCGATTTGTATTACAAAATATTTGATGCAGTAGAAGCGGTAGAAGGAGCCAACAATCCTCATCGGGTAAGGTTACGGAAACATGCGTCAAAATATGTTATTGCCCTTGACATTGAGGTTAACGGCGACTTAACCATCAATAAAGGACATAACATCGCACAGGAAGTGGAGCGAAGCATACGCCGTACCATTCCCGAAACCTATGATGTAATGGTACATACCGAACCCCTGGGCAACGAGGAACGTGAAGAGTTTGGTCTCTCAAAGGAACAAATGGATAATGAACAAGGAAGAATCCCCAACTCATGACACACTACACCAAACCCAAAGGATCGCTCATATCCTTTATGAGCAACAAAGTAAAAGAAAAGGGAGGCATTAACCTGGCACAGGGAATCCCGGGGTTTCCACCTCCCAAAGAACTCCTCGACGAACTAAATGCATTAACACATACATCCATACACCAATATGCCCCTGGAAACGGCAATAAAGATTTAGTGGATGAATTACTGGATAAGTATCAAAAAGAACAAACACTGAATGCCGACAACCTCCTCATCACACAAGGCGGAACCGAAGCGCTCACCTTACTTTTCATTTACCTGAAAAAAAAACGCACGACCCCCTTTTCAGCATTGGCCTTCAGCCCTGTTTACGAAAGTTACCGCAATCTGCCCGAAATCTTCAATACGCCATTCATTGAGTTCTCTCTTCCTGTTTCCGGAGCTGTTAACTTTCAAGAACTAGCGCAAACAATCCAAAACGAAAATGTAGGTGTTATTTTCTTAGCCACCCCCGGAAATCCCCTGGGAAGGATTTGGAGTAAAACTGAAATGAAAGCGCTCATCGAATTGTGCGAACAAAACAAGGTGTATCTGATTTTAGATGCAGTCTATCGGGAACTCTATTTCGACACCCCTCCCTACTTATGCGACAACTATACCCATCCGCAACTATTTTATACCAATAGTTTCTCGAAACTATTCAGCATAACCGGGTGGCGTATAGGTTATATAATAGGGCACCAGCAACACCTGGCACAAATCAAAGCAATACATGACTATACCGGGCTTTGCGCTCCATCCATCCAACAGCAGGCATTGGCCAACTATCTGCAAAAACACCAACAAGGAACCGCTTATATACAATGGCTACGCGAAAACCTAACCCAGTCATTTACACGGCTAAAAGAAGTTCTTGAAGCCTTCAACTTTACTATTCCCGAGGTAAAAGGAGGTTACTTTATTTGGGCAAAACTCCCAAGGCCCCATACCAATGGCTTTGACTTTGCCATGCAACTTTATGACAAAGAGCGTGTAGCTGTGATCCCGGGAGAGCATTTCTCGCCCCAAACAGCCAATTATATACGCCTTAATATTGCGCATCCGCTGCCCACTATTGACAAAGCAGCTAAACATCTTGCTCATTTTCTTAAAGCTTGAGAAAAACGGATCTTCCCGAAAAAAGAACTGTCTTATTAAAGACCAATAAAAGACCAGTCCTTAAGAAGGCTATGGCAGCAGAAAGTTTTTAAATGTCAGGAATTTGAAAAGATAAGAAAATCTTATACTTTTAAGCAGCTGAAAGCGATGGTTGTAACCTTCTTGTAAGGACAGCCAGGACTTCTTATGTGCCTGGATAAAAAGTATGCACACACTATTGCCGGTTTGTTCTTTCCATGCGAAAAATTGCAATCGAAAACTAAATACCAAAACCTATGAAAAACAAAATTTTCCTAACCCTCATTCTGCTATGCACCTCCCTATGGGTTCTGGCAGTGCCGCACGCCTACATACAAAAGGCAGGCTCGGCAGCCGATTACCCAAACGCCGATTACCTGGTCCTTTTTGACAGCACACAAGTGGATGTTCAGGAGTCAGGCCTAAGCTACAACAACATGCATTCGCTCATAAAGATCTTCACAAAGGAAGGAGCCCGAAAGCTAAATCACTTAACCTTCGACTACGATCCCCTTTCGGCACATATCGACATAAAAAAAGCACGTATTTACCGTGCCGACGGTACTATTGAAGAGATTTCGGCCGATAACTTTTACGACTATCCTGCCCCGGCACGTATGATTTATTGGGGGGCCCGAAAAAAGATGATAAATTTTGGCCATTTGGAGCCTGGTGATGCTATTGAAATATTCTGGTTCAAAAAAGGATTCACCTATGCCCTGTTGCAGCAAGACGAACCCGACGACTCAAGATATATTCCTCCAATGCGCGGGCATTTTTACGATATTGTACCCTTTTGGAACGACCAGCCGATAAAAACAAAAGTATATCAGGTGCAAGTCCCAAAAAGTAAGGACTTACAGTTTAAAATATACAACGGCTACATAAAATCGCAAAAGACTTATACTCCCGAAAAAGTAAAATATACCTTCACAAAATGGAATATTGCCCCCCTGCCACGCGAACCCCACATGGTAGCCATGTCCAACGTGGCTCCAAAACTGCTCATGTCAACAAGTCCCGACTGGGAAGCCAAATCCATGTGGTTTTATGGCGTGAACGAGGATTTTGGCAGCTTCGAATCGACTCCCGAACTGGATGCGAAAGTAGACGAACTCCTAAAAGATGCAAAAAACGAGCTGGACTCTATCTCTATCCTGAATCATTGGGTAGCAGATTATATTCGCTACTCAGGCTTATCAATGGGCGAGGGCGAAGGGTACACTTTGCATAAAGCAGAGATGACCTTCCGCGATCGATGTGGTGTGTGTAAAGATAAAGCCGGTATTCTTATTGCTATGCTCCGTACTGCCGGATTCGAATCGTATGCAGCCATGACAATGGCAGGTTCTCGCATCGAGGACATCCCTGCCGACCAGTTTAACCACAGCATTACCGTTGTTAAACTGCGCAATGGCGAGTACAAACTATTGGATCCTACCTGGATTCCTTTTGTTCGTGAGGAATGGTCCAGCCGCGAACAGCAGCAAAATTACCTGATGGGATTACCCGATGGTGCCGATCTGATGATAACGGATGTTTCGCCACCGGAAAATCATTACCTGAAAATCAAGGGAAAATCAGAAATACTCCCCGATGGAACTCTGAAAGGCTCCTTGGTGATAGATGCTGAAGGACAATCAGACGCTTCATTACGCGGAATCTTTACTCGCTCATATAAGAAAAACTGGGATCAAAATATTCGTCAGGAATTTTTGCAGATCTTCCCAAATATGAACATTACTAAAATTACCTATACTGATCCATACGGACACATGGAAGGCCCCATGAAAATTGAAGTTGTTTATGAAATTCCGCAATTTGCCTGGACAAGTGACCAGGAAATTGCCTTCACGCCAGTAGTGGCTTCCAATCTGCTAAAGCGTGCACAATATCACCTGAACTTCAATACCGCCAAGAAAAACCGAAAATATGCCTTTCACGATGGTTGCAGCCGATGGGTAGAATTGGAAGAAACCATTCAGCTTCCTCAAAACATGGAAATACACTATGCTCCAAAAACGGAGAATGTCGATGGTAGCGCCGCTTCATTTGAGGGCAACTATACCCTTGAGGGAAATCAACTGAAAGTGTACGAATCAATTAAGATCAAAAAACGTGTTTTCGAGGCCAACGAATGGGATAACTACCGAAAAGCAGTAGCCCAACAGAAAAAAATGGCAGAACAAAAGGTGATATTAAACAATCTATAGAACAATACATCAGGAAGATCGACTTCCGGATGTATGTACCTGTAATTGGTAACTTTTAAAAACAAAACCCAATGAAATACACAATTCAAAAATATATTCTTCTTCTTATAGGTGCGGCCATTATTAGTTCCTGCACCTCTCCTACAAAGGAAGATCCCAATGCCGATGCAGTTTATAAAAGCATCACAGAAACATACACCCTTCATCCCAATGGCTCGCTAACCAAGGAGTACCAGCACCAATTAAAACTGAAAAGTTTTTATGCCTTTAACCGCCTTCATGGTGAAAGCTTTATCGTTTTTCATCCCAAAACTCAGCAGGTAGAAGTACTAAAAAGCGAAACAACCATGGCCGACGGGAAAACTGTTGTGTCACCCGAGAATGCCTACAACGAGGTACTGCCCCGTTTTGCTGCAGGCGCTCCACCCTACAATCATTTGCGGGAACTAGTAGTAACACACATCGGCTTGGAACCCGAATCGACTATTGATTTCCAGTACAAAGTAGAAACGCAAAAAGACTTTCTACCCTTCTTGATGAAAAAGATAGAACTGCAAAAAGAATCACCCATTGAAGATTACTCTATAATAATTAAGATCCCCATTGAAGAGGAACTTCACTACAACTTGTCGCACCTGGATAAGATTCCACTGGTAAGCACAAAAGGGGATTACCGAATTTTCAAATGGCAATTCTCCAACCTCCCTGCACTTTCAGGCGAACCTCATCAACCCCATGATAAAGTGCACATTCCTCAACTTTCAGTAAGCACAGCCAATGTGGAAGAGGCAATGCAATGGCTGGCTGAACAACAGCCAGGTTTATCAGACAACATGAAGGCAGCTATTGAAGTGGCTTTCACAGCGGGCATGTCCCCCTATGATAAGGCAGAAGCATTACAACGCATGTTTATTTCGGAAATGAATACCTTTAACATTCCTATGGAATATACCGGGTACAAAGTCCGTAAGGGTGCTGAAATATGGAAAGATAATGGGGCTACACCCAGGGAGAAAGCATTAATAATGGCAGAAATATTACAACTGCACAACATTGATGCAACACCAGTATACAGCTACCAAAAAATTGGCCAGGAACCTGTTGGTAATTTCGAAAATCTGGGGCATGCATATGTTCAGATAAATCATGAGAATCAACGATTCTATCTGTCAACAACCCATCCTGGCACCATAGAAAAAGAGGTGGTAGAACAAATGCCACTGATCAATCTGACAACAGGAAAATTGCAGGAATTAGAACCAGATAAAGTACACAAAAGCCTGAAAATGGTCAGCAAGGTAACAATTGACAAGAATTTACAAGCAAAAGGAACACAGCAACTAAGCTACTCGGGCATAGCAGTAAATGCCTGGAACTTATATGCCGATACGAACTATGGAAGCAAACGATTAGCGCCCTTTGGAAAGGAAAGCACTATAGAGGAGGTAGAGGCTTCCAAAACAAAACATCAGGTAACTGGCACTGTAGCCATCAACAAAGAAGCTCCCATCCATCAAACAGGCGATGTGTATACACTAACACTTCCCACATTCCCAAAGGGATTCAATGCAATGCACCTGAAGGGACTGAATGACAGCCGTACAACTCCTTTTGCAATAGAAACAGGGGTAACTGAATCCTACGATTTTGAACTTGAACTTACCCCTAATATGAAATGGTTGGCCTTACCAAAGCCTGTAGAAATTGCTAATGATGCAGGCGAAGTAACCATCATCTTTTCGCAGAAAGGCAACACCCTGCATATTGTCAAGAAACTGAAGCTTGCACAAACAACTGTTTTACCAGAACACTACGAAGCTTTCAGATCTTTAATAAAAACTTGGCTACACCCCCAACATCAGGAGGTACTGTTTAAGCAGGAATAAGGGTCAGCAATTAGCCGGAATATATAAAACCACCAAAGCATGCATGTTTTGGTGGTTTTATATATTCCGGCAACCCATTTGCTAAACCAGCTAATAGGCATTATGCACATGTAGCATAACCCCTTATGCCCTAAGTCAATGTTATTTACAACTGGGGCTATATCGGAATAAGAAATATAAGCGAAACAGCAGTGTTTAAATCCGCTTTAAACGAAAACCTACTTTTAACAAATCATCCCAAAAGTGCGGATAGGACTTACTAACAACACCAGGCGACATAATTACCAGCCCGGGATAAATCAGAGACAAAGGAGCAAAGGCCATTGCCATCCGGTGATCCTCATAAGTAGCCACGAACACCTCTTGTTGAGTAACCTCGAACTGCCTCCCATCCCAACTAAGGGTACCAGGAATTTCATCTTCCAGTGCATAGCCGAATTTCATCAGCTCGCTAACCAGCGCTTGAATACGGTCGGTTTCCTTTATATAAAGAGTATGCAAGCCACTAAGAATATAAGGGATGCCAAGGGCACACAATGTCACGGCAAAGGTTTGTGCCAAATCCGGCTGATGCGAATAGTCATAACGAAATTCTCCCATGACAGACTTTGCGACCTTCTTAAGACGCACCCCCTCGGCCGAAAAGAAAGAAGACACCCCGAGTCCTTCAAAAAGAGTTGCCACCTTTCTATCGCCTTGCAGACTCCGCTCATATAGCCCTGTTAAAGTTAAACCTTCGGTCTTTCCAAGGGCTACCATTTGGTACCAATAGCTGGCTGCAGACCAGTCCGCTTCCACCCTCTGAGATTTTGGTTGATACGCACCGGGAGCCACACGAATAAGGGAATTGGAAAATTGTACCTGAACCCCATGCTGTCGCATAAGTTCAGCTGTCATCTTCAAGTAGTCCTGAGAAGTCAGGTCCCCCGTAAGTTCAATAATTAAACCTTCGGACATAGTAGGTCCCACAAGCATAAGAGCTGACAAAAATTGGCTACTCACATTCGCCGGCATCTTCACACGCCCTCCTATCAAAGGTTTACCCTCAATGCGCACGGGAGGAAATCCTGTCTGGTTCTCAAAATGTATAGTAGCCCCCAAGGCTTGTAGCGCCAATACCAAAGGATCAAGGGGACGCTTTTGCATTCTTGCTGATCCGGTTAACAGATGTGTCCCGGGAGTCACGGACAGTAATGCCGTTAAAAAGCGCATAGCGGTTCCGGCATGTCCTACATCAATAGTGGTGTTTTCAATATTCGCCAATGCCTGCGCCAAAACCTGCGTATCGTCACTCTCCGAAAGGCACTCAATGTCAAAAGGTTCTTTGCACAAGTATTGAATAATAAGCAACCGATTGCTTATACTTTTAGACGTGGGAAGATCAATTACATTTTGTTGCCACTTTGTTGGGGGAAAAATTTTTGTTGCCATAAAAGTTAATTATGAAAAACGACGGAACATTTGAGAAAACTCCTCCACAGCCTGCTCAACAACAGGAGGCAGCACTTTAACATCATATTTTGGAAGCGCATACTCATCAAGCAGGACAAACAACAAGTTGCCGTGCGCATTTTTTTTATCGTGTTGCATCAATTTGAGCAATGCCTCCTTGGGAAAGCTTTCGAAAGGAAGCCGATAAAGTGACAGAATATAGCCAACCACCTCTTGAACGTATGAACTATTTAGTTTTAGTACTTTATGTGCTATCAGAAGTTCAATAGCCAATCCATAAGCAACGGCTTCGCCATGCAAGACGGGAGTGGAGGATTGCAGGCTTATGCTCTCCAGAGCGTGTCCGACAGTGTGTCCAAGATTCAGGATTTTACGCCGACCGTTCTCTGTAGGATCTTCCTCCACTACTTGCTGCTTAATTTTTATACTACGTGCAATAAGTGAGCTCAACTCTTTAAACGATAACTGTTGTGGTGTCTTTTCTTTCAAATAAAAGAAATCATCCGGTCCCTGCAGCAATGCATGTTTAATCATTTCGGCCCAACCTGATAGCAATTGCCGCTTGTCAAGGGTGCGCAAGAAAGCCGGATCAACAATAACAGCCATCGGCTGACAGAAAACGCCCACCTGATTTTTCAGACCTTCAAAATTCACGCCGGTTTTACCTCCTATGGAAGCATCAACCATGGACAACAAGGTAGTCGGGATCTGAATAAAATGAATCCCCCGTTTGTAACAACTTGCAGCAAAACCACCCAAATCTCCCACAACACCACCCCCTAAGTTGATAAGCACACTTCCCCGGTCGGCATTAGCCTGGGTCAAAGCTCGCCAAACCTCACTAACCGTAGCGATTGACTTTGCCTCTTCACCGGCCTGCATCTCAATAAGCCTTGCCTGATGAAGGATTGCGCAATTTTGCAACAAGGGCAAGCAATGTTTTTTGGTATTCGAATCAACCAAAACAAACAATTGTTTGTTTGACAAATGACCAAACTTACGTTCAATAATTTGGTTTACCGGAGCCAGATAGATCTCAGAACATCCTGATTTTATAAACATAACGGGCAGGTTTTATACAAATGTAACCATTTATTGGAAAATATTGCGCATAGATAACCGTACAAACCCTATTCACGCTAAACACAAAATATATGATATCTTTTGAAAACACAGAAATTGCCTTTAAAAGTAAAACAAACAAAGAACTTAAAAGAGCCTATTATCTCTTTAAAACCATTGGTAACCCGGCCATAGTAAAAACAAGCAAACTATTCACCAAAATTGCTTTGGGCCTGCATCTTCCCATTGGATGGGCAGTAAAACCCACTTTGTATAAACAATTTGTTGGTGGCGAAACCCTTGAAGATTGCAAGCCTGCCGTAGAGCACCTGGCACAATACGGGGTACAATCCATCCTTGATTATTCAGTTGAAGGAGGCGACTCCATTGCAGCGATTGAAAGTGCCCTGAAAGAGACACTTCGTGCTATTAATTTCGCTGCCCATCATCCCAATATTCCTTTTGCGGTATTTAAACCAACGGCCTTTGCCGAAAGCGATCTTCTTACCAAAGCATCGGCCGACAAAGAACTAAATCCATCAGAAAAAAAAGAGTTGGAAAAGTTCCACCTCCGTATCGAACAGCTTTGCCAACAAGCATATGACAACAACATTCCTATTTTAATTGATGCCGAAGACTATAGCTTTCAAGCAGAAATCGACCGGGTAGTGCTAAAGATGATGCGTAAGTTTAATACCAAAGCCACCATTGTATTTAACACCTTCCAAATGTATCGATGGGACAGGTTGCCTTACCTAAAAGAACTTTACGCCATTGCCGATAAAGAATTTTTCCAGGTGGGAGCAAAATTCGTTCGGGGTGCCTATATGGAAAAAGAGCGTGAAAGAGCGGAAAAAATGGGTTATCCCTCACCTATTCATCCCAACAAAGAGGCAACCGACAAAGATTACAATGCAGCATTAAAATTCTCGATGGAAAACCTGGATCGAATCTCCATATTTAATGGCACACATAATGAAGAAAGTTCCTTATATTTGACACAACTCATGAAAGAAAAGGGGATTAGTAAAAAAGATCCAAGGATTTTTTTCTCGCAGCTATATGGAATGAGCGATCATATCTCCTTTAACCTGGCAAATGCAGGATATAATGTAGCGAAATATGTTCCATACGGACCCGTTAAGCACGTATTACCCTACCTGCTCAGGCGAGCCGAAGAAAATACTTCCGTAGCCGGGCAATCCTCTCGAGAACTAAACTTATTAAAAAAAGAATACACCCGAAGAAAGAGACGATAAAATGACCATTGACAACAAGCAAGCCATTGTAAAATACAATATTCAGCGGTTGGTAGTATTTATAATTATAGCCGTAAGTGCAGCTTTGCTGCTCATACCCGGTGTACTGCCCTCCTCCATAACAGAGCAAAAATCTTTAGTTTTAACCATCCTGATTGGCGTATATTTGATATATACGGGCATAAACCTAATGCGGGATATCCATTACCTGCAAGTGGAAACAACCAATAAACATATAAGTATCCGGTTTGTCTCGGTTCAGCCCTTTAAGCAAGGGCGTAAAGAGATTAAGGTAGAAAGAAAAAAACTGAAGGGATATAAGATAGAAAAATCAAATGGAGGATTGCGAAAGAGCTTGATTCTATTTGTGCAGACATCAAAAGGAACGGCCAAGTACCCTCCCATCAGTATTTCCCTAATGCCAGAGAGCAAACTTACCCCCTTACTTAAATCCTTGAGCACTTAGATTTTGAGTTTTCAATACCAACAGCAACAGCCACTCCAAAAAGCTGTTGAAAATCATATTTAAATCTCAAGTATTTTTTTGGTAATAGAAATTATAACCCTACTTTTGCTCGTACTTGGTTTTAACAGGTAAACTAATTGTTCAATCAAAAAATACCTTAAGATGAACGTAGATAAGTTAATGCAACAACTTGAGCAGAAACACCCTGGTGAGTCAGAGTACTTACAGGCTGTTCATGAAGTATTGGAATCTATTGAAGAGATTTACAATGCCAATCCTCAATTCGAAAGCGCTTCAATCATTGAGCGTATCGTTGAGCCCGACCGTATTCTTACCTTTAAGATCCCCTGGGCCGATGACAATGGAAAAGTACATGTGAACCTAGGCTATCGTGTACAGTTCAACAATGCGATTGGACCTTACAAAGGTGGACTTCGCTTTCACCCAAGTGTAAACTTAAGCGGTCTGAAATTCTTAGGTTTCGAGCAAATTTTCAAAAACTCGCTTACTACACTCCCTATGGGTGGTGGTAAAGGAGGATCTGACTTCAACCCAAAAGGAAAATCAGATGGCGAAATTATGCGCTTCTGCCAGGCTTTTATGTCTGAGTTGTGGCAATTAATTGGCCCAAATACTGACGTACCTGCAGGTGACATTGGCGTTGGCGGACGTGAAATAGGCTTCATGTATGGTATGTATCGCAAACTTGCCCGTGAAAATACCGGCGTATTAACGGGTAAAGGTTTGAACTGGGGTGGTAGTTTAATTCGTCCTGAAGCTACCGGTTTCGGTAACGTATATTTTGCCAAAGAGATGCTTGCCACTAAAGGATGGGATTTCAAAGGCAAAACTGTATCTGTTTCCGGTTTCGGTAACGTGGCTTGGGGTGCAACTATGAAAGCTACCGAGTTAGGTGCAAAAGTTGTTTGTATTTCCGGTCCTGACGGATATATCTACGACCCAGACGGAATCAGCTCACAAGAGAAATTCGACTACATGCTCGAGCTTCGTGCATCGAACAACGACGTTGTTGCTCCTTATGCCGAACGCTTCCCGAATGCAAAATTCTTTGCAGGTAAGCGTCCATGGGAACAAAAAGTAGACATCGCTCTTCCTTGTGCTATTCAAAACGAATTAGACAAGAACGATGCTGAAACACTTATTAACAATGGTGTAATTTGTGTTTCTGAAGGTGCCAATATGCCTTGTACTCCTGAAGCTATTGAGGTATTCCAGAATGCCAAGATTCTTTACGCTCCTGGTAAAGCTTCAAATGCGGGTGGTGTTGCCACTTCAGGTTTGGAGATGACACAAAACGCCATGAAGTTAGGCTGGACACGTGAGCAAGTTGACGAGCGTCTACATCAAATTATGAAGGACATTCATGATGCGTGTGTGAAGTATGGCACACAAGATGATGGCTTTATCGACTATCCTAAAGGTGCGAACATTGCAGGCTTCTTAAAAGTTGCCAATGCTATGCTCGACCAAGGTATTGTATAAGCATACTCATTCAAAATAAAAAAAGCCTCCCTTCGGGGAGGCTTTTTTTTTACACAAAATTTCAGTAACTTGAATGGTGCTCATCATCACAATCATGGCTGAAGAAGACCTTTTCCACTTAATTGCCCTTTCGTTGGTAAAACACATTGGCCCGGTTACCGCCAAAAGACTCATTGCTCAACTGGGAAGTCCCAAAGAAATTTTTCTTTCAGGAGCAAAAATCTCACGTGAATGTTCGTTTGTAACCCAGCGAATGGTTAAGGCGCTTCAGGATAAAAAGATCTTTACTGCTGCCGAAACAGAGATGAGCTTTATTAAGAAATACCAGATAACCTGCCTGCCCTATAGCCACAAAGCCTACCCTAAACGATTAAAACACTGCGACGACAGTCCATTGGTTCTTTTTGTTAAGGGAGATGCTCAGCTAAATCCCGCCAAGGCACTTAGTATTGTAGGCACAAGAAAAGCAACTGACAGAGGACGTCTACTTGTTGAACGAATAATTGAAGAGCTCTTAGAGCTGGGGCACAGTCCTGCCATCATTAGTGGTCTTGCTTACGGAATTGATATTGCAGCCCACAAAGCAGCACTGGAACACAACCTACCTACCTTTGCCATTCTGGGACACGGACTGCACACGATCTATCCCGCATCCCATAAACATGAAGCCCGAAAAATTGCAGCTGCCGGTGCATTGATTACTGATTTTGCCACATCAACGCCATTAGACCGAAATAATTTTCTACGCAGAAACCGTATCATAGCAGGCATGGCCGATGCCACTCTTGTTGTGGAGAGTCGTGAAACGGGTGGTGCACTTATTACTGCCTCAATGGCCAATGGCTATAGTCGCGATGTTTTTGCTGTACCAGGGCGTCCCGATGATGCGGAAAGCAGGGGGTGCAACCAACTAATCAAATCTCTCTATGCCAACATGGTAGAATCGGGCGAAGATATTGCCTATTATATGAAATGGGAGAAAGATAAATGTATTCAAACCTCCCTATTTACTCAACTTTCCCCCGATGAACAAACCATAGCCAATGTATTGAAAGAATACAATGAGCTACCGATTGACAACCTGGCTATACACACCCAACTACCAATGAACACTTTGGCCTCAAGTCTTTTGGAGTTAGAATTTAAGGGTGTAATTGCCGTGTTGCCCGGAAAGATCTTTAAGCTTAAAAACCCATTATTCATCTAAATATCAAAGTTTTCTAAGAAATATTCAACAGGAAACAGCAGAAAGATCCCTGTGATAACAACGGCTACAAGCCTTATATTTAATTAGTCTGCATAAAACACAGCCGCTGGCTATTTACCGGCATTCATTTTTTCCATAAGTTTGTTATAACAACTCACAAACACTCTACAAACTAAAACTTTACATTATGGACCCCAGAACAGAAAAATTTATGGCAACCTTAACTGCCAAAAATCCTCATGAAACAGAGTTTCATCAAGCAGTTCACGAAGTGGCCGAATCGTTAATTCCTTTTATCGAGGAAAATCCCAAGTACAAACATGCCAAAGTACTTGAACGCATTGCCGAACCGGAACGAATCATTCTCTTTCGAGTCCCCTGGATCGACGATAAAGGAGAAATTCAAATCAACAAAGGCTATCGTATCGAAATGAACAGTGCTATTGGCCCATATAAAGGAGGATTACGATTTCATCCAACTGTGAACCTCAGTATTCTAAAGTTTTTGGCTTTTGAGCAAGTATTTAAAAATAGTTTAACAACTCTGCCCATGGGGGGAGGAAAAGGAGGTTCCGATTTTGATCCCAAAGGGAAATCCGATAATGAAGTCATGCGTTTTTGCCAAAGTTTCATGACTGAATTATACCGGCATATTGGCCCTAATACAGATATCCCGGCAGGCGACATAGGCGTGGGCGGAAGAGAAATTGGCTATATGTACGGACAATACAAACGACTTAAAAATGAATTTACCGGTGTACTTACAGGTAAAGGTATTCAATACGGAGGCAGCTTAATTCGCCCTGAAGCAACAGGCTATGGAGCTGTGTATTTCGCCCAGGAGATGCTGAAAACCCAGAAGCAAAGTTTTGAAGGAAAGAAAGTCGTCATTTCAGGAGCAGGAAACGTTGCGCAATTTGCAACACAAAAGGTCAATGATTTGGGCGGCAGAGTTATTACGCTATCCGACAGTTCCGGGTATATCCACGATCCCAAAGGCATCGATCCCGAAAAGCTCGCATATGTTATGGAGTTAAAGAACATACGAAGAGGACGTATTCGCGACTATGCAGAGAAATTTGGCGTAGAATATTACGAAGGGAAACGTCCTTGGAATGTTCCTTGCGATATAGCTTTACCCTGTGCCACACAAAACGAAATCAGCGAAGAAGATGCGAAAAACTTAATTGACAATGGGTGTATATGCGTAAGCGAAGGAGCCAACATGCCTTCGGTGCCCGAAGCTGTGGAACTTTTCCTGGAAAAAAGAATTCTTTTTGGCCCTGGAAAAGCTGCAAACGCCGGAGGAGTAGCTGTTTCGGGTCTGGAAATGACCCAAAATAGCATGCGTTTGCCCTGGACTCGTGAAGAGGTAGATGCAAAGTTGCATCGCATTATGAAGGATATCCACGCTACATGCGAAAAATATGGCAAAGAAGAGGAATTTACAAATTATGTAAAAGGAGCTAACATAGGAGGTTTCGTAAAAGTGGCCGAGGCCATGCTAGCACAGGGAGCCGTTTAAAGAAGAAGTAGTGAACAGCCAACTAGAAGCCCCATCGGTTCGATGGGGTATTTTTTATTTCAGACATCAATATTTAATGTGTAAGCGTGCCAAAAAATTTCCCTGCGAGCTGAAATTTTGATAAGTTTGCACCCATATTTTAGTTTATGATCTTAATTGATACTCATACACATTTATTCTCCGATGCCTTCGACAGTGATCGTACACAGGTAATGGAACGAGCCAATGAAAGTGAGATTAACAAACTCCTGCTGCCTAACATCGATGAAACAACGATTGAGCAGGTAATGGAAATGGTTCAGCACTATCCTGGAATCTGTTTTGCCATGGGAGGTTTACATCCAACCTCGGTACAAAAAAATTATAGAGAACAACTTCAAAACCTTTTTAGCGCTTTTAACCCGGAACAAATTATAGCTGTAGGTGAAATAGGAATGGATCTTTATTGGGATACAACCCATAAAGAGGAACAGGCCGAAGCTTTTATTTGGCAGGTAAAATACGCGAAGAAAAATAATCTACCCATAGTTATCCATGTTCGGGAAGCCTTTGAGGAGACTTTTGAAACTTTGGAACCACTGCTAGACAATAACTTAACAGGCGTATTTCATAGCTTTACCGGGACCCTGGAGCAAGCACAAAAAATAATCAAGTGGGGCTTTAAAATAGGCGTCGGAGGCATTGTTACTTTTAAAAACGCAGGCATCGACAAGGTCATTAAACAGATTGCCCCTGAACATATCCTCCTGGAAACTGATTCGCCCTATCTGGCTCCTACCCCTAAACGGGGAAAGAGAAATGAAAGTAGTTACTTGCCTTACATTGCAAAAAAAGTGGCGGAGCTTCATCAATTATCGGTGGAAGAGATTGCTCAAATAACAACAAAAAATGCAGAACAGCTTTTTCAATTAACACATGAATAGTACAACATCCATACTCGTACTTTACACGGGCGGCACCATAGGCATGGTTAATGACCCGGAGACAAATGCACTTGCACCCTTCGATTTTAAACAAATACTGCAGGAAGTACCTGAATTACGAAGGTTTGGCTTTAACATAGACGCTTACTCCTTCGAGCCCCTTATCGACTCATCCAATCTAACGCCGGATACCTGGGTACAATTGGCACAACTAATTCAGGAAAACTATGAACAGTATGATGGTTTTGTAATTTTACACGGAACCGACACTATGGCCTACACTTCATCGGCTTTAAGTTTCATGCTTTCCCACTTGCAAAAGCCCGTCATTCTAACCGGGTCGCAGCTGCCTATTGGCACCTTACGTACCGATGGAAAAGAAAACCTCATCAGTGCCATTGAGATTGCTGCCGCAAAAGTTAACAGCCAGATAGCAGTACCAGAGGTTAGTGTGTTTTTCGAAAATAAACTCTATCGTGGCAATCGCATCACCAAAATCAGTGCCGAGCATTTCAATGCTTTCGACAGCCCCAACTACCCGGCACTTGCCGAAGCGGGAATAAATATTCGATACAACTATAAAGCGATTCATTATCCCACACATGAATCCTCTTTTGCAATCAATACGAAACTTAATTCACGGGTAGCGATTGTAAAGATCTTTCCGGGAATGACACGAGAGCTTATACATGGCATATTAACCAACCCGTTACTCGATGGCATCATCCTGGAAACCTACGGAGCCGGAAATGCGCCAACAACTCCCTGGTTTTTGAATGCCATTGAAGAAGCACGCCAAGCAAACAAGGTAATTGTAAATGTTACCCAGTGCTTTGCCGGCAGTGTAGACATGCACAAATACGACACCGGAAAACAACTGGCTAAAGCAGGAGTTGTAAGCGGACACAATATAACCAGCGAAGCAGCCGTTACTAAGTTAATGCACTTACTGGGAAATTATTCAAATTACGCAGAAATAGCGGAGTTAATGCAAATTCCCTTGAAGGGAGAAATCAATGAATAAATATTTGTTTTTGCATATTTTTTTGTATTTTGTGCCCCTGAAATTAAGCAATAACGGAGAAGTGGCCGAGTGGTCGAAGGCGCACGCCTGGAAAGTGTGTATACCGTGTAGAACGGTATCGAGGGTTCGAATCCCTCTTTCTCCGCCACACTGTAATAACTAAATAATTTTATAATTTTACATGTATAAATCGTTAAATTAAAACAGAAAACAAACCATGAAAAAATTATTGGCATTTATAGCAGTTTTCGGGATGCTCACATTAGGAGCATCATACCAGTCGGTTGCTCAAGACGAGACAGCTGAGCAAGCTACTACAGAAGGAACTGTTGACACAGCAGCAATGGAAGAAGCAGCTGACACTGCAACCGTTGAGCAAGAAGAAGCAGCGCCAGAAGAAGAGGCAGCGGAAGAACCCAAGTCGCTTCACAAGCAGATTAAGCAAAAGTTCATTGAAGGAGGTCCTGCCTTTATGGGTATTGTACTTCTTTGTTTGATCATTGGTTTAGCAATCGCCATCGAGCGTATTATCTACTTGAACCTGGCCACTACAAATTCGAAGAAGCTTCTTAGCAAAATCGAAGATGCTTTGGCAGAAGGTGGTATTGAAGCTGCAAAAGAGGTATGTCGTAACACACGAGGTCCCGTTGCTTCTATTTTCTACCAAGGTCTTGATCGCTCAGAGGAAGGTATTGAAGTAGTTGAAAAATCAGTAGTATCGTACGGGTCAGTACAAATGGGATTGCTTGAGCGTGGTATTACCTGGATTTCCCTATTTATTGCTGTAGCACCTATGCTTGGTTTTATGGGTACAGTAATCGGTATGATTGGCGCATTTGACGCTATTGAAGCAGCCGGTGACATCTCTCCAACATTGGTAGCAGGAGGTATTAAAGTAGCCCTGTTGACTACAGTATCAGGTTTGATCGTTGCGGTTATCCTTCAGATTTTCTACAACTACATCGTGTCAAAAATCGATGCTATTGTAAACGATATGGAAGATGCTTCAATCACATTGATCGACATCCTTGTAAAACACAATCTTAAAAAGTAATCCATCATGAGTAAAGTATTACGAATCGTATTACTCGTCTTGTTATTGGTATCTGTAGTGTTTACGGCTATGTTTTATGCAGGCCCGACCATTATGGTAGGTGGTGACGAAGCCCCTGTATATACCGAGACGTTCATAATATGGGCATACGCCTTAGCAGGGATTGCTGTGGCACTGTCGCTGATTTTCCCCATATTCCAGATGATTTCCAACCCGCAAAAAGCGAAAAAAGGCCTTCTGGGTGTTGTTTTGCTGGGGGTAGTTGTGTTAATTGCTTACATGTTAGCAGGTGACACTCCTCTTGGAATTACCAACCCCGACTTGGTGCACCACGATGTACCTTCTACTTTAAAACAAGTAGGTACGGGTATCCAGTCGATGTACTTGTTGATAGGATTGGCCATTGCTTCAATCCTCTTCACGGAAGTAGCTAAGGTATTTAAATAATTAACAGGGGGCTATGCCCCCTTAAAAACCATTGTTTATGGCAAGAATGAAAGGTGAATTTAGTGCGGCTTCGATGGCTGATATCGCGTTTTTGCTGCTGATCTTTTTCCTGGTAGCAACAACAATGGATATCGACACCGGTCTGTCACGTAAATTGCCTCCTATGCCAGAACCCGGGGCAGAACAAGACGATAAGCAGATTAAGGAACGAAATATCTTTGTGGTGCTTATCAATAAGGATGACCGGTTACTGGTAGGTGGTGAGGAAATTGACATTCGTCAATTGCGTGATAAAGCCAAGGAGTTTATCGCAAACCCTAATAATGATCCTACGTTGC
The DNA here is from genome assembly GCA_046482855.1 of Bacteroidales bacterium. Classification (GTDB taxonomy): domain Bacteria; phylum Bacteroidota; class Bacteroidia; order Bacteroidales; family UBA12077; genus CAYVSF01. The sequence goes on along the minus strand of JAWOEH010000061.1, from coordinate 44,673 downwards.
CAGAAAAAACCGTAAAAGATGTTCCCTATTTCGGAAATGTGGAGGTTACCAAAGGTATTATCTCACTGCAAAACGATAACGGAACTTCTTACGGTATGTACATTAAAGTACAGAACGAATTGGCAGCAGCATATAACGAGCTCAGAGATGAGCTGGCCGTCGGTGAGTTTGGCAGGAAATTTGACGAACTTACAGAGGAGCAACAAAACGGGATTCGAAAAATTTATCCCCAGATTATTTCAGAGGCAGAACCTAAAAATATTGGAGGTAACTAATTATGTCAAAGTTTAAACGAAAAGGAAAAGGCGGTTCGCCAGAGATTTCCACGGCTTCACTTCCTGACATTATTTTCATGCTTCTGTTCTTCTTTATGGTAAGTACCGTAATGCGTGAAACAACCTTAAAAATTAAGGTAAACGTTCCCGGTGCAACCGAGGTAAAGAAACTAGAGAAAAAGTCACTGGTGAGTTCTATTTACATTGGTGAGCCCAAACGTGCATTTACCAAAATGTACGGTTCGGAACCGCGTATTCAGCTAAACGATGCATTTGCAACAGTTGATGATATTCGTGATTATATCACCACTGAACGCGAAAAGATGGACGAGAAGGAACGTGCCTTTATGACAACATCGATGAAGGTTGATGAGCACACCCGAATGGGGATTGTAACCAAAGTGAAGCAGGAACTGCGTAAAGCCAGTGCCCTGAAAATTAACTACTCAACACGCGAAGTGGAGAATGTTTACGATGGTCGATAAAGATCATTGAATGCAAAATATCAAAAGCCGCAGCTTACGCTCGCGGCTTTTTTTTGCTCCTTCGATGGCAACTTTTCATTTTCTCCCAGATTACAAGTATATTTACCAAATATTTTGTAACTTTTTCCCGTAGGTTCTCATATACTGCATAGAAAATGCGCAAAAGCTGACTTTATGAAAAGAATCGTACTTCTTATGTTTTTGGCAGGGTTTTTCTTTGCCGCCAATACCGCAAACGCGCAAAAGGAAATCTTTATTAAGGAATTTGAGTTTGAACTGACTCGTATTAGTAAAAACCAATACGAAAACGAGTATTTTGTTACCCTTACGCTAAACAAAAACTCCATGTACAAGTTCACTATCCTCAATCACATCGGCGATTTTCCCGGAGACGCAATTGTGCAGATTCTTGAAAACGACAAAGTTATTGCTACCAATAAAGTACAGGATAAATACTACGAACAGTTCATGTTCCAATGTAACAAAACGGGCTTTTACGATATCCTCATACATTTTGAGGAAAATAAAAAAGGATCGTCCCTGATAAAGCTGTTTCTGGTAAAATAGAATGCGTACCCAAAGCTGGAAAGCAAAAAAGGAAACGATAATTCGTTTCCTTTTTTTTGTGACTCCGGAAGGACTCGAACCCTCAACCCTCAGAGCCGAAATCTGATGTTCTATCCATTTGAACTACGGAGCCCTTTTCGGTTTGCAAATTTAAGAAAAATATTGCCCTTTACTCATCTTTCCCAAAGTTTTTTTCTTTATAAACCTGTATATCTTCCCTAAAAGTGCTATTTATTTTCTAATTTCGCAGTTTCAAATAACATCATCACATCTTATATAAATCCTTGAACCATGGACTATAACTTTCAAACGATTGAAAAAAAATGGCAAAAATACTGGCAACAGCATAAAACGTTTAAAGCTTCCAATAAAAGCGATAAACCGAAGTATTATGTGCTTGATATGTTTCCCTATCCTTCTGGTGCAGGCTTACATGTAGGCCATCCTCTGGGCTACATTGCCTCTGATATTTTTGCCCGGTTCAAGCGATTGAAAGGTTATAATGTACTTCACCCAATGGGGTATGATGCTTATGGGTTGCCTGCCGAACAGTATGCCATACAAACCGGCCAACATCCGGCAATTACTACAGAAAAAAACATTAAACGCTACCGTGAGCAGCTCGATCAAATTGGGTTCTCCTACGATTGGGATCGAGAAGTGCGCACAAGCGACCCTCAATATTACAAATGGACACAATGGACCTTTATTCAACTATTCAACGCTTGGTACAATAAAAAAACGGATAAAGCGGAACCCATCGATACACTGATTACCCACTTTGAAAACAAGGGGAGTTTGGAAATTGTAGCATCAGCCACGGAACACGAAGAATTTTCTGCAGATCAATGGAAAGCAAAAAGTGAGAAAGAACAACAGGAAATCCTGATGCACTATCGTTTAGCTTACCTCTCGGATACTTTAGTAAACTGGTGTCCCGCTTTGGGGACCGTACTGGCTAACGACGAAGTAAAAGAAGGTGTATCCGAAAGAGGGGGACATCCGGTTGAACGGAAGTTAATGAAGCAATGGTCATTGCGCATAACCGCCTACGCGCAGCGATTGCTCGATGGCTTAAACACGGTGGAATGGCCCGACTCGCTAAAAGAAATGCAGCGAAACTGGATTGGACGTTCCGAAGGAGCCGCTATCAATTTTCATTTGAAGGGTTCACAAAAAACGATAGAGATCTTCACAACACGGCCCGACACAATTTTTGGCGCTACTTTTATGGTACTGGCCCCTGAACATGAGCTGGTAAACGAACTCACTACCAACGAACATAAACAGGCAGTTGCGGAGTACACTCAAACCGCTAAAAACCGCTCGGAACGTGAACGTCAATCGGAAGTTAAGAACATTAGCGGCCAGTTTACCGGCGCTTATGCCATCAATCCATTCACAAAAGAGGAGATACCCATCTGGATTGCCGATTACGTGCTTATGGGCTATGGTACCGGCGCTATTATGGCTGTTCCGGCCCACGACAGCCGGGATTTCGCCTTTGCCCGACACTTTGAAATTCCAATAATCCAAGTCGTTCAACATGAAACAGAGGATCAGCCTCCGGTAGAGAAATGGGAAGACAGCTACGATGCCAAAACCGGCAAGCTTATAAACAGCAACTTTCTGAATGGGTTAGAAGTAAACGAGGCTATTTCCAAAGCCATTGAAAAGATAGAAAAGGAGAAATTAGGTACCAAAACCATTAACTATCGCCTGCGCGATGCTATTTTCAGTCGCCAGCGTTACTGGGGTGAACCATTTCCAATGTATTATAAAGACGGAATGCCCTATCCGCTGGATGAAACTCAGTTGCCATTAGAACTGCCGGAAGTGGATAAATATTTGCCCACAGAATCGGGGGAACCTCCTTTGGCACGCGCCAAAGAGTGGCAAACATCCGAAGGTTACCCACTTGAAACCAATACCATGCCCGGATTTGCAGGTTCAAGTGGCTACTACATCCGCTACATGGATCCTCACAACCAAGAGGCTTTGGTTGATAAAGAGGTACACAACTACTGGGGACAGGTTGACCTCTATATGGGGGGTGACGAACACGCCGCCGGACACCTGATATATTCCCGGTTCTGGAATAAGTTCCTATACGATAGAGACGTTATTACTGCCGACGAACCCTATAAAAAGCTCATTAACCAGGGGAAAATTCAGGGACGCAGCAATTTTGTATACCGCATTAAAGGCACCAACAAGTTTGTTTCGTATAACCTACGAAAGCAATATGATACCTCACCTCTTCATGTAGATATTTCGCTGGTTCATAATGACGAACTGGATTTGGAAGGATTCAAAAAATGGCGAGAAGAGTTCAAAGATGCAGAGTTTGTCCTGGAAAACGGGAAATACCTTTGTGGTTGGGAAGTGGAAAAGATGTCAAAATCAAAATACAATGTGCAAAATCCCGATGAGCTGATTGCTCGCTATGGAGCAGATACATTCCGTCTTTATGAAATGTTTCTGGGCCCAATAGAGCAACACAAACCATGGGATACACAAGGCATTGAAGGAGTTTTTCGGTTCCTCAAAAAGTTTTGGCGTTTATATCATAACCCCAATAATGAACTGGCAATTTCCGAAGAATCAGCCAGCAAAAATGAGCTGAAGGTGCTTCATAAAACCATAAAAAAGATTGAGCAGGACATTGAAAAATTCTCCCTTAACACAGCTGTAAGTGCCTTTATGATATGCACCAACGAGCTTCAGGAATTGTCATGCAACAAGCGTGAAATACTGGAGCCCCTTTTAATCCTCATGGCGCCTTTTGCTCCACACATTACCGAAGAGTTGTGGCATGCCCTGGGACATAACGAAACCATTACGTATGCACCTTTTCCTGCCTATAAAGAGGAGTACCTGAAAGAGGATGCCATTACTTATCCGGTATCGTTTAATGGAAAAATGCGTTTTAAGATTGACCTTCCTCCCAACTGCAATAAACAACAAGCCGAAGAGGCTGTGATGAACCATGAAAACGCACAAAAATGGTTAGCCGATAAAACACCGAAGAAAGTAATCTTTGTGCCGAATAAAATTATAAACATCGTCATTTAGCATGAAACCACAATATCAAACTATCGTTCAGGAAGGCCAGCGTTATGCCATTATCACTTTGGGTTTATTATTAAACGCTTTGGGATGGACAGCCTTTCTGATTCCTGCTAAAATAACCGGTGGAGGTATAACGGGTGTCTCCTCCCTCATATTTTATGCCTCTGGTTTCCCGCTTGGCATTTCATACCTTGTAATAAACTCAATTCTCGTTATTATCGGGATAAAACATCTGGGCAAGAGTTTTGGCGTTAAAACCATTTATGCTACGCTTGTATTATCCCTCTTTCTCTCCATATTGGGAAGTGTTATCGACGGTCCTATTGTGTCGGAAGAGAATTTTATGGCTGCTGTTATTGGGGGTATTTTGGCCGGCGCAGGAGTGGGCATTGTTTTCTCGCAGGGTGGCAGTACCGGGGGTACCGATATCATTGCCATGATGGTGAATAAATACCGGAATATTAGTCCCGGGAAGATCATCCTCTATTTGGATGTTATCATCATTTCCTCTTCCTTTTTACTGTTTGGATCCATTGAGAAGATTGTTTACGGTTATGTAACCATGGCAATAACAGCTTACGCTATCGATATGGTACTTACCGGTGCAAAACGTACAGTACAAATGTTTATCTTCTCGCGTAAACACCTGGAAATCGCCCAGCGAGTTGGGAGTGAAATCGGGAGGGGCATCACAATCCTGGATGGCAAAGGCTGGTATAGCCAAAAAGACTCAAAAATATTGCTCATTCTGGTAAGGAAACCGGAATCCATAAGGATCATGCGTATTATTAAAGAAATTGATCCCGAAGCCTTCATCTCAACCGCAAATGTTATGGGGGTTTATGGACAAGGTTTTGAGCGTATAAAAGCCTGATATTCGAATAAACGAAAAGAATAAAACCCCTTCCACTTAAGTTTATGTCGAAGGGGTTTTCATTTTTTGTATTTTTAAGCAGTATTACAAACAGTTCACATCTAAACCATTATCTGGGATGAAAAAAATTGCCTACTCCTTTAGCGGACTAACCTTAGTTATGCTTCTTTTATTCATCTTTTTCAAGTCCTCGGAAAGCATCCCGGTTCAGCAGGATTCCTATTTTCTGCATGCCGTAGGCGAACATATTATCTTAGAAGATATCCCGTTAGAGTTTGGCATTGTGAGTGATTCCTTCCATGTAGTTGAAAAACGTATCCGCTACCGACAAAATTTTGCCGATATATTAGATCAAGCACATCTTCCCAGCAACCAGGTGTACGAAGTAACCCAAAAGAGCAACGAACTTTTCAATCTTCGACATTTTAAAGCAGGAAGGCCTTATCGGTTGTATTATCACACAACGGCACCCGACCAGCTCGCTTACTTTGTCTATCAACATTCGCCTGTTGACTACCTGAAGGTAAACTTAACCCGTAAGGAACCTTCAGTTAGCTTGGGTAAGCGAGAGATAAACATACAACAAGCCGAGGCAGCAGGTGTTATCGAAAGCAGTTTATGGAACACGATGAAAGACAACCAACTTCCCCATACATTAGCGCTCGAGTTATCGGAAATATACGCATGGACAGTAGATTTCTTTGCTCTTGACAAAGGAGATGCTTTCAAAGCGATTTACGAAGAAAAATTTATCGACACCTCCTCCATAGGCATTAACAGAATAAATGCGGCACGCTTTATCCATCGCAATGATACTTTATATGCATTCCGGTTCTTGCAAGACAGCGTATGGAGCTATTTCGACGAAAAGGGAGAAAGTTTACGCAGACAATTTCTGAAAGCACCCCTGCGTTTCTCACGCATAAGTTCAGGGTATTCGCACAGTCGCTTACACCCTATACTGAAAATACGGCGCCCTCATCGTGGCGTGGATTATGCGGCACCCGCCGGAACTCCCATTCAGGCAATTGGCGATGGCATCATCATCAAAAAAAGCTATGGGAAGGCTGCCGGGTATTATATAAAGATCCGCCATAATAGCGTCTATAGCTCTGTATATAATCATCTTTCAAAATATGCTAATGGATTAACTGTAGGCCAACATGTACGCCAGGGGGAAACAATTGGCTACGTAGGCAGTACAGGATACTCTACAGGACCTCATTTAGACTTTCGCGTTTGGAAAAACGGCTCACTTATCAACCCATTAAGTATGGAGTCTCCACCAGTAGAGCCAATAAAAGAAGAGCATCGTCAACGATTTGAAAAAGTGAAAGCAGCCTGGCAAGAAAAACTCGACAACATTCGCTAGCGGCACAAGATTTGTTAAGGAGAGAGCAGACAGCTAATTCTCAATATTCATTATCGCACGCTGAACACTTTCAAGATGAAACAACAAAAGCCTACATGGCTCATCCTTTGCCTCTTACTTTTTACTGCATGCTCGCCGGAATACATCCCCAATATGGTAAACAGCCCCTTATTAAGTAACCAGGGAGAAGTTCAAGCTACTATTGCGGGAGGAACCAGCAATTTGGATGTACAAACGGCTGTTGCCCTGAGCGATAATTGGGCACTTATGGTAAACGGAAGCTATGCGGATGAACATTCCGATAGCTCCGAAGATTTCCACAAACATTTAATGGTGGAGATGGGCGTTGGCTATTATGAGAAAATGGGACGCATAGGACGTTATGAAATATTTGGTGGCTACGGTGCAGGAAAAATAAAAGGACGGTATGATGAGGCAGTATTTGATGCGCCCTATACCGAAGCTTCTTTCAATAAAATTTTCCTGCAACCCGGGATAGGCCTTTCAACAGGCTATTACGACGGGAGTTTTGCAACCCGCTTCTCAGCCATTCAAATGGATCTTGATGCATCTACAGCTGGATTTACAGATGATTTCCACCTATTTTTCGAGCCTGTTATTACAAATAAATTCGGTTCCCGCTATATAAAAGTCATTATGCAGGCAGGACTCTCTCTGCCTATTAGCCAAACAGAGTTACACTACGATTACCAACCCTTCCTTTTTCATGTAGGTATACACATGAATATAGGCCGAAAATTCGAAGATTAGCCCTTTTCAAGAAGTTGCTCTACGACTCTTGGGTAGTATTTATATTCAAGTTTGTGTACCTTTTCAGCTACCTGCTCAGGAGTATCGCCGATAGACACAGGACATTCTGCCTGATAAATAATATTGCCCTCGTCATATTCCCTATTCACATAATGTACGGTAATACCCGTAGTTTTTTCACCATTGGCCACTACAGCCTGATGAACATGATTTCCATACATGCCTTTCCCTCCATACTTCGGCAACAAAGCAGGATGTATATTCACCATTTGCCTGTCGAATTTAGCCGTAAGGTAGTCAGGCACTAACCACATAAAACCAGCAAGGACAATAAACCTGATTTTGTGTTGGTCCAATACCGACAAAAAGTAGGATGCTGAATGAAATAGCTTTTTCCCTCCTATCACAACAGGTACATCATACTTGTAGGCCCGGGCAATAACCCCGGCAGTAGGTTTATTGGAGAAAACTAACCCCACCTCAATTTGGGGGTGATTTTGGAAGTATTGAATTAAATTTTCGGCATTCGTCCCACTCCCGGAGGCGAAAATTGCAATCTGGGTCTTCATAATAAAAGATTCGTTTTTCATTACGCCAAGGCGGGTCAAATCAACCAAGTAGCAGAGAGCTATATTTGCGTCGATTTTCTTCAAAGCTACGGTTTTTTCATCTAATAATGACCCCTTTTAACAGGCGAAAATATCCTGCAAAAATGGGATAAATCGGGCAAAAAAGATTATTTTTGCATAAAAATTAGGGATATTTTTTGATTTATCTCAAGTATTTCTATTTCTTTGCACTGTTAAAATTGAACTTAATTATTAACTAAAATTTAAAGTTATGTCTGATATTGCATCAAGAGTTAAAGCTATCATCGTTGATAAGTTAGGAGTTGATGAGAACGAAGTAACTAACGAGGCAAGCTTCACAAATGACCTTGGAGCCGACTCTCTTGACACAGTTGAGTTGATCATGGAGTTCGAGAAAGAATTCAACATCTCTATCCCGGATGATCAAGCGGAAAACATCGGCACTGTTGGCGATGCAACAAAATACATTGAAGAGCACGCAAAATAATTTTCTGACTTCATTTTCTTGTTTTAAATTTTTGCTAACATGGAATTAAAACGTGTAGTAGTAACAGGCCTTGGAGCGATTACCCCCATTGGAAACTCAGTTGAGGAGTACTGGGATAATCTGTACAAAGGAGTAAGTGGATCAGACCTGATTACTCACTTTGATGCTTCAAAATTTAAAACAAGATTTGCGTGTGAGGTAAAGGATTTCGATCCCAAAGCGCATTTCGACCGTAAAGAAATTCGAAAGCTTGACAATTTCAGCATATTTGCTATGGTAGCAGCCGATCAGGCGATTGCCGATGCAAACTTCGACTTTGAAAAAGTTGATCGTGATGAAATTGGCGTTATTTGGGGTTCTGGCATTGGAGGCATCGAGACCTTCCTGCAAGAAGTAAAAGGCTACGTCGAAGGCAATTACACGCCTCGATATAGTCCTTTCTTCATTCCCAAGATGATCTTGGATATTGCAGCAGGACATATCTCGATGAAACACGGATTCCGTGGACCAAACTTTGCAACGGTTTCGGCCTGTGCATCCTCAACCAATGCTGTAATTGATGCGTTCAATTACATCCGCTTGGGGAAAGCCAATGCGTTTGTAGTTGGCGGTTCGGAGGCTGCAATCAACGAACCGGGCTTGGGAGGATTTAACTCAATGCAAGCCGTATCAACCAACAATGATGAATACAAAACGGCCTCACGTCCTTTTGATAAAACACGCGATGGATTTGTTATGGGTGAAGGTGGCGGTTCTCTGATTCTGGAAGAACTTGAACACGCTTTAGCTCGTGGCGCAAAAATCTACGCTGAAATCAAAGGAGGTGGCATGTCAGCCGATGCTCATCACCTCACAGCCCCGCATCCTGAAGGACTCGGCGCAAGTCTTGTAATGAAACGAGCCCTGAAAGATGCTCAAATGGAACCCGAAGAGATTGATTATATCAATACTCACGGAACAGCCACTCCTATTGGTGATATTGCAGAAATCAGAGGAGTGAAAAAGGTGTTCGGCGAACATAGTTATAAGCTCAACGTAAGTTCAACCAAGTCGATGACTGGTCACTTACTGGGTGCTGCAGGTGCCGTCGAGCTTATTGCTGCGATAGGTGCAATTAAGAAAAACTTTGTTCCGCCAACCATCAATTTCTCTACACCCGACCCCGAGCTTGACGAGAAAATGAACTACACGTTCAATAAAGCTCAGGAGCGCGAGGTAAATACAGCCTTAAGCAATACTTTTGGCTTTGGTGGGCACAATGCTTCAGTCATTGTTAAAAAATATACTGAGTAAGCAACGTGCTTAGGAGATTACCTACCATCCGGGGCCTGGCAAAAGAAAAGCTCTTTTATAAAAGCTTACGTAAATTGCTAGGATTTTATCCCCGAAATATCGAAGTGTATAAAATTGCATTTACTCATAAATCCGCCTCCCTGAAAAGGGAAGGCGGTAAATTTATGAATAATGAACGCCTCGAATACCTTGGCGATGCCATATTGGATGCCGTCATTGCCGAATACCTATACGAACATTTTCCCGAACAAGAAGAAGGCTTTTTAACAAAAATGCGGGCACGCATTGTCAGTCGCGAAAAGCTTAATGAAATCGCCTGCAATTTAGGCCTTCCCAAGTTAGTCCGCTCCCATATTCCAAATAACGGGACCAAAAACATCTTCGGCAATGCGTTAGAAGCCCTTATTGGTGCTGTCTTTATCGACTCCAATTACAAAAAAACCAAGCGATTTATCACAAACCGAATTATTGAACGATATATCGATCTCTCCGAACTTAAAACACAGGATCCCGACTATAAATCGAAACTTATAGAATGGGCACAGAAAAATAGAAAGGAGATACAATTCGAGAACCAGGATAACCACCCTGAGCTCCAGTATGCGAATGGATTTATCTCCTTTGTCTATCTCGATCAGGAAGAAGTAGGATCTGGAACAGGTCTATCAAAAAAAGAGGCGCAGCAGCACGCTGCTCATCAGGCACTACTCAATATTGGTCTCATTATCGACTAACACATCTTTTCCTGTTCTCTATTTTTTCTTATATTTAGTTCCGTTTTGAATCAGAAGGAAAGGGTAGTGTGAAAAAAAGAGTACACAAACTTGCATCGTTTGAGGCTCCAACTCCCGTTAGGGTAATTGGTATTGCCTCGCATGAAAATGATTATCGTTTTTCGTGGGCTTTAAATCAGGAACTGGGGTTACAACTACAGAAGTCGGACTATCTGGTATTTGAAGAGAAAAAGCAGGAAACGGTTCAATCTTTTTCCCTGTACAAACAACGGAATAAAGACTCGGCATTTCAATATATTCAAATAAACAACAAATGTGAGGCGGGTTTCTTTCTTAAACGACACAAGAATATTGACTTTATCCTGTTGATTGCAGGAGATCTTACCGAAACAGACCATAAACAACTTATTACAAAGTTGAATGCAATGGACATGATTCTGGCTGCCTTCCCTATTGAAGAATTATCAACAAAGGAACAAGCACGCATACAAGAATCCTTTCAATAAAAACAAGGAAACGTAAATACATTACACCCATGAATTTTAACTTACTTAAAAAGATAAGTGAAACTCCCGGAGCACCCGGATATGAGGAACGCATTCGCAACCTGATTATACAGGAAGTATCCCCATTTGTAGATAACGTTGAGACCGATAACCTGGGCAACGTTATGGCCATAAAAAAAGGGAAGGACAGAAAACGCGTGATGCTGGCGGCCCATATGGACGAAATAGGCTTTATTGTGAGCCATATTGATGACAATGGTTTTGTTCGCTTCCATCCTTTAGGTGGCTTTGACCCGAAAACACTCACCGCACAACGAGTAATTATTCACGGTAAAAAAGATTTGACAGGCGTTATGGGATCAAAACCTATCCATGTTATGACCCCTGAAGAACGCAAGAAAGAGGCCAAAGTATCGGATTTCTTTATCGATCTGGGCCTGTCAAAGGAAGAGGCAGAGGAATGGATTGAAATTGGCAATCCCATTACCCGTGAACGGGAGTTAATAGAGATGGGCCACTGCGTGAATGGAAAATCCCTGGACAACCGCATATCGGTCTATATCCTGATTGAAGTATTGAAGCAATTGAAAAACACAGAACTCCCTTACGATGTGTATGCAGTATTTACCGTGCAGGAAGAAGTAGGAATACGAGGTGCACAGGTTGCCACTCAACATATTCAGCCGCATTTTGGTTTTGCCATCGACACCACCATTGCCTACGATGTGCCCGGCTCACAACCACACGAACAGGTAACACAACTGGGTAAAGGTGCGGGTATCAAGATCATGGATTCATCGGCCATTGCCGATTACCGGATGGTTCGATACATGAAGGAGACAGCCAAGAAACACAAAATCCCCTGGCAACCAGAATTACTTCCGGCCGGCGGAACCGATACAGCCAACGTACAGCGAATGTCCAAACAAGGAGCCATTGCAGGTGCTGTTTCTATTCCCACCCGGCATATTCATCAGGTAATTGAATCGGTCCACACCGATGATATTGCCGCCGGTACACAGCTACTATCCCACTGTTTAAAGGAACTTGCTTCTTTTGATTGGAGCTTTTAAGCAAGTTGTTAATCAAAAAGAGCCGCTCCCAACGGAAGCAGCTCTTTTTTCCCTTAAACCCTAAAATTTAAACCTATAAAAAACGATTCTTACTTATTCTTGCATTGCAAACCTACAGGAAAAAGCCGTTAAGTAGATTAAAGCAATGTTAAATATTGTTAAAGATAAAGCTTCTCTAATCCCACTGTTTATCTTTGTTACAGCATATTTAGCAACCCTAAAAAGCCATATTTTAAGGGTGCAAAAATACAACTTTTTTATGAAAAACAAAACCCTTTGGGCAGTTACTATCATTTTATCTCTCACTTTGGCAGGTTTTATTCTCATTCAGTTTAACTGGATAAAGAACGCCATTGAGCTAAATGAGAAACAGTTCAATCAGTTAATTAATAAAAGCCTGTTTAATATTGTACAAGAAGTTGAGCAGCGGGAAATGGTATACATGATGGTGAACGAAGTGGAACCCTATGAGTCAAGCAAAAGAGGCAATACAAGTGTTAACTATCAAATCAACAAAACCCAGCAAAATCTTTACGGATATCGTATTGTAGATTGGGATAAGGAAGTATTCCGGTTTACTAATCCTGATTCATTGGCCATTTTGAACGAGCTCAATTTCGTGGGAAACACCTCAATGCGATTAAACACAAAACAAAACTTTGTACTCAATAAAGAGAATCAAGAAAAATTACTTAATACACAATCCATTAGCAACCCTGAGTTTCTGGAAAAACTTACCAACAAACGTGTATTCGTTGAAAACATCGTCAACAAACTCATCCAGGTAGATATTGATTTAATTGAACGGATCGATTTGGAAACCCTTGATACGATTATTCATCGAGAGCTGGTAGCCAGAGGTGTTAACCTGGATTACGAATTTGCAGTTACACACAGAGCCGATAGCATCATTTTTGCAACGGAAAACTATGAGCACCATAGCAGCAACCACTTCTTTAGCTCGCAACTTTTCCCAAATGATGTATTTGCCAAAGATAATTACCTGAACATCTATTTTCCCGAAGAGCAAAATTACATTATCAGAACAACCGGGTATCTTTCCATCTCCTCTATTATTCTTATGCTCATAATCCTGGGGGGATTTTTTACCACGATACACATTATGTTCAAGCAAAAGAGACTATCTCAAATTAAGAACGATTTTGTAAATAACATGACCCATGAATTAAAAACGCCCATATCCACTATTTCATTAGCATCGCAGATGTTAAAAGACAAAAGCATACCCATAGAGCACAAAAACGTAGGCCATATTTCCTCTATTATTGAAGAGGAAAGTAAGCGACTAAGTTACCAGGTAGAAAAAGTGCTAAAGACGGCACTTTTAGAACAAGGGGAAATTAAACTTAAACGCAAGGAAATTGACATACATCAGGTAATTGATAACGTAGCTAAGAATTTTCATATTCAGATACAGCAACGCGATGGAAATATAACAACTCAACTGGAGGCAAAAAAATCAACCGTATGGATTGACGAAGTGCACTTTACCAATATCTTATTAAATTTATTGGACAATGCACTTAAATATTCAAAAGATAAACCCGAAATTGCAATAAAAACCCGCCAAAATGGTTCTTTTGTTATTGTATCGGTAACGGATAGTGGTGTGGGCATAAAACGATCCGACCAAAAACGGGTATTCGATCAATTCTACCGGGTTTCCACCGGCAATGTTCATGACGTTAAAGGTTTTGGACTGGGGCTGAGTTATGTTAAAAAAATTGCTGAAGCACATGGTGGGAAAGTAACGATTGCAAGCGAATACAAAAAAGGAAGTACATTTAGTATCTACATACCCATAAACTTAACCGAAAATGGAAGAAACTAAAGCCAAGATTTTATTGGCCGAGGATGATGAAAACCTGGGCATGCTCTTGCGTGAATACCTTACTGCAAAGGGCTATGAGACCGCATTATTCAAAGATGGCGAAGAAGCCCTTAAAGGCTTTGATAAGGACAAATATGATTTATGCATATTGGATGTGATGATGCCCAAAATGGATGGGTTTACATTAGCCAAAAACATCCGGAAAGAAAATACTACGGTTCCCTTTCTTTTCTTAACAGCCAAATCCATGAAGGAAGACATTCTGGAAGGCTTTTCATTAGGTGCCGATGACTACATGACAAAACCTTTCAGTATGGAAGAATTGTTATTCCGAATGCAGGCCATTTTGCGCCGAACCGGAAATAAATCCTCCGAGCAAGAACAATGGATGTTTGAAATTGGTGATTTCACTTTCGATGCGCAGAAGCAAATCCTCCTTTACGATGGCACTGAGCAGAAACTTACCACGAAAGAAAATGAGTTGCTAAAACTCCTGTGCGAGCACAAAAACGATTTATTGGAACGTAATTACGCCCTGAAGCAAATCTGGTCCGAGGACAGCTATTTTAATGCGCGAAGCATGGATGTATATATCACAAAGCTAAGAAAATACCTAAGGGCAGACTCCTCTATACAAATCTTAAATATTCACGGAAAAGGGTATAAGCTCATTGTTTCATAGTCATGATTAACAAACAAAAAAAAGTTATACGCCAGCAAATAAAAGAGGCGAAAAAGCAGCTTTCACAACAGGAAAAAAAAGCTCGTTCGACAGCTATTTTCCAAAAAGTTGAGCAAATGGAAGCTTTTCAAAAGGCCAGAAAAATCATGGCCTATTGGTCGTTGCCCGACGAAGTAGCTACTCACGATTTTGTTAAACGATGGGCCAAAGATAAATCAATGATTCTGCCTGTGGTAAAAGGGGATGTATTGGAACTGCGTTCCTTTACGGGCATGCAGGATATGAAGCCGGAGCCTGTATTTGGTATTTATGAACCTACGGGACCGATTGAGCCCGATCCCAGTAGCATTGATTTGATCATTGTCCCCGGCGTAGCTTTTGATCCTTACCTAAATCGCCTTGGACGAGGAAAAGCTTACTACGATAAACTCCTGAAATCAACACACGCACTAAAAGTGGGCGTATGCTTCGATGTGCAACTCATAGCGGAAGTTCCAACAGATGCCTACGATATTCCTATGGATCGGGTGATTACCGAAACTGTTGAAAAGTAATGCTCCTGCAAAGGGTTTCGACCTGCACAATTTTGTATTTTTAAAACAAAAAACTATGGCAACAGTACGAGACAAAGCGATACAGGATATCGTTGATTTGAATGAACTTGAAGAGATCATCAAGCGATGCGACATCTGCCATGTAGGCATGGTTGACGGCGATGAGCCCTATGTGTTGGCATTCAATTTTGGGTATGAAGATCAAACCGTATGGCTCCATTGCGCAAAAGAGGGCAAAAAACTGGAGGTATTGAAGCGTAACAACAATGTATGTATAGCCTTTAACGCTGATCAAAAACTTTTTGCACGTCACGAACAGGTGGCCTGTTCATGGCGAATGGCTTACCGAAGTGTTCAGATTCATGGCCAGGCAATTCTTCTTGAAGACGAAGAGGAGAAAATGAAGGGATTAAGTATTATGATGAAAAACTATTCCGACAAAGAATTCAAGTATTCAAAACCAGCAGTGGACAACATCATGGTTATCAAAATTCCCGTTGCTGCCATTACCGGCCGTCAATTTGAATATTAACCCAATTGGAGCATGAAAAAAAACCTGCAAAATCCCTTTCGTCACAGACCCGGCTATAACTGTTTCGGCTGTAGCCCGGATAACCCGGTGGGTTTAAAGATGAAATTCCAACAGGATGGTGAATTCATTATCTCCCAATGGAATCCCATGGATTACTATCAAGGCTATGGAAACATTCTTCACGGCGGAATCCAGTCCACCATTATGGACGAAATTGCCTCCTGGGTGGTTTACACCCAAACCGGCACATCGGGAATGACGGCAGATCTTACCGTACGTTACAAAAACAAAGTATATACCAACAAAGGCCCCATACTGGTTAAGGCAAAGCTTACAGAAAAAAACCGGAGAATAGCCACCATCGAGACACAAATTTTTAACCACAAAAATGAGCTATGTTCCGAAGGAAAGATTCGCTACTTTCTGTTTCCACAAGAGCTAGCCAAACGGGATTTATACTACCCCGGGCAGGAAGCTTTCTTTGAGAACCAGGAAGAATAAGCAGAAAATTACGATGCGGTGAATTGCTGATGCTGATTCACTGCATCGCTCACTCCACTTAACTGATTGCTGGCACACACCTGAAAACGTTGCCGCAAATCGCGTGGCGCATTTGCCACAACATAACTATTAGGACACCACTCTAACATATCAATGTCATTATAATCGTTCCCGATACAAACCACATCCTCAGCAACAAATTTGTATCGATCGCATAGCATTTGTACCCCTCCGGCTTTAGAAACGTGCTGTGGAAATATCTCCATCCAAATGCTAGTCCCATCCAAGGGACTGGTAGCCCGGATAACCTTTACACCATGGAGTTTGTGTTTTATCTCCATAAAAAAGTCGAGCTCATTGGGAAAAATGGCAACCAACTGACAAGCATGCTCATAATGACCTTGAAGATTAAGCGGACGGGCATAAGCTTTGTATATGGCTTTACGGCGAAAAAAATCGGGGAGTGGATGGTTGCTTTTGTAATAGACAAACCGATGATTATCCGGAATGATCTCATGAATCATAAAATCGATGTTGTACTGAATCAACAATCGAGCGATGCGTTCAACGTACTCCTTGGGCAAAAAGTGCGAAGCCAATAGGTGTCGACGCTTCCAGTCCATAACTCCGGCTCCGGAACTAAATATCAGGTAATCAATGGGGAAATCCTCACTCAAAACGTGTTGCGCCGACAGCAAATTGCGCCCGGTGGCAGCCGCCCGAATGACCCCTTGACGACCAAGGTTTTCAAGCGTAGCCAAATCCTGGTCACTTACTGTTTTATCATCCCGCAATAATGTTCCGTCCAAATCGGTTACTACCACACGCATCATTTTATCTTTACTAACACAACTCCTGACATTTAAATAAGTTCATAGCTCATCGATTGTGGCGGGGCATCTAACTGATTGAGAACACGCTCAAGCATAATTCCCTCCACGCTGTTGTATTCATAGCCAAACGTAGCCCGTACGCCCATACTGGTAAATTGCACAGCCCGGTCGATGGCAATGGGGAGGCTGTCGCCCTGCAACAGGGCTCCGGTAATAACACTGGCAAAAGCATCGCCGGTTCCAGGATATTCGGCCGGCAGATAATTACAGGCAACACGCCAAAACCTATCGTCGTGACGGTTATAGGCCACAACAGCAGTTTGCCCTTTGTGGCTGTTCATATGTACACTGGTAACAATAACTACTTTGGGACCCTTAGCGGACAATCGACGGATCCACTCCTTTATCTCTTCCTGTTCAATATGTTCGGGAAACTGCTCATCCAGCAAAAAAGCAGCTTCGGTAAGGTTGGGTGTAATAATATCGGCATGCTCTATTAAGGATTTCATCTCCTCTACATGTACCTTACTCAAAGGTCCGTAGATCTTACCGTTATCCCCAAAAACAGGATCCACAATGACCTTTTGATCCTCGTTTCGAAAATCGTGAATAAACTGTTTAACGATCTCAATTTGCTTGTGAGATCCCAAAAAACCGGAATAAATAGCATCAAACTGCAAATCTAGTCCTTTCCAGTGGTCAATCATGGGTTGTAACTCCTCGGTAAGATCGACAAAATGGAAATCCTTAAACTTGCTATGCGTAGAGAGCACAGCCGTAGGCAAAGGACACACTTGAATACCCATCCGTGATAAGATGGGAATTACTACCGTTAATGAGGCCCGTCCAAAACCTGATAGATCATGGATTGCAGCAACTTTTTTAACAGGATTTGTTAGTTTCATAAGATTCTTTTTTCAATCACAGGACAAATAAACAACAAATTCTGCAGGCACCAGAAAATCGAAAGGTTAAAATTCAACTGCTTTTACCTGGAAAGTGGTCTTAAAATGAGAATTATACATATACTGGGTATCGAACACCCATTTCCATTGAGCCGTACGTTTGCCCTCCGGAAGGCTGGCATATACCAGCGGGTGAGTGCCTGCAAGCTTATTGTCTTCATCGAGCAGCTCCTCCTCCACGTCGCTAATAAGGCAGGATTTGTCCCTGGGTAATATTTCAATATGGCGTTTCTGAATAAATTCCGAAAGTCGCATCTTTTGCCCGGGGGGCAATTTCATATACTTCTCCAAATACTCAATCAATAGCATGTCCAATTGATTGAGAACATTTAACGAAACCACGTAATCGGCATCAGCGGGTAGTTCATAGGAATAAGGCTGTAACACACTTAAAAGAGCAGGCTTCTTTTTGGCAGACACTTCCAAACCTGCTACGGCTTCTATCATACCTCCGGTAATATCTTCTTCAATATACTGTACATTTGCATATTGTGCGATTTTTCGTTTCGCCTCCGCGGGATGGAAAATATCAACCAATGTGACCTTTTCAAACTCTTGGGAAAGCTCCTTTAGAGGCACATCCAATAGCCAACCACTGCCCAGTACCACAGCATGTCCTTTCTGCTTTGAGTCGGCACAGCGAAGTATAAAGGACTTGCATTTTTCGATATGCATATCCCAATTTTTCTTTTCTCTTTCGTAACGGTGAATAATTCCTCTTTGGTCTTGCAAATACCCGAGGTGCCAGAGTCGGTAAAAACGCTGTAATCGTGCCAGCCATTCATTCATCTTGAATACTATTGTAAAATTTTTCAGGAGGTTCTTGACTATGAAAGTTCCCTCCAAACATGAACTTATTTCACAAAATAACAAATTTTCTGCTTTCTATAATTCTTTGCCTCATATTTTTTCTCATCTCTTACTGGGGGAACAGATGCTATTCCGCTTTTCAGGAACAATCGATACGTAAAACAAAATCTTTCCAAAAGGGTTAAAACAGTACTGACTATAGTAAGAACTATTACTTTTGCAGATGAATGAAAAAAATTATTATACCATGCATATTTTTATTACAGACAACGATACCATCATCCCTTTTGACTCTTATAAAGAGGGCGATTTAACCTCCCTTGCCACAAAAACAAGAGAGCAGGTAAAAAGAACCATACAAGAAATTACCGAAAACCCCACCTCCCCAACTGCTAAAAATACGCTCTACCCTTTTGACGAGCAAATGAGCGAGGCAATTGCAGTTAGTTCAGCCGTATCGCTAATGGCCTACACACATCCAAACGAAATGCTGCAAAAAGAGGGACAGCAAGAAGCTGCTCTTTTGGGTCAGTTTTTTAATGAGATTTTCCTGGATAAGAATCTTTATAAGCGATTTCAGGATCTTAACAAACACTTTCCTGAAACCGAAAGAAAAGTTTACGAAGACAAATTTATTAAAGAGATCCTGCAGCACTTCGAAAAGAACGGATTGAATCTGCCGGAGGAAAAGCAACTGGAAGTACGTAACCTAATGAACCAATTATCGGAGCTGGGGGTACAGTTCACGGCCAACATCGGTGCGCACGACGAGTCGCTGGAGCTTACCAAAGAAGAGATGGAAGGCCTGCCCGAGGATTTTAAAGAACAACATAAAACCGATAAAGGCACCTACAAGATTCCTTTATCCTACCCCTCTTACTTTCCTTTTATGAAAAACGCGGTAAATGACAATGCACGCCGACGCTTGCAAGCCTCATTCAAGAACATTGCAGCCGATAAAAACCGCACGTTGCTAAAGACCATACTGGAGAAACGCGAAGCGCTGGCAAAACGACTTGGATTCCGATCGTTTGCAGAATATCAGCTTACCGACCGCATGGCAAAAACACCAAAACAAGTATGGGACTTTGAAAATAAGCTCAAAGAAGATGTTAAGGAAAAGGCAAAAGTCGATTACCAAAACCTGCTAAAGATAAAAAAAGCCGATATGCCCTCAGCTCCTGAAGTAATTGAGAGCTGGCAGGCGGCTTATTACACCACTCAGTTGCGCAAAACCCAATACCACATCAACCAGGAGGAGCTGAAGACTTACTTTCCGTTAAACCGGGTAAAAGAGGGGCTGTTCCACATAGCTGCAAAACTTTACGGTGTACACTTTAAGCCTGCCAAGAATCAGCCGGTTTGGGAAGATTCTGTGGAGGCCTGGGAGATCCATGAACAGGATGAGATAAAAGCCCGTTTTTACCTGGATTTGTTTCCTCGTAAAGGAAAGTACAATCATGCGGCTTGCTTCACATTGGTTCCGGGAAGATCTACGGCTACGGGCTATCAAAAGCCCTCGGCAGCATTGGTTTGCAACTTTCCCTCACCTACCAAAACAAAACCCTCGTTATTACAACACACCGATGTAGTAACCCTCTTTCACGAGTTTGGGCACCTGATGCACGATTTGCTCACCGAAGCTCCACTGGCTATGCAGGCGGGCACAAATGTAGCGCGCGACTTTGTGGAGATGCCTTCGCAAATATTCGAAAACTGGGCGTGGGAATACGAGAGTGTTGCCCTGTTTGCAAAACATTACCAAACAGGCGAGGTATTGCCCGAACAACTATTCAACAAGGTATTGGAAGCACGCAACATCGATTCAGGTCTGCAAACCTTACAGCAAATTTTCTATGGAACCCTCGATATGACGTTACACGACAACTATCCACAAATCAAGGACAAGCCGGTTCACGAAGTAGTTAAACAATTACAGGAGGAAATTACGCTCTATCCGTTCCAGGAGGGTACGCATTTCGAGGCCGGTTTTGGACACCTTGTGGGGTATGCTGCCGGCTACTACGGATATTTATGGGCAAAAGTATATGCCGAGGATATGTTTCAGGAGCTAAAAAAAGAGGGGTTGCTCTCGACCCGTGCCGGACAAAAACTCCGCCGCGAAGTGCTGGCAAAAGGCTCTTCGATAGAGGAACAGGACATTGTAGAACAATTTCTGGGCCGTAGCCCCGAGACAAAAGCCTTTATGACTTCAATTGGTTTATGAAAACCCGGTTATGCCAAACAACAAACCCCGGCAAAATGCCGGGGTTTGTTGTAATATCGAAGGTATTTTTCTAATCTAATTTTAATACTGCCAGAAAGGCGGTTTGCGGTACTTCCACATTCCCTACCTGACGCATACGTTTCTTCCCCTTTTTCTGCTTTTCCAACAGCTTTCGTTTACGGGTAATATCGCCCCCGTAACATTTAGCTGTAACATCCTTACGTACAGCCTTAACTGTTTCACGAGCCACAATTTTTGCACCTATGGCGGCCTGTATGGCAATATCAAATTGTTGACGTGGAATTAACTCTTTCAATTTTTCGCATATACGGCGGCCAAAAGAGTGGGCATGATCCACATGAATAAGCGTAGACAGTGCATCCACCATCTCGCCATTAAGCAGGATATCCAAACGGATAAGCTTTGCGGATTTATAGTTGGTTTGATAATAGTCAAACGAAGCATAGCCTTTTGAGATGCTTTTCAATTTATCGTAAAAATCGAACACAATCTCAGCCAAAGGCATGTCAAAAGTAACCTCAACACGATTATTAGGCAAATAGAGCTGATTTTTCATGGTTCCCCGCTTATCGAGACACAGCTTCATAATAGGTCCGATAAAGTCACTCTTCGAAATGATTTGTGCATGAATGTAGGGCTCCTCAATATGGTCGATGTGCGTAACATCGGGTAGTCCCGAAGGGTTGTGGACTTCAACCAACTCCTTCTGCTTTGTATACACTTTATACGACACATTGGGAACCGTAGTAATTACGTCCATATCAAACTCACGATCCAAGCGCTCCTGAATAATCTCCATATGCAATAGCCCCAAAAATCCGCAACGGAAACCAAAGCCCAGTGCCGCTGACGACTCCGGTTCAAACGTAAGGGAGGCATCATTTAGCTGCAACTTCTCCATGGAGGCGCGCAAATCCTCATAATCATCGGCATCAACAGGATAAACACCGGCAAACACCATGGGTTTAACCTCTTCATAACCAGGGATAGCCTTTTCGCAGGGTCGTTCCACATGGGTAATGGTATCGCCTACTTTCACCTCGGCCGAAGTTTTAATACCAGAGATAATATACCCCACATCCCCTGCCGAAAGTTGTTTTCGGGATTCCTGACTCAACTTTAGCACGCCAATTTCGTCGGCGTCGTATGCTTTGCCTGTATTAACAAACTTTACCTTATCGCCTTTTCTCAGTGTGCCATTAAAAATTTTAAAATATGCTTCTATGCCCCGGTAATTATTATACACCGAATCAAAAATCAACGCTTGCAACGGAGCTTTTGGGTCGCCTTTGGGAGGTGGAACCGTCTCTATAATGCGAGCCAATATCTCTTCTACGCCTTCTCCGGTTTTTCCGCTGGCAGCTAATATATCTTTGTGCTCGCACCCAATAAGCTCAACAATTTGGTCTGATACCTCTTCGGGCATAGCAGCATCCAGATCAATCTTATTCAATACCGGAATAATTTCCAAATCGTGCTCCAGGGCCAGAAAAACATTGGAAATGGTCTGCGCCTGTACGCCCTGTGTAGCATCTACCAACAACAAGGCTCCTTCACAGGCTTTTATTGAACGCGATACCTCATAGGAGAAATCCACGTGGCCCGGGGTATCAATCAAGTTCAACACATAATCTTTCCCCTTGTGGGCATGCAGCATTTGTATGGCATGGCTTTTTATGGTAATGCCCCGCTCTCTTTCCAAATCCATATCGTCCAGCATCTGATCCTGGTACTCTCTGTCGTCGACCGATTTGGTAAATTGCAACAATCGATCGGCCAAAGTGCTCTTGCCATGGTCAATGTGGGCAATAATGCTAAAATTCCTGATATGCTCCATGTACTCCATAATTCAATATTTCTCAGATCTGCAAAGATATTGAATTAATGGAAATAAAATGCATCAAAAGAGACCTATCGAACTGAAATTTTCATCCTCCTCTTTCTCTTTCCCCAAAACCTTTAAACGAACTTATTCATCAATCATTGAAGTTAAAATACAGCACTTGCTATCTGCTGAATATTGTCCGACTGTCCCAATGAATAGTAATGTACACCTGGCACGCCTGATGCCACCAGCTCTTTCGACTGCATTATGGACCACTCCACACCAACCTGTCGTACTTGCTTAGTGGTTTTACATTTTTGTATCTCTTTTACTAAGGCTTCGGGAAGATCCACAGCAAAGGTTTGAGGCAATAACCGAAGATCCGACAATGCAGATATAGGCTTTATGCCAGGCAATATCGGCACTTTGATTCCCATTTGCCGACAAGCCTCCACAAAAGAGAAAAAACGTGCATTATCAAAAAACATCTGCGTCACGATATAATCAGCTCCCTTATCCACTTTTTGCTTTAGGTAGGCCAAATCGAGTTTCATATTGGCAGCCTCCATATGTTTCTCGGGGTAACCCGCAACACCAATACAAAAATCGGTGGGCGAGGCATTTTCCAAGTCATGCAGATAACCTCCGTTATTCATTTTTTTTACTTGATTAACCAATTCAGCCGCGTGAGCATGACCGCCTGGTTCGGGTGTAAAACGTCGCACACCTTTATGCGGGTCGCCACGCAAAACCAATACATTCCGTATGCCTAAAAAATGCAAATCGATAAGGGCATCTTCGGTCTCTTCCCGGGTAAAGCCCCCGCAAATCAGATGCGGCACCACCGGGGTTTGGTAGCGGTATTTAATAGCTGCGGCAAGCGCCACGGTTCCCGGTCGCTTTCGGACGATTCGTCGCTCCAGCAATCCGTCAGGACGCTCATGATATTCAGTTTCCTGCTGATGATAGGTGACATTGATGTAAGCGGGTTCATACGCCATCAAAGGATCAATGGCGGAGTAAATTTCCTCAATAGTATGTCCTTTAAGGGGTGGCAAGAGCTCAAAGGTAAACAGGCTCTTCTTAGAGCCAGTCAATATATCAATAACTTTTTCAGCCATAACTTACTGTTTCAGGTTTTTGAGTAGTAAATGTTCAGCCATTTTCGGCCGAATCCCTTTCCGTTGAGCATAATCGGCAATCTGATCAGCCTCTAATTTGCCCACATCAAAATAGCAGGCCTGGGGGTGTGCAAAGTAATAGCCCGAAACCGAAGCAGCAGGTTGCATCATGTAGGTTTCAGTGAGCTGAATGGCACCTTCTCCGTCCGGATCGAGAAGCTGAAATAGCGTCTGTTTTTCGCTATGATCAGGTAACGAAGGATACCCCACAGCAGGACGAATGCCCTGGTAGCGCTCTTTAAGCATGTCATCAATCGACACCTGCTCATTGGAAGCATAGCCCCACAATTCCTTACGCACCCATTCATGCAAGTATTCGGCATAGGCTTCGGCCAAACGGTCCGAAAGTATTTTTAACATCAACGCCTGGTAGTCATCGCCTTCAGCCTCCCATTTTTTTGCCAGCTCATCGGTCCCAATGCCGGCAGTAACAGCAAAGAAACCCATATAATCGCGCCGTCCAAGCGCCTCCTTTGACATAATAAAATCGCTGAGGCACTTATTAGGCTTCTCTTCTTCTCTTTTTTGTGCGCGTAAACAATAAAAAGTGCAAAAAGGCTTTTCTGTTTCCTGATCAGTAAAGACCTCTATATCATCACCGTGAGGCTCTACCGGATAGAAGGCCACCTGTGCCTCCATCCCAACGAGTTGCTCCTGCTCCATTTTATCGAGCAGGGCATTAGCATCGTTGTACAATTCACGGGCTTGTTGTCCCATAACCACATCTTTAAAAATAGCAGGATACTTTCCCCGTAATTCCCATGCATAAAAAAAGAAGGTCCAGTCGATATAGGGCCGAAGTTGCTGTATGGTATTGTTTCGAATGATTCTTTTACCGGTGAACGAGGGGATATAACGTTCATCAGATAAGGTGCGCAACCTTACCGGATTTGCACGAGCCTCTGCCAACGAACGATAACTGTAAATCGGTTTTTGTGAAAAATAGCGCGCACATAAGTCTTCGGTTTTTTGCTGCTCTCTGGCAACAAAATCGGCCTTCCGGGCATTGCTCAACAGTGCACTGACCACACCCACACTTTGTGAAGCATCGGGCACGTGAATCACAGGTTGTTGGTAGTGGGGGGCAATTTTTATCGCCGTATGCTCTTTGGAGGTAGTTGCTCCACCAATAAGTAAAGGAACCTGAAAGTTCGATTCATCCAGCTGTTCAGCAACATGTTCCATCTCGTGTAGCGAGGGTGTTATCAATCCGCTCAAACCAATAATATCTACTTGTTCAGTGACAGCTACCTCCAAAATTTTAGCAGCAGAAACCATTACACCTAAATCAATTATCTCATAATTATTACAAGCCAGCACCACCTTCACGATATTCTTTCCAATGTCATGGACATCGCCTTTCACTGTAGCTAACAATATTTTTCCGGCTGAAGAAGTGGCACCACTATGCTTTAATTCTTCCTCTAAAAATGGTTGCAAATAGGCAACTGCCTTTTTCATCACCCGTGCTGATTTTACAACCTGGGGCAAGAACATCTTTCCCTGCCCAAAACGCTCGCCAACGGTATCCATCCCGTTCATCAACGGGCCTTCGATTATCTCCAAAACAGAAGCATAATGCTGGCGTGCTTCCTCGGCATCGGGAAGAATATAAGTATCTATACCTTTAATCAAGGCGTAGGTAATTCGCTCATTTATGGGTTCATTCCGCCACTTATGAACTTTTACCTGTTCCGTTTTCGCCTCTTTTTTTAGGTGGGCATAGCCAATCATGCGCTCGGTAGCATTACGCCGCCGATTTAAAACCACATCTTCGGCAAGTTTTCGCAAAGCGGGTTCTACTTGATCATAAACCTCCAATAAAGCAGTATTCACAATACCCATATCCAAACCAGCCTGAATGGCATGGTATAAAAACACGGCATGCATAGCTTCCCGCACGGCATTGTTCCCACGAAAAGCAAAAGAGAGATTACTAATGCCTCCACTTACTTTTACACCGGGAAGATTTTCTTTAATCCACCGAGTAGCCTTTATAAAGTCCACTGCATAATTGTTGTGTTCGGGCATACCTGTAGCCACAGCCAACACATTAGGGTCGAATATAATATCGCAAGGCGGGAAGCCTATCCGGTGGTTCAACAACTCATAAGAACGTCTGGCAATCCGAATTCTGTCCTCGTAATCAGTAGCTTGTCCGTGCTCATCAAATAGCATCACAACAACAGCAGCTCCCATTTTTCTTAACCAACGTGCACGATGGATAAATTCGGCCTCGCCATCTTTCAGGCTAATGGAGTTTACAATGGGTTTTCCTGCAACACATTTCACTCCTGCCTGAATAGTTGGCCAGTGAGAACTATCAATCATAAGGGGTACACGGGCCACATCAGGTTCCGACTGAATGTAGCGCAGAAATGTACGCATCGTTTCAGGGGAGTTGAGCATAGCATCGTCCATACACACATCAATCACCTGCGCCCCATTTTCAATTTGGTGTTGAGCCACGGCCAAAGCCTCTTCATAGCGATCTTCCCGAATAAGTCGGGCAAATTTCCGCGAGCCAGCTACATTTGTACGTTCACCAATGTTTATAAAATTCATTTCAGGAGTCACATCCAGCGGTTCCAGCCCTGCGAGTGTAAGTAATTGAGGGCGATTTGCCAGCGGACGCGGGGCAGCGCCATCGACTATCGACCGCAACACTTCAATGTGTTTTGGCGTAGTACCGCAACAACCCCCGACAATATTAACAAGCCGATGATCGAGGTATTTTTTCACCAGGCGCCCCATCTCCTGTGCCGACTGATCGTAGTTCCCAAATTGATTGGGGAGTCCGGCGTTTGGATGTACACTAATGGGGAATCGGCTTATTTCATTTAATGTGTGCACAAACTCATAAAGCTGACTGGCACCAAAGGCACAATTCAACCCCACCGACAACAAATCGACATGCGTCACGGAAGCATAAAAAGCCTCCAGAGTCTGTCCTATGAGCGTTCGCCCACTGGGATCGGTAATAGTACCGGAAACCATTACAGGCAGATCAGCCTTTTTTTCCTCATTAAATTGCTGAATAGCAAATAAAGCAGCCTTGCAATTCAAGGTATCGAATACCGTCTCCACGAGCACAACATCTACTCCCCCATCATATAGCCCTTGCAGCTGTTCGGAATAGGCCGCTGCCAATTCATCGAAGCTCACAGTTCGATAAGCAGGATGCTCCACATCGGGCGACATACTAGCCGTGCGATTGGTTGGGCCCAAAACACCCACAACAAACCGGGGAATATCCAACTGGAGAGGTGATAGCGCTTCAATGGCCTCACGAGCAAGCACTGCAGCGGCTTTATTCATTTCATAAACATACGCCTGTGTTCCATAGTCGGCTTGCGAAATGGCATTGGCATTAAAGGTATTGGTTTCGATTAAATTGGCTCCGGCTTCCAGATATTCGCCATAAATTTGCTTTACCACTTGCGGAGAGGTAATAGAAAGCAGATCATGATTTCCCTTTAACTCATCAGTCCAGGCAGTAAAATGCCGCCCACGATAGTGTTCTTCTTCCAGTTCCCGAATTTGAATTTGGGTACCCATAGCGCCATCAAGCAGGAGCACTTGTTCTTGCATCAGAGTTTGTAACTGTTGCTTTATGTATTTTGCCTGCTTCATTGCTCTACTGATTTAAAAGCCAGAAACACATTTAATTTAGGCAATAGGGAGCGTATTTTCAAGAGATTCGACAGCAAGATCTCACCTACCACATAGTTACACTCCTCACCTGCATACTTCTCGGTGATCTTCTCAAAGGCAAAGTGACTGAAATCAACCAGAGACTCATAACGCAGATACACCTGTATGGCCACATCGGTAGTATAAGTTAAAGGTTGAAAGTAGGTTTGCTTTTTATACTCGTACCTGTAGTGATGACTGCAGGCAGTAATGTCGCTCAAAACAGCCGACCCGGTAGGCAGCGCACCTGCCCCCTTACCAAACATAAATTGCTTCTCGTAGAACTGCCCTTCAATCACAACACCATTATACTCATCTTCCACATTATAGATATACTCTTCAGGAGTTACCAATTTCGGTAATACAAAAATCGTAAACCGATCGCCAGTAAGCTTTACCAGTTGCGCTACCAACTTTATTTTAAACCCTTTTTCCCGTGCAAACTTAACATCACAATCATTGATGGAAGAGATACCATAATTAAAGACCCCTTCGGGTGGCACGTAGGTCCCCAGGGCATGCAAAGCCAGAATTACCAATTTATACAACGAGTCGAATCCTTCCACATCGAACACCGGGTTGCTTTCGGCAAAACCCAGTTCCTGAGCTTCACGCAGTACTTCACGATAGTCGGCGCCATTGGAGAATATGCGCGAGAGAATGTAGTTGGACGATCCGTTTAAAATACCCGTTAAAGAAGTCAGCAAATCGTTATCATAATACTCCTCGATATTCCGGATAACCGGAATACTTCCGCAAGCGGAAGCATCATATAAAAGTGCAACGTTGTTTTGTTGTTGTAATTCAATTAATTCGGGAAGATGCGAGGCCAACATCTTCTTATTGCCTGAAACCACACTCTTCCCTTTCTCTAATGCCTGCTTCACAAGAACATAAGCTTCCTCGGCATTATCTATCAGCTCCACCACCAGGTTAATGGATGCATCCTCCAACACTTCGGAAGGCTGATAGGTAAAAAACTCAGCGGATAGCGACCGTTTTTTATTTTGTTGCTTTACGCAAATTCTTTTTACGGTTGCATCCACAGTTTTGCTGTTTTCCAAAACATGGTACAACCCTTCGCCAACTACACCAAAGCCAAAAAGACCAATGGTTAATTTAGTTCGTTTTTCCATTATTGATGAATTTTTTTATCTGTTGTGAAATCTCGGGGACTTCGATAAGAAATCCGTCATGTCCATAAGCTGAATGAATCTCTGCATATATCGCCTCTGGAATATAAGTGGCCAAAAACTTTTGCTCCTCAGTCGGGAAGATCCAATCCGTATCCATTCCCATTACCAGGGTTTTTGCTTTTATCTTTTCCAGAGCCTTTTCAACTCCACCCCGCCCGCGTCCCACATGATGGCTATCCATGGCCCGCGTAAGAAGGTGGTACGAATAGGCATTGAAGCGTTTTGCAAGTTTTGCCCCTTGATAGCGCTGATAAGAACAGGCAGGCTGTTTTTCCAATTGCTCCTCCATCAAAGGCTGGGAATGATTATAGGTTGGCCCATTCCGGTAGCTTAACAAGGCCACAGCACGCGCTGCTTCCATACCTGAAAGACCGCCGCGGGGTATATCTTGAAAAAAAGAAGCATCGGCTTCAATAGCCATACGCTGAGCCTCATTAAATGCAATTACCCACGATGAGGTATAAGCACTGGCAGCCAACACCACCAGATGCCGAATCCGCGCGGGTTCCTGAATAGCCCACTCAAGCGCCTGAAAACCACCAATGGATCCGCCAATTAACAGCTCAATGGTATGAATACCCAAATAATCGCACAAATCTTGGTGGGCTTGTACCATATCGCGAGGTGTAATTAATGGAAAGGTGCGAAACCAGGCATTTCCATTTTGCGGATTCTTGGACAAGGGCCCGGTGCTTCCATAACAAGAACCTAAAATATTGGCACAAACAATAAAATACTGCGAAGGATCCATAAGTTTTCCTTCTCCCACCATACCCGGCCACCAGTCGGCCACATCGGCATTGGCGGTAAGTGCATGTGCCACCCAAATTACATTATCGCCCCGTTCATTCAATTGCCCCCAGGTTTGATAGGCAATTTCATACCCGGGCAAGATATTGCCGCATTCAAGCGTAAGCGATTCAGAAATTGTCAGCTTCTTCATAATATAATTAAAAAGGGAGGCGAAGGAGGAAGGAATAAAGAGGACATATGGTTAGTTCAAACCCTCCCTCGCACACCCGGTTAGTTTACTTTTTCGAAAGCTTGCTGAAAATCCGCAAGAATGTCATCGATATGCTCCAGCCCGACAGACACGCGTAAAAGCGAAGGCAGAACCCCCGCTGCCGCCTGCTCACGTGCAGTAAGTTGTTGGTGCGTAGTAGCTGCAGGCTGAATAATCAGGGTTCGGGCATCGCCCACATTTGCCAGGTGACTTACCAAGGAAAGGGATTCTACAACTTTTTCAGCTCTCTGACTTCCCCCTTTTAGGGTGAATGCAAGCACGCCTCCCGCTCCTTTTTTCAGATACTTTTGCGCACGTTTATGATAAGGATGTGATAGAAGGGCTGGATAGAATACCTCTTCCACTACCGGATGCGTTGCCAACCAACGAGCTAACAACAACGTGTTTTCCTGGTGACGCTCCATGCGTAGTGAGAGCGTCTCTAAGCCTTGGAGCAACAAAAAGGAATTAAACGGACTAATCGCCGGCCCTAAATCACGCAGCCCTTCAACTCTGGCGCGTACAAGAAAAGCCAGCTTTCCGAATTGCTTATGGTAGATCAACCCATGGTATCCTTCAGAGGGTTCGGTAAATTGTGGAAAGGTCCCATTCCCCCAATCAAAATTTCCGCTATCTACAATGATACCCCCCATGGAGGTTCCATGCCCACCAATCCATTTGGTGGCAGAAGCCACCACCAGGTCAGCACCATAATCAATAGGTTTGCACAAATAACCAGCACCGGCAAAAGTGTTATCTACTATAAGGGGCAAACGATATTTATGGGCTAACCCGGCTAAGGCCTCAAAATCGGGGATAGCAAACCCGGGGTTGCCTATGGTTTCCACATATAATGCCTTTGTATGCTCATCAATCAAGGTTTCAAAATCAACTACTTCAACCGATTCAGCAAATTTTGCCTGAATACCGAATTGCTTAAAGGTTACTTTAAACTGATTAAAGGTGCCCCCATACAAATAGGGAGAAGAGACAAAATTGTCGCCCTGCTTCAACAAGTTAGTAAGGGCTAACAACTGCGCCGAATGTCCCGAAGCAACAGCCAAAGCGCCAATCCCTCCTTCGAGGGCTGCCACTCGCTTCTCCAGCACATCGGTTGTAGGGTTCATCAGTCGGGTATAAATATTGCCAAATTGTTTCAGCGAAAACAGATCGGCACCATGTTCGGCGCTATCAAATACATAAGAAGTTGTTTGATAAATAGGTACTGCCCGTGCATTTGTCTCCCTGTCGGGCGAATGTCCTGCATGAATCTGTAATGTATCGAAATGATAAGTTCTGTTCATCATAGCTCGTATTAAAGATAAATAATTTGTTTATGCGGAAAGATCACTGACTTTCACATAAAGCCCACATCTCTGGGTCGACAATGAAACAGCAACAAATCAGGCTGGCACAAAAAAAGTGTTGTGAATTTCTTTAACAATAGCATCTTTATCCTTTTTATCAACGATGAAATAAACGGCTACCTTACTGGCACCAAAGACAATGGACTGAATGTTTACACATGCCTTTCCTGCAGCTTCGAAGAGCATCCCGGCAATTCCATAAGTGTGAGCCAGACCTTCGCCTACAGCCGCAATTAAAGAAATGTCGTGCCGTTGGGAAATATTTGTCACACTTGTCCAGGGAAGGTTACTCAATACCTGAAATGCCATTGTCAGGTCGGTTGAATCCACAAGTAAGTGGATAGAGGTTTGAGAAGTATATACCGATTTAATGTTTAGTCGGTGTTGTTCCAAAGCTTGCGTTGCTTTAGCAAGTACCCCGGGTTTCATGCCTACACCGTTGCCCTGCAACTCAATTAATCCTACTTGATTAGAGGAAGTAATACTCTTAATCCTCAAGGGGCCCACAGCCGAGGCACTTGATACACGTGTAGCATAATGCAAAAGATCCCCATGAATATACCTGATATGCAAGGGAATGGCACATTTTTGCAACGGTTCAACGGTTCGTGGATGCAGTATCTTTGAGCCAAAATAGGCCAACTCTGCAGCCTCGGCATAGGTTAACTCCGGAATAGCTTCGACAGCCTCAACGGTACTGGGATCGGCGGAACAGAAGCCATCCACATCTTTCCACAGGTCGACGCATTGTGCTCCAACACAAGCTGCAAGGGCGGAAGCAGTATAATCACTCCCGCCACGGCCCAGCAAAGTTGTCTTCCCATAGGCCGAAATACCGTAAAACCCGGGCACAATATAAACTCCGGGCTCATCAAAATAATCCGACACAGAATTTTGGCTACCTTTTACGCTTACTGTAGCATTGCCATACACGCCATCGGTTAACAGCCCAATATCCTCGGGCAACGCCTCTTGTGCTTCGATACCCTTCTGCCGTAATATATAAGTGAGCAGCAAGGAACTAAAACGTTCGCCATAACTTACAATTTCATCATACAGGAAGGCGGGCGTTTCGCCTATATAGCGCGCGCCTGTTATCAAGTACTCTAACTTGCGAAATCGAGCTTCAATCCGGTTCTCAAACTCCGAAAAAAGTACCGGGTCAGTAATATGCTCCTGCGCAACAGCAAATTTAAGACGCTTGAGCTGCTGAAGGTACCTATCACTTAACATAGCCGCTCCCTCCTTACAATTTGTAATACTACTCAATTTATCCGTTACGCCATAAAATGCAGACACAACAACGATTAAAGGAGGACTATAATTAGTTACTGCCCGAACAACCTTCAAAATATCAGATGAAGATTTCAAATTAGAACCACCAAACTTACATACATAATATGGCATGCCACAACAATTTAACTAATGAACAATAGTATGGGATATTAAGGACGAATAAAGCGCAATTAGCGCATATACATGGGCAGGCACATCATATTACCAAAAGAAGAAAAGGATAACGCTCCGAAGTTTTCTTCAGGTTGAAGCAATAATAAGTTGTAGGAATTTTTGTAATACATAACATGCGTTTTTAAGTTATAATCACCGCTTATGCGGATTAGGTTTTAGCACCTTGCAAACACAGGTTGCTAGAGGTTCACAGAGCCTAATCTCTCCCCTCTTCTTTATAATTCAAACGCCTTTAAAAAAAGGAAGGCTTGAACTTGATGGCAAACATAAAAGATTATTTTCAATCTACCAAACTTCTGTTACAATTTATTACCATCAATTTATTTCCAAGGCGCCCATCCCTTACCTACAACCTGTTTTACTATACATTAAAAAGATTTCTAATTGTAAGCGGTCATACAGAAAAAACCGTCAACACCCTCCTTTAATTAAGATTAGCCCTACCCCTGTGAGGAAAAATAATTTTAATTATGAGTTGTACAGGATGTAATTCATCATCGAAAAAGATCTTCTATGATGAAGTCACCAACTATG
Source organism: Bacteroidales bacterium (assembly GCA_046482855.1). Lineage (GTDB taxonomy): Bacteria > Bacteroidota > Bacteroidia > Bacteroidales > UBA12077 > CAYVSF01. Next base: position 11,328 of record JAWOEH010000061.1, on the reverse strand, counting down.
ATAACATCCATGGAAAATTAACGACACATGATTGGCTGGACGATCTACCCGATAGCAGAAAGGAATCGCATACTGTGGAGGGAAGGTTCAATAACACCCGTAAAGCTTATACAAGAACGTTCATGAACTCGCTTTAAAGCGAGGCTAAGCAATAAGCCGTTGAAGCTTCTCCCGGTCGCCATTTCGGCATTGTAAGCTTTACCGGAGGACCAGGCAGCTGCGGGAGAGAGCTATGTTGCAGCACCTGGCGTAGGGACTTCACCACCATCACAACGCAAGCAGCAAAGCTCAAACAGCTGCCTACAAACGTCCAAAACTGGCCGGACAGTACGAAAAGTCGAAGTGCTGTCTGACCTATAAACTTGACAATTACCTGGAAAACTGGCAAGCCTTTCCCAAACAGCTCATTGAGTTGGAAACTCAAGAAGGTATATATTGTCCAATAAACCGCGATAGTTTATCGAAAACACGTTTATTATGAATTAAGAAAGACCACTTCAGGTGAAAAAATTATACTATCGCTAGGCGAAGGGAAAGATCTTTTCCCCTTCAATAAAAAAGGCATAATTTCAAACTCCCTAAAAAGCACGGTTCCCGATAATAACAAATTAGCTTTTATTTCAGGAACTAATGGATAGAATAAGAAACGGAGCAAAAAAAAAGGAGCAAAAAGCGAGAAGGCCCGGGTAAAATCGCGGGAAAGAAAAAATAAAAAGAGGCTTACCTGTCATGTTAATTTCTGACGAATAAACTTCAAGCCTCTTTTTATTCTTAATTAAAACCTGTTTGCATATCTGTTAATGCTTGCTCGGAGAAGTCATTGGGAGGGAGAAAATCGCTTCTGGAAAGATTTTTCTTCTCAACAGAAGTCACTTCAGTAATGGTTTCGTAAGCACCTGCGCGATCGATAATCTTCAACGGATAGCCTTGTTTTGCCATCTGCACATAGGCTTCCTGATCCTTATAGGTTTCCTGATTCTGAAAACTCTTTAAAAATCCGGCCATAAAGTCATAGAACTTCTGCACCGAAAACTCATTATGTATTCCCGCGTCTGTATTCAGCCACACCTCTTCGGTTAGCTTTCCATCCACTATAACCCTATATTTCGTTACAGGTAATCCGGCTACAACACTCTTCTCAGTGGTTTTCTCAATGGTAACAGCCAAATCGGAAGGACGGCTATGTGCATCCGATTCTGTTTGCCCTGCCATCATTTGCTTGTACATTGCCCGCATCTCTTCCCGTTTATCTTCGGGCACATTGGCCAATTGTTGTTCAATCATTTCATCCATGGCAGCTTTTACCTGATCTTCCATTTCCTGAGCAGTACCTGTCCAATAGTTACGTGTTTGGTAGTTAATAAAATACATCTCTCCGGAGTTCAGGTCGAAAATTGTTGCCATATCCTCACTCATCATCTTCACCTTATCGTCCTGAAAGTAGAGTATTTCTTCGATTTCTCCCTGAGCACCCTCGGAGGCGTCGTAGGTTTTTTGCACAATCACCCATCCGGCAAATAGTGTATTACTTGCCAACAAGAGAAGACTAATGGTTAAGAAAAATTGTCGGTTCATGGTAGTAAAAATATCAATTTATAACCTAAGTAAGTTACTAAAAGGGAATGACAGCAAAAAGAGGAAATACAAGAAAACATGTTAAAAATATAAAAAAAGAGCGGCTATCGTTTGATAGCCGCCTATAATATGAGGTAAAATCAACCTTACATCATTCCGGGCATACCTCCGCCCATGCCGCCCATACCGGCAGGAGCAGCAGGCATTTCTTCGTCCTCTTCAATAATTACACACTCAGTAGTTAAGAACATACCTGCAATGGATGCAGCGTTCTCAATAGCAATACGTGCAACTTTTGTAGGATCGATAACACCACTTTCCATAAGATTCTCGTACTGGTCGTTGCGAGCATTGTATCCAAAGTCGCCTTTTCCTTCTTTAACCTTTTGTACGATTACCGAACCTTCTTTACCTGCGTTCTCTACAATCTGACGCAATGGCTCCTCGATGGCACGCTTAATAATAGCGATACCTGTATCTTCGTCGTCATTATCGCCTTTCAACGCCTCAATAGCCGCAAGGGTACGAATCAGGCCTACTCCGCCACCAGGAATAATTCCCTCTTCAACAGCAGCGCGGGTTGCACTCAAAGCATCCTCTACACGGTCTTTCTTCTCTTTCATTTCCATTTCGGAGGCAGCACCGATATAAAGAACAGCTACACCACCGGCTAATTTAGCCAATCGCTCTTGCAGTTTTTCTTTGTCGTAATCGGAAGTAGAAGCTTCCATTTGTGCTTTAATCTGCTTCACACGCGCTTCGATATTACTCTTATCGCCGTTACCGTTCACGATAGTTGTATTTTCCTTATCGATGCTGATCTTCTCGCAAGTACCAAGCATCTCGAGTGTAGCACCTTCAAGATTTAGTCCTTTATCTTCTGTAATTACGGTACCTCCTGTCAGGATAGCGATATCTTCCAACATCTCTTTTCGTCGGTCGCCAAAACCAGGTGCCTTAACAGCCGCTACCTTCAGCGAGCCGCGAATCTTGTTTACAACCAGAGTTGCCAATGCTTCCCCTTCCACATCTTCAGAAATAATCATCAACGGACGACCATTTTGAGCAGTAGCCTCGAGGATAGGCATAAGATCTTTCATGGTGGAGATCTTCTTGTCGGACAACAAGATGTATGGATTCTCCAACACGGCTTCCATCTTTTCAGTATCGGTAACAAAGTAAGGAGAAATATAACCACGATCAAACTGCATACCTTCCACTACTTCAACAGTAGTTTCGGTGCCTTTGGCCTCCTCAACAGTGATAACACCCTCTTGTTTCACTTTACCCATGGCCTCAGCAATAAGGCGGCCAATTTCTGCATCATTATTGGCAGAAATTTTAGCTACCTGCTCAATTTTTTCGTTGGACTCACCAATTTTGTGTGATTGCTCTTTCAAGTTGCCAATAACAGCGGCTACTGCCTTGTCGATACCGCGTTTCAGATCCATAGGATTTGCACCTGCAGTAACGTTCTTAAGCCCAACAGTCACAATTGACTGAGCCAACACAGTGGCTGTGGTAGTGCCATCACCAGCGTCATCGTTGGTTTTTGAGGCCACCTCTTTCACCATTTGGGCACCCACATTCTCGAATTTATCAGTCAATTCAATCTCTTTGGCTACAGTAACTCCGTCTTTAGTTACTTGTGGAGGGCCAAACTTTTTTTCGATGGCCACATTCCGACCTTTTGGGCCTAATGTTACTTTTACAGCGCTAGCCAGCTTGTCAATTCCGCTTTTAAGATAATCGCGGGCTTCAATATCAAATTTTAATTCTTTTGCTGCCATATAAATAAATTTTTAATTTTTTTAGAAATACTTATTGTTCTACTCTTTTAAAAGAATGTCGTCCTCACGCATAATCAGGTAGTCGGCTCCATCAAGATTAATCTCAGTTCCGGCATACTTTCCATAAACTACAACATCTCCCTCTTTCAGGCTCATGGGTTCATCTTTTTTTCCTTCACCAACGGCAACAACAGTTCCTTTTTGAGGCTTTTCTTTTGCCGAATCAGGAATAATGATTCCACTGGCTGTTTTCTCTTCAACCTTGTGAGGCTCTACAAGCACTCGATCCTTTAAAGGTTTATAAGTCACTTTTGACATTTTGTTTTGTATTTAAGTTAAACTTGATTTTGTTGTAATTGCTAGGATCCCAGTTTACAGATTCTGTGCCAAAGCACCAACACCAGTTCCCATTGCTTACTTGCACAACAGGGGCAAACCTCTACCCCCCTTGTTATCAAAGATCAAGACCTCACACAATCCTTTACAAAGAAAAACAACGGCAAACTTTAAGACATAAAAAAATGTCAGCATGTATGACACACTGACATCTTCTTTTAAAATTATATGACAAATACTATTCTTGTATCGGCTCTTCGATACCCTCTTGCTCTTCGTTAGCAGGAGCCGTTGGGAAATTAAGCATTTCAGAAGGGTCAACCGCCTGATCCACTTGTTGCTCAATGCGCGAGCTTTGTTCCTTGGTTGTTTGGGGAATTGCCATGGCTGAGGCTAAACTCAGTACAACCAAAGCTACAGCTAATGTCCAGGTGGCTTTCTCCAGAAAATCAGTAGTTTTACGAACACCCATTACCTGGTTCGAGGCCGAAAAATTCGACGCTAAACCACCTCCCTTTGAGTTTTGCACCAATACAATAAGTACCAGTAGCACACTCACAATTACGATAAGTACAGAAATCAGAACAAACATCTTATTTTATTTTTTGTGTTTCTTAATTATTTCCCTCAAATTTTTGATCCTTCTGGCAAAATAAGCACTTTTTTCCGGATTATTCAAACTTAATTGTTGAAAAGCGTCTATGGCTTTCTCATAATATCCCTGCTTAATAAATACCTCAATCAGAGGCTCGGAAACCAGGCCTTTATCTTCCGAGACACTTTTTTCAGCCAGTTCCTCTACATATTGGGGTTTTTCCTTCTCCTCCTCAAGATCGGCAGGCTCCAGTCGGGGATTGGATTTAATAAAACGGCTGATAAGATCCTCCTCCTCCTCCTCTACCTCTTCATCGCTATACTCACGTATATCAAATGCTTCAGTGTTCCTATTCGATGCTTCTGGCGTGGCTACAGCATCATCCAAATCCAATAGATCCTGCTCATTTTTGCTTTTAGCTTTCATCTTGGCAGCAGGTGCTTGTTCTACCTTCTCCGACTCATCAATTTCTAAAAACCCATTGGTTGTATGGCGTTGTTTGAACGGAGTAGCAGACAAGCGTTTAATATCGGCCAGCGTCAAAGGCTCTTCCCCGTTATCGTCCTGGTCAATAAAATACAGATCGGGGGAATACCGAATCTTTTCATCGGCTTTGGGTTTAGCCAGATCCATCTGATTGGATATAGTAGCGGCCAAATTCTCCCCCATATGTTCATACCCCTCTTTTATCTTTCGCTTAAAATGCTTAGGATTTGGTTTCCCCTTTTCCTCACTAGTCCTTGCCGGTTCTGGTAACTCATCAGTTTTATCGTCCTCCCTTTCCTGTTCTCCAGTGTTCTTATCCATGACAGGGAGAGTCTCCGGTAGAGGATTCCCATCTTCTACAGCTGCTTCCTCTGTTGAAGCTTTCTCGGCACTCCTATCTGAAACACTCTCAGCATTTTCTTCAACTGCCGAAGGAATAGGGTCTGGAGAGATGTCCCGGTTCTTCGTGTCAAGATCTTCAATAAAGAGAAACTCCCAGAAAACTTCATTCATATTAAGAAATGGCGTAGCTTGTTCCAAAGCCTTGTAAAAAGCCTCCTCATCTTCCTGAAGTAATCGTTTTAAATATATTTTGTAAGCTGTTTCAAAATAAGGGTAGCGTTCAACAAGAACAAAAAGCTCAGCAGCTGTGAATTGGCTTAAGGGCTTTGTTCCGGCAAGCAATTCGTAAAATTCATCAATCGATGGGGGTGTCATTTTTGCCATCATCAGTTACCAGTTTACTACCGCCTTATTAAAAATATCTTCGATAAGTTTATCAGTAATTATGGGAACAAGCGAAGTTTCTACCTCTGAAAGCATCTTGTTTCCCTCGTAATCCTCATATTGTGTAAAATCCTGTTCAAAGTTATACTCCGGATTTTGCTTATTGGTAAATACAACATGTACAGTAATCGTCAATCGATTTTGCGCTGCAATTTCGTCCCCCTGTATGGCAACAGGTTGCGTAGAGTAGCGGGTAATTGCTCCACGGAAATTAAGATCTCCTTCGTCCCCAACAAGTGTAAGTCTTGTTTGATCGATAAAACGATCTTGTAAATCATTGGTAAAATCCTGCCCAATAGTGGGAGGTCCCAGAGAAGCACGATTTGGGAAATGATCTATAAAAACCGTCTCACTTTCCGGGGAAATGGAGGCACCCGTAGTGGAAACATTAATTTGACATCCCCCTAAGGCTACTAAAAGAGATAATAATAAAATTGTGAATCGCATATGCTTTTGCATAATAAACATATCTATAAGTTATATTCCTTAATTTTCCGATACAGGGTTCTCTCCGAAATCCCCAATTCCTGAGCTGCATATTTTCGCTTGCCATTATGCTTCTCAAGGGCTTTCATAATAAGATCTTTCTCCTGCTCCTCCAACGATAAGGACTCCTCAACAAATTCCTCGGTGTCTTCGATATGAGAGTCGTTTACCGAGGGTGAGCTGGTTGAAGAGTAGGGATTTACTGTTGAGGGAACCAGCGAGTTCATATTTATCTGAGGTGTATCAGACATATTCTGCATAATATTTTCACTTTTTCGCTGTACCTGTTCACTGTGGACCCCCTTTTGCAACATCTCATTCACCAGTTTCTTCAGGTTATTCATATCGTTGCGCATATCAAAAAGAATCTTATATAAGATCTCTCTTTCTGTTGAAAAAGTTTTTTCATCCACGCCCTGGCGATGATACACTGCAGGTAGTTTATTGGGATAATAATCGGGTAGATATCGCTGCAAAGCCTCTTCGGTAATCGTTCTTCCCTCTTCAATTACCGAGAGCTGCTCAGTTATATTTTTCAATTGACGAACGTTTCCGGGCCACTCGTAGTTTACCAGCATTTGCAGCGCCTTTTCATCGAGTTTAACCGGGGGCATTCGGTACCGCTCTGCAAAGTCCGTGGCAAATTTGCGAAACAACAAATGAATATCATCTTTCCTCTCACGCAAACGAGGTATAACAATAGGCACAGTATTTAACCGGTAGTAAAGATCTTCCCGAAACTTCCCGTCTTCAATGGCCTTAACCAAATCGACATTGGTGGCGGCAATAACGCGAACATCAGTTTTCACCACCTTTGATGAACCTACCCGCATAAACTGACCGGTTTCCAACACACGCAACAATCGCACCTGTGTTGAAATAGGAAGCTCCGCCACCTCATCAAGAAAAATAGTGCCCCCATCGGCTACTTCGAAATAGCCCTTCCGGCTCTCATGAGCTCCGGTAAAAGAACCTTTCTCATGGCCAAATAGTTCTGAGTCGATAGTGCCCTCGGGAATAGCCCCACAGTTTACGGGAATATACTTTCCATGTTTGCGTGCACTATAATTATGAATAATTTGTGGGAACACCTCTTTGCCGGTACCACTCTCGCCGGTTATCATTACGGAAAGATCGGTTGGGGCAACTTGTTGTGCCACGTCAATTGCCCGATTGAGCAAAGGGTTATTGCCTATAATGCCAAAACGCTGTTTGGTGGTTTGTAGATTCATACGTTCGTCCTTATTCCAACTTAAAATTTGTAACCAGGCTACAAATTGCAGATATGACAAAATTACAACAATCTGTGAAACCCATTGATAAATTTGGTTAATTAATTCTAAAATTCACTGCCATAACGGCAGATTCATTATTTTTGTTCCAATCAATCGATCTAAATAATGAGAAAGACACCCATATCTACCGATAATTGTATCGCCATTATCCCGGCGCGATACGCTTCCACACGATTTCCCGGTAAGCCTCTGGCTACTATCGGAGGAAAAACCATGATTCAAAGAGTGGTTGAACAAGCCCAAAAAGCGCTACCACATGTGTATGTGGCCACCGATGATGAGCGTATTGCCGTTGAGGTACGCAGCTTCGGGGGAGAGGTAATTATAACTGCACCTACCCATACCAGCGGCACCGACCGACTGGCCGAGGCCATCCAAAAGATTGAACAACTGGAAGGGCGAACATATGACTTTGTGATAAACATTCAAGGCGATGAACCTTTTATTCAGCCCGAACAGATTCACCAACTTTTAGAAAATTTCAGGTATCCCGATTGCCAAATCAGCACATTGGTAAAAAAAATTGACACCCATGAGCAGATTTGGAATGCCAATCTTCCAAAAGTAACTTTTACCGTTTCGGGCAAAGCGCTTTATTTCTCACGCTCGCCCATTCCCTATATCCGAAATCATCCAAAGGAAGAATGGGAAAAACACCATAGGTTCTTTCGACACATAGGGATGTATGGCTACAAAAAAGAGGTGCTTTTGGAAGTGAGTGCGCTACCCGCATCGTCGCTCGAACAAGCGGAATCGCTTGAACAAAACCGCTGGCTGGAAAATGGCTATCAACTATTTGTGAAAGAAACCTTTACTGACTCCATTGGCATTGATACGCCGGAAGATTTAAAACGCGCTGAAGCCTTTTTAAGCAATGCATAAAACCCATTATAACAAACCTGTATCATGATGAAAAAATATCTAATCAGCTTGTTCATACTGCTCGTTCTTTCTACAGGAAAAACAGAAGCACAGAAAACCAAAGAGTATGTGAGTATTGCCTTCTACAACCTCGAAAATCTTTTTGATACCCTTGACACGCCAAATAAGCGTGATGAAGAGTACACCCCCGAAGGCCGAAAGAAATGGGACACCGAAAAGTACCAGCGCAAGTTACAAAATATGGCTGCCGTTATTGCCCAACTTGGCACACAGACCACCCCAAACGGCCCTGCTGTGTTAGGAGTCTGTGAAGTTGAGAACAAAGAGGTGCTGGCAGACTTAGTGCAAGAATCAGCTATTGCCAAAAAGAATTATCGACCCGTACTTATTGAAGGCCCCGATGGCAGGGGCATTGATGTTGGCCTCCTTTACCAGCCAACCGCTTTTGCTGTGCAAAACACAAAGTCGTACCGACTAACCATGCCTTTCGATAGCACTTACCGAACTCGCGATCAACTTGTGGTTTCCGGGAAGCTGCATGGTGAGCCCTTCCATTTTGTTGTAAATCATTGGCCCTCTCGGTATGGTGGCGAGGAGAAAAGTCGTCCCGCACGAATTGCTGCAGCTCAACTCACACGTTCGATTGTAGACTCCCTCATAACGCTGAAGGACAAGGGGCGTATTGTTGTGATGGGCGATTTTAACGACGACCCCAACAATATAAGTATTGAAACAACACTCAATGCGCAACCCATTCCTAAAAGACCGAAAAAGAAAGCGCTATACAACACAACACAACAACTTTTTGAGGAAGGAAAAGGCACACTGGCCTACAGAGGAGAATGGAATCTGTTTGACCAACTGATTGTCTCAGGCAATCTGTTAACCCGACGCCCCAAGGGATACAAAGTAGAGGAAGTATATATATTGGACAAGCCTTTTCTCAGGCAACAAGAGGGCGACTACAAGGGATACCCAAACCGCACACATGCCGGCAGGCTCTATTTAGGAGGCTATAGCGACCACTTTCCGGTTTTTATGATATTGAAACGATAGCAAAAACGGCTGCCTTGAGGGCAGCCGTTTTACTTTCATATGGTAATAAACCGTTTAGAAATAGTATCCCAATGATACAGAAATCACGCGGTTCTTCAAATCATCATCATCCCAATTCGACAAGTTTGCCAAACCTAAACCATAGTTGGCTGATACCTGAAATTGGTTAAAGTTCATACCTACACCAAAGCTTAAGGCAAAGTCCAAACGCTTAAACTGATCATCATCACTACCAAACTCAATATCCTCTTCCTCATCACCAAACTCTTGAGTTCCTGACAAGCCAATTCCTATTTGAGGACCTGCCTGAGCAAAGAAATTACCCATTTTGTAGCGAAGATTCAATGGAATATCAAGGTAGCTCAAGCGAGTTTTCATATCACCATCTACATCATAATCAGTTCCTTTTTGCGAAAACAACAAACCAGGTTCAAAGGCTAAATTTTCGCTAAACTCAAATTCTGCTACTGCTCCAAGGTGAATCCCAGGTAACATTTTGGTATCAACATCTCCATCCATAGCAACCGTTGCCATGTTCAAACCAGCTTTTACACCAATGCGCTGTCCGAAAGAAGAAAAGGCTACCAAGCCTACGAATACTAATAATAAAGATAACTTTTTCATTTCTGTAAAATTTAATAATCGCCTACTCTATTTAAGCTTTTCGGCATCCGCTCTATCCAAAATTTTGATGGTTAGTTTAGAAGCGGCGAAATTAGTAATAAAAGTCATTCCACCCAAAAAAATCAGCTAATAGAATCGTCAAAAACCAGGAGCAGGAGGAAAGCTGAGCACCATAATCATCTATCGATCTTTTGATTAAAACAGTTAGAAATAGCCAGCAATCTGCAAAAAATAAAAAAAGAGACCACCTGAAGGTAGTCTCTCTATGACAAAAAAAACTTTTTACTCACCAAAATAATAACCGACTGAAACAGATAAGACCCGATTTTTTACAGAAATATCCTCGATATTAGCCAAATTGCGTAATCCCATAGTATAGTTTGCAGAAATCTGGAATTTATTAAAGTGCATACCAAGCCCAACGGTGGGGCCAAAATCTAGCCTTTTGGTTTCATTGTCACCTGTGCCAAATTCGATATCTTCTTCTCCAAAGCCACCGGCTTGCTGAGTTCCATTTAAACCGACACCTACCAAGGCGCCTCCTTGCAGAAAGAAATTGCCCATTTTATACTTCAAATTCAAGGGCACATCCAGGTAATTCATGCGCATATCATAATCGCCATCCACATCATAGCTGGTACCTTTTTGTGAAAAAAATAAGCCGGGTTCAAAGAACAAGTTATCGGATATACCAAATTCGCCAACCACACCAATATGCATTCCTGGCTTAAGGGTTGGATCGTAGTTGTCATCATCAATAGCCAGGGTTGCAAAATTAGCTCCGGCTTTCACTCCCAACTTTTGGGCTGAGGAAGAGAAGGCAACAAGTGCCATGAGGACAATAAAAAATGCTGTTTTTTTCATCTCGTTTAGATTTCATTGGGCCTACTCTATTAAAGCTTTTCGGCTGCCGCTTCGGGTAATGAAATCTAAGTTAGAAAGAAAACACCGGGAGTCAATAAACAATTAGTTAACAATCCCTAAGAGATGTAAAATAGTATGTACCCTTTTACTCAACTTTGTTATTTTGTGCATTAGAATCAGGAATGGCCTTAACATCCAGGTAGGCCGACTGAAAAGTTTTGTAATCGCTAACAGGAATTCGAATTTCATGCTTATCCTTCCAAACAGATGCTTCATACCTGCGTATTTTTTCAGCATCGTCGGTGACGATAACCACATCCACCGGCAAAGGCAAACCTCCCGGATTCGATATAACCAAATCTTCACCTTTTCGCTCAATAGCTAAATCGGGGTAGTTGAGTTCAAAAAACCAAGGTCGCCAAAACCAACCAAGCTCCTCGCCTGCCTCTTGTTCCATCAAATAAAAGAAATCGTAGGGGGTTGGATGCTTGAAGGCCCACTCCTGAATGTATTTCCTCAAGGCCTGGTGAAATACCTCGTGCCCTAAATAGTT
>JAWOEH010000023.1:0-4081 GCA_046482855.1 Bacteroidales bacterium | reverse complement strand
GGGAAGGCTACCAAGTACGTAGAGAATTACTTCGCAAATCATACGAGAAGGATCGCCAGGCGCTTATTGAGTCCAACAGGCTCAAGTCAGAGTCCTACAAATGGATGTATGAGGACATTGATCGGATGAACCGCCAGGCCCTTAAGGATTATATACAGAGGCTTAACGAGGAGGTTAACGCCAAGGCATGGAGTGATGAGGCTAAACTGATGCTGTCTGAGAAATTAGCCCAAGCTGAGCAGAAGCTCGCTGACAGTTTACCTGACGCCTTAGCTGATGTAAGCGGGGTGCTAAGGGAAGCCGCCACCCTTGCCGGAGAGCTTGACGAGGAGTTGGCTGAAAATAGCAAATTTAAAACCATCAAATTTTCGTAAAAGTAAATCACCAGTTTAAATTAAAAAATATATCAATCATCCCTCTGATTGTTGAGGGAGCGTTAGCGGACGAAGCAATCAGAGGGATGATTGCTTCTCAAAGATAGTTTTCCTGTTCTGCATTCTATAACTTTTGCCATCGAGTTTTACTACTTCGCACCGATATAGTAATCGATCTAATAACGCAGTAGCCAGCACCTCATCATCAAGCATTTCTGCCCATTGCTGAGGCGATTTATTGGTTGTGACAATAACGGATGTTTGCTCATGTAGATGATTGATTAGGTTAAAAAACGCAACTGCTTCATGTTTCTTTACCGGGAACAGCATAATGTCATCAATAGCCACCAAATGAGCCTTTAAAAGGCGGTTGTATGTATTTAGTGCAGCCGACGTCATCTCTTTCATCTTAAGCACCGTTACCAGCTCCTCCATTGTGATAAAGTAAGCTTTATGCCCAGCCTTTACAGCATCACACACCAGCCCGGCTGCTATGTATGTTTTCCCGGTTCCGGAGGGCCCCATAAGTATCAGGTTGTAATTTTGTTCGAGCCATAACAGCTCCCTGAGCTGTTTCAGCTGTGGTACGCTCATGCCGTTTGCCATATTAAAGTCGTACTTGTCAAGATCATGATCTTTGGGCAACCGGGCAAGTTTCAACCTTCTATCCAGATCGGTTTTCCTACGGTGCAGCACTTCCCTTTGTAAAAGGTTTAAGATAAACTCCTGGTATGATGGCTTGTCAATCTGTGCCCCATGAAGCATCCTCTCTGGCTCATTCTTCATTTTTGTCAGCCGTAAAATGTCGGCATAATTTTTAATTTGATCTAATGGTTTCATTTTACTATTTACATTATTGATTCATAATTATTTATGTTACTTATCTGCGGAATCATGTCCTGATTGCCTTTATTACTGATATTGCACGGTTTAATATCAATGTTAAGCCCCCCTTCTCGGTCTTGCTGTTTTTTGTAATAGTTTACTACTTCCGAGAACTGGTTAGCGTTAAGTATCCTGTTTTCATTGCAAAACAACAGGGCTGGGCTAATTATATCAGTTGGATGATTTTGTATGCTTTTTAGTATAACCCTTAGGTTGTCATGAAAATACCGGGGCTTGTCTTTTTCTATTTCTGCAAGGTACTGTTCGCCTTGTGGAATATGCCTTAGCTCATACAGTACCAACTCATAGGTTTTTTGAAGTGTTTTCGATTTCTCTCTTTTATGATCGTTGTTCTTTATTATTCTTCCTGTGTCAAGAGATAATTCGTGTGTGGTTAACAATTGATTGTCAGATGTATAAAAATAAAGCTTACCTTCTTTTTCTTCCAGGAGTATGTTTGTGTCTGTTCCCTGATAAGTACCAAGCGGGACACTATAAAAATTGCTTCGGTAAAGCACGGTATTGTCTTTCCTAACGGTATGTGCAGGCAACTGTAAGAATGGTTTCTCGGGTACGCCTGAATAAGGCAGTAGATGCCGTTTTTCTTTTTCCCATTCTTCTACAGGTATTCGTTTTGTTGTGCTATGTAATTTAGCATTTCCTGTACGTTTCAGCCATGCTAAAGCATCATTTTGCAATGTGTTGCTGTCAAGAAACACCCTCCCTTTTAAATAATTATTTTTCACATACTTTACTACATTTTCTACTTTGCCTTTGCTCTCAGGGTCCGCTTTCCTGCAGAATATTACTTCAAATGGGTGTGAATTGGTAAATCGCATAAATTCCTCTGTGAGGAGAACGTCCCCCAGGTTCTCATCGGTGACAAAAACTCGGTCCTGGTCATATAAAATCCGCCGCGGTATCCCTTCAAAATATTCAAATGCCAGCTCATGAGCATAATTCGCTGTCTCTGAAGTAAAGGGCATGCGCTGAAAATAAACAAACTTCTGGCGGGAACGGGAAAGAACCATGGCAAAAAAATAGACTTTCAGCCGGCCACTTCCGGTGCTGAGCATGCGGTATGAGCCAAAATCTACCTGTGCTTGTTCTCCATATTCTGTTTCGGCCAGTTTCTCATATTGGCGAGGGAGCTTCTCTTTATGCTTGGTGATATCATGTTCTTTTCTTATCGATTGAACAAAATTATATACCGTTTTGCTGCTTACTTTTGGTAGGTCTGAAAACGATTCCTTTAGTCGGTCTTCAACCTGTGCCGCCGACAAGTAAGGAGCATTATCCAATAAGTCTTTTACAAATGAATAGTACTCTTTGAGCTTCTTTGGTAAATGGCGAGGTGTCTGTATCCATGCAAGAAACTGTTCCTCTGACATGGAAAGGTATCGGCGTATGGTGCTTCGGTCAATGCGCAGCTCCGATTTTATTTGGCTCTTATTGAGGCCTTGTCCCCATAATCCTTTAACTTTGTACCACATAAAAACTTTTTTGTTTTTATTCATAGCCTTCGTTTTTTTAGATTTCACAACCTAAAAATGAAGGCTATTTTTTATTTTTACAACTGGTGATTCTTAGTTGCGAAAAATTGACGATACAAAGGTTCTAATTACACTCTGGCAGCGGTGACTTTTCTTTGCTATCTTTCTTTTGGTGGCAGCAAAAGAAAGTAGGGATTTGAATTATAACCCCAGCAGCCAAACCGATTCTGTAGGCTTTTCACGCCTTAGCCTGTACAACTCAACACTTCTGCATGAATCAAGAGTTCTCCCGCAGCAGTACATGCGGTACAAGTCGTGCGAGTTCAGCGAACTAATCCTCTTCTGTGGCAACTAATAATATATAGATTGAAGAAATTGCTATTACAAATCATTCCCCCAAATATCTCTGCTTGTTATGCCCTGCCCTCGTTCGTTTTCTTCAGTACCCAGTCCGCATCCAGAGGGGAATCGTAGAACTCAAGAGGTGAGCGGATGGCGGGAAGGCACAAGAGGAGCGCTACGATGAAGTGCTGATGGATTGAAAGGTTGCTTTGCCAACTGTAAACAGTTGGTTATAAGTCATCCTGATGCGAAGTGATTGCGCTCCGCAGGCAAAATCCGCTTGGCCGTAGAGTTCAAGAGGTCGCTCTGGCAGCGGTGACTTTTCTTTGCTATCTTTCTTTTGGTGGCAGCAAAAGAAAGTAGGGATTTGAATTATAAGCCCAGCAGCCAAACCGATTCTGTTGGCTTTTCACGCCTTAGCCTGTACAACTCACTTAGGGCACGGTTCCTGTCAGTAAATTTGCTCATGGCAACACGGTAGCGGCCATCCGATTGGATAATTTCAGGGTTGTGGCCATTGTTTGCCAGCTTGTTGAAATGCGTTTGAGCATTTTCCAAGCTCTCAAAACTACCCGAAATAATATAGAAGGTTTTATCGTCCTGCTGTCTTGGTTCCTGGTAGTATAGTGCTTTCTTTTTGTCGGTTTCAAAAGCAACCTCCTCAGCATTTAATGCAATTTGTTCTTGTTCAAGTGAATCCGATACTTCAGTCTTATCATCCGGCTCTGCAATTGTTGAGGAGGTGTCCTTTTCGTATGCAAAGGTTGACGTTTCTGCGATGGTTTGGTTTTTAGTCTCTCTCCAAAATTGCATGTCTGGTATAAAGTATAACAATCCTGTTGTAAGCAGTGCCATTACAGCCACAGCTGAGGCTACGCCTATTATCCATCCTTTGTGCGAAGTTTCTGTGCCTGGAGCGCTCTTGGGTTTGCTCTTAACTAGGGGAATATCTTGGGTTTTATTTTTAGATATTTGCTGTTTTGTGCT
>JAWOEH010000174.1:0-6443 GCA_046482855.1 Bacteroidales bacterium | reverse complement strand
GTCCACAAAGCCTCTTCGCCGGTTTTTTCGCGGTAATCACGAATCTCCTTGGAGGTACCTAAAAAGGTGTTTTTATCATTTTGTTGTAATACCTTTCCCTGCAACATAGGAAAGAAAAACAGATAGGAAATTAGAACAAACAATATCACCGACAATACGTGGGGAAATGCAGTTTGCCAGAACTTTTTACCCTTCATACGAGATTTATTTTTTACTTTGTAAAGATTAAAGGACCAAGATAGAAAAAATTACGTGAAATAATTCCAATAAAACAGGGTTAATAGCTCACTGGCATTCACTGAAACCCAAAATACCATGATAAATGTCAAAAAAGATAATCACCATCATAGGCGCTAGACCTCAATTTATAAAGGCTGGGATTGTCTCTAAAGCACTCAAGAAGGTAGGTGTTAATGAGATTCTAATACATACAGGCCAGCATTTTGACAACAATATGTCGCAGATCTTTTTCCACGAAATGGAAATACCTAAACCTGCTTACAATTTATCTATCCATAGCCTGCCGCATGGGGCAATGACAGCGCGCATGCTTGAAAGCATTGAACAGATATTGATGAAAGAGAAGCCATCCGCTGTTGTCGTTTATGGCGATACAAATTCTACATTGGCAGGGGCTTTAGCTGCGCAAAAACTACATATTCCTATTGCACATATCGAAGCGGGACTAAGATCATTCAACATGCGTATGCCTGAAGAGACAAACAGGGTATTAACCGACAGAATCTCTTCATGGCTCTTTTGTCCAACAGATAAAGCAATAGAAAACTTACAAAATGAGGGATATGAAAACCTGAATACCCAAATTATTCGCAGCGGAGATGTTATGCAAGATGCTTCATTATATTACAAGGATAAAGCAGAACAACAATCGTCAATAATTAAAGATCTTTCGTTAAGAAAGGATAATTATATTTTGTGCACAATGCATCGACAAGAAAACATTGACAACCCAATAAAGCTAAAAAAGATAACCAGCGTTTTAAACCAGCTCAACCATCAGTCCCAAATAGTGCTGCCTCTGCATCCCCGAACAAAGAAAGCACTGCTCGCTCAAAATATCAACCTAAAATTCACAACCATAGAACCAGTGGGTTATTTAGATATGATTCAGTTGGTTTCGAACAGCAAATTTGTTATGACAGACAGTGGAGGCGTACAAAAAGAAGCCTTCTTTTTTCACAAGTATTGTCTAACCATGAGAGAGGAAACCGAATGGACAGAACTGGTTGAGGGTGGTTTTAATATCTTAACAGGGACTTCAGAGCCAAAAATACTGGAGTCCATCTCTACAATTGCTTCCCGAAAAGCTGATTTCACACAAGACCTTTATGGTAATGGGAAAGCCTCGGAAAGAATTGCAAAGGAGTTGGCAAAGTCCTAACTTAGCTTTTCATACAAGCTACACAGTCTTTCGGCAGCATGTTGCCATAGATAGCGTTTATTAACCACACGATGGCCTCCTATGTAACTTTTAGGATTTTGCATTAATAACCTGAAGTTGCGGGCAAAATCTTTTGGATCATCATGTCTATAAACGATACCAACATGTTCTCCATTTACAACTCTGGCTAAACTATTGCAATCAGAGGTCATGATAGGTTTGTTGGCATACATGTATTGATAGAGCTTATTAGGTGATGAATTGTCTGTTTGTTCTGACTTTAGATGCGGAATAAGGGCTACATCAGATTGCATTAAACTACGGGCAATACCATCAAAATTCATCCATCCTTTAAAATCCACAAAACCCTTAAGCCCCAAATGCTGAGTCAAGGATATCAACTCAGGCAGATAGCTACCCTTTCCTATGATCCAAAGCCTGATGCTAGGAAAATCAGAAATCAGGTATTTTAAGGCCTTGATAACAACCTGAAGCCCACGATGAATATTTATGCCACCGGCATAATAAAGTGTAATGTAATTCTGGTCAGGAATCATATCAGGTAAACGAAAACTTTTCTCATCCAGGAAATTAGAGACAATAACCACACTCTCTTCCTCAGCACCCAGTTTCACAATTCTCTGTTTCATCTCTTCTACAACTGTAATTATAGCATCAGCTTGCTTCACCATATCACGCTCATAGCGTCGCCATTGTCGATTAGAGGAGAGAATTCTGCCGGCAATTGTATTAGTGTGTACAGCTCCTTCAAGAGATGCTGGCCAGTTTTCATGTAAGTCCAGAACAAACTTAATCCCCATCTGTTGCTTAAGCTCCAGCCCTATTTGTGCCAAAGGAAGATCATGCACATGAACAACATCGTAGGTATTCTTTGCTGATAAATCGCGCACAAATTTTCGCCAGAAAGAGAAATAAAATGGGAGCCTGAGTGCAGCCACACTCATCTTGTAATAAAAGGTAGACAAGTACCTTCGATGTATTACAATACCATCCCGTTCTTCTTTTAGCGGTCTACTCTCCTGTGCAGTGCAGGCCAATTGCACTTCATGACCGGCATTAACCAAGGCCTTCATTTCCTTCTCAACCCTGTCGTCAGGGGGGAAGCTTGTTGGGAGAAGCATCAATATCTTCACAATAAGATTTAATTTATGTCAAACAAGGTATAACTGCAAAATAAGGTATTTTTATCGTTTACATTTTATTTATTTCCATATTTTATTTCACCACAACACTTTGTATCTCTCTAAAAGAGTAGAGTGTGTTGATTCAAATGAAGCCATAATACCTTCTATAGAAAAACTTATCTTTGTATTTTACTCTGGTAATTATGTATTATAAATGAAAATGAAAAATAAAAGTCACTTTATCATTAGATCTGTATTTAAATATATGGCCCCTATTTTAAATATATTAGAGAAGGCTAAAGAAAAAAAGTATGGTCAGAGTACTCCTAATCACTTCCCAATATTTATCATTGGCTCACCACGAAGTGGGACAACCATTTTCTATCAAATACTCTCCAGTACCTTAGATTGTATATATTTCGATAACTTGACCCATCTGGCAAAGGAAACCCCTATAATTGGAAAACAAATTAGTCAGTTTATTTATGGAAACAGGAGACATCAAAGCTTTCAATCTCAATATGGTGACACTTCTGCCGATGGTTTACTAGCTCCCTCTGAGGGAGGGCAAATCCTACATTATCTGTTAAATAGCTCAGCGGATACATTTATGCCTGAATACTTTTCTCAGGAAAGCCTTATCAAACTCAAAAGCAAGCTATTTGCATTACTAAATATTTACAAAAAACCTTTTATCTCTAAGAATACATACAATAGCCTAAGAATGGAGCTATTATCAAAAGTGCACCCCTCTACAAAAATCATTTGGATTAAGCGTGATCCTTTTTTTACAGCACAGTCGATATATTTTGCTCGCAAAAAAAACAATACGGCTGTTAATAAATGGTGGGGAGTAAAGACACCCTCTTTCCACTCAGATATACATCTCCCATTTGCCACGCAAATTATCAAGCAGGTTTTTGAAATAGAGCGGCATATTTTTAATAAGAAAAACCTCTTTCGAAAGGAACAATGGCTAGAGATAAACTATTCGGAGTTAGAAAATCCTTTAAATGTAGTTATGAAATGCGAAGAATTCCTAGGTTATAGGCTAAGCTATTCAAGTAGCATGCTTAAAGATATTACAGTGCAGAATACACATCGATTAACCCCAGAATTAAAAGATCTATTTTTACATGAAATACAAAAATATAACTGGGATAATTATACCAAAGCAAATTAAGCATGAGAAAACTAGTATATAAGCTTATCTACTCCAGCTTAAAGCTGTTTGCAGGAAAAACATTTGCCAATAAGGCTTACAACCCATTTACATTATTGCACTACTTCTTCTATCAGAAGCTTTTAAGAATAAATGGACGTGTCAAATGGCCTGTGCATAGAAGTAGTAAAGTGGTTTGCCCACAAAATATAATAAGAGGAACAAGAAGCCCGGGGATGAATCGAAACTGCTACTTGGATGCACGAAACGGTATCCATTTCGGCAAGAATGTATGGATGGGGCCAGGCGTTAATATTATAAGTATGAACCACTCACTTACAGATTACACTTCCTATATAAAAGCTCCACCCATTAAGATAGGTGATAATTGCTGGTTAGCGACCAATGTGACCATTACTGCAGGTGTAACACTGGGCAATCATGTAGTTATAGCAGCAGGAGCTGTTGTAACCAAATCATTTGAGCAAGACAATCTGTTAATTGGCGGGGTTCCCGCTAAAATAATTAAGGAGTTACCCCCTTATAAGGAGAAGAAGACAAACGAAGAAAATTAGAGAACTATGTCAAAATATTCGGTTCGATTTTTAAATCAACAGCAATTCAAACTATGGGACTCATTTGTTGAGCAAGAGGAAGGAGGATCAGTCTTTTTCAAAACGGAATGGTTATCTAATATATATCTACATTATAATAATCGTATTAGTCTCTCGATCCTCGTATGTATAAATAATAAAAACAACCAACTTGTTGGGGGCATTGCATTTGGACATCAAAAAAAACTAGGCCTTAATATTATGATTCCTCCTGTAGCAACACCTTATAGCGGGGTAGTTATTGCTAGTAGGGATACCGAATACCTATCAAAAAAATTGTCACAACAAAATGAAATTCTTGAATTACTAATTCAAGAATTAAATAATAACTTCCACCATATTTCACTGGTTCTCCCGCCCGATATAAAAGACATACGAGTTTTTACATGGAATAAGTTCAAAGCAAAACCATTATATACCTACTTTACCAAAACCCTAAGTAAAAACGAGGTTAACAACTGGAGTCCTTCAATACGGAGACAGATAAAAAAATCGGCAAAACAGCCTATCAAATATGAAAAAGGGATAAACAATAAGCTCATCAGTCATTTTTACGAACTACAGGAGCTCTCTTTTAAAAGGCAAAAACATACTTTCAAATTTTCGCTTGATTCCTTTCAATGCTTTATTAAAGAAATTAGTAAGACCAATAAAATTGAAATATACATTGCTTATTATGAAGAGAAAGCCGCATCCGCACAAGTTATAGTCTACCACCAAAACCAAGCGTATTATTGGCTAGCTGGCGCGAATCCTAAATACCTTAATACAGGGATTAATCAAGGCTTGATGAAAGAGGTGTTTGACAATTTTGGGCATAAAAATATTACTCACTTCGATTTCATTGGAGCTAATACGCCAGGAATTGCTGAATACAAAGCCTCCTACAATTACACATTAATCCCATACTTTCACATTACAAAGAATATTGGTTTTTTTGCAAAGAGTCTTTTCTTTCTAAAGAAAATAATGAACATTTAAGCGTAAGCGTACATCCCATAAACAAATTCAGTATGATTGCTAAACGCACTAATTATGTGCTACTACACTTAAGTACACATATTTCTGATAAATCATTTGACAACATTAGACACCAGATAAGCTACATCACTGATACTTTCGAAGTTGATACAAGAAAACATAAAGTAAACATTTTTTCAAGTGAGAAAAATGAACCCGAGATAAATTTCAGAATAAACAACACCCCCATCCTCTTTCCGGGCGACCCCGACAAACCCTTTTATACCTTTGAACAGGGGACGTTAACCTTTCATCACGACCTGCTAAAATCCGCCTTCTACCTATTATCGGGATATCAGGAGCTTTTGCCGGGGAAACTGGACCGACACAAGCGCTTCCCCTGGGAACGCTCCATACAGAAAAAACTGGGTATTACGAAACGAGCGTTGGTAAACGAATACTTCGAAATCATACTGCAAGGCTTGGAGCAATACTGCCAATACCACAACCTCCCTTTCGAACGAAAAAGTCGCTTTGCTACTTTTGGTCTTTGGCTATCACACGACGTTGATCAGGTGGACAAATACACCCTTAATGAGTGGATCTTCCAAGCCAAAAATGTACTGGGCCTGACAAACAGTAAGTTTGCCAGGACAAAACGTTGGAAATCATTTACAGAACATACATTCCATACACTCCTAACACGCAAAAATCCCTATTGGAATTTTGATTTTCTTCTGGAAACAGAAAAAAAATACAACCTGCAAGCTACCTATTTCTTCCTGCCCAAACGCAAAAGGCATCACGATGCGTACTACGGCTTCTCAGAGAAACGTATCGCTCAGCTCATGCAGCAAATCAACCAGGCCGGCGGAGAGATAGGATTACACGGAACAGTTGACTCCTCAATCCATCAAGAGCTACTTAATGCGGATTTGGACGCGCTTTCCAAGGTGTCGCCGCAAACAATAAGTGGGATTCGTCAACACCGGCTTATGTATCAGCTCCCGGTTACACCTTCTTTACACCAACATGCCGGGCTCCGCTATGATGCCTCCCTGGGTTTTGCTGAACACGAGGGATTCCGAAACAGCTATTGCCATCCCTTTAAACTCTACAATTTTGAAAAGGAGGAGCCTTATGAAGTTTGGCAGTTTCCT
>JAWOEH010000109.1:0-26835 GCA_046482855.1 Bacteroidales bacterium | reverse complement strand
TTTGTGTAATGATCTCCATCACATCGGACTGATGTAGCAGAGAACTTAATGAGCTTAATAGATCTTTTTGCATAATCGTAAAATATGAGTGGCAAAGAAACGCAAAAACTTTCAACCTTACAATAGTTTCCTGGGTTTCTTATGTTAAAATAGGTTGTATCAATATTTATATTTCTCATTATGAGGTTTTTATACATACATTAATTTTATGTAAAATGTAAAGTCGTTGAGATTGAGGTTGAGGTTGAGGCTGAGACTGAGGCTGAGACTGAGGTTGAGGTTGAGGTTGAGGTTAAGGCTAAGGCTAAAGCTTCGTTTACGGCACCTTTGACACCATACATTCCCGTAAAATCGTTCGTTTCATCGTCTGCCTGCCGGAGGTAGGCCTGCCTGCCGGAGGTAGGCCCTGTCGCCTCGTCTCTTTGTGATACAAAACTGTGGTTGAGGTTGAGGTTGAAGTCGAGGCTGAGGCTGAGATTGAGTTTCTTCTCTTAATTCGTCTTTTCTCCTTTTCGCCTGCCTGCCGGAGGTAGGCCTGCCTGCCGGAGGTAGGCCTGCCTGCCGGAGGTAGGCCCTGTCGCCTCGTCTCTTTGTGATACAAAACTGTGGTTGAGGTTGAGGCTGAGATTGAGATTGAGTCTCTTCTCTTCATTCGTCTTTTCTCCTTTTCGCCCGCCTGCCGGAGGTAGGCCTGCCTGCCGGAGGTAGGCCTGCCTGCCGGAGGTAGGCTTCATGAACCTGGCCATAGGTGGCAAC
The DNA here is from genome assembly GCA_046482855.1 of Bacteroidales bacterium. Taxonomy (GTDB): domain Bacteria; phylum Bacteroidota; class Bacteroidia; order Bacteroidales; family UBA12077; genus CAYVSF01. The sequence goes on along the minus strand of JAWOEH010000109.1, from coordinate 26,079 downwards.
CCGGGTAGTTGAAGCGAGTGATTCCTGCCTGTTCAAAACACAGGGCGTTGCCCTGTGCTTTTGCTTACGGCACCTTCGGCGCCTGAGCCTGCCTGCCGGAGGTAGGCCTGCCTGGCTGCAGACAGGGGCTAATCTCATGGGATTTGCAACCGTGTACAATTTTTCTAATTACCAATGCCTCACGTGTCATCTCTTCGTCTCCCAGTCTCCCAGTCTCCCAGTCACCTGCCTGCCTTAGGCAGGGTATCACAACGTTGTTCACCAAGTAACACTACGAGAACTTTGTGAAACTTAGCGTTTCCTTTGAGATACTTTGTGATACAAAGCTGAGGTTAAGGCTGAGGCTGAGGTTGAGCAATAATCCTATAAAAGTAATGACTCCGGAATCAAATAGAAAATTCAGGTATTCTATCCATCAATGCAGGTCGCAAGAAAAGATGCAACATATACGACTCCGCCGGAGTCGAGGACCTTCCTGACTTATTATTGCTATAACTATGCAAATCCTCCGGATTTGGTTTTGATTTGTAGGGCAATACACCCTTCAAGTCTTAAGCCCCTGCCGGGACTTTGGTAGATGTATGTGAGTTGGTAGTTACCAAACTTTTGCCCCACTCCGGGGGCGAAAAATCAAAGGCTAACAGCTCTTTCCGATTGCTTTCAGAATAAACATTGATTTGTGAAATATGATAATACAAACTGAGGCTGAGGTTGAGGCTGAGGTTGAGGCTGAGGTTGAGGCTGAGGCTGAGGCTGAGGCTGAGGCTGAGGTTGAGGTTGAGGTTGAGCCAGGCATTATTCGATTCATTGCCTTTACCTAATTCTTATTCTTTCTTAACCTTAACCTTATTGATTGAGATTGAGTGCTTCGCTTACGGCACGTCAAAACAAAACCACAGCCTTTTTTTCACCTAAAGATGTTTCCTGTCTCGAAAGCCTGTATCCTTTTTTCTTTTCCCTTTTCCTCTTATCTTTGATCTTGACTTATACTTTCTCGTATGAAACGAATCACCCTGCTGAACGCTGCCTTTGATGTAATGCTTGTAACAGCGGCTTTTCTGTGTTGTGTATGGCTAAAGCCCGGAGCCGGACGCAGTTATGTGCTCATGAACGCCGGTGCTCTGGCACTCTTCCTCTTGTTATGGGTTTCGGTATCTCTGGCAACCCACAAATACCAGTTTGCCCTGCTTTACAATCTTAAGCAAAGTGCCTGGCGTTTGTTAGTAGTAAATTTGGGTATTGCCTCTTTACTTGCCCTGTTAATGTACTTTACGCGCCGCTACGAATTTAGCCGCTTTGTAGTATTTGGAACAGTGAGCGTAGCTACTGTAGTGGAGATGATTTTGATAGCCATGCACCGTCATGTACACAAACTCCCCACCATCCGCGAGTCGTCGCGTACCTACCAACTCTACCAACGCATGGTGGGCGAAGAACATCTGGAGGAACTAAAACTGGAGCCGTTGCCTGAATTGGCCCCCGACAACCTCCCGGATGAGATGCAACGCGCAATTGTTGAAGAGACCAGCGAAGAAGCCTACAGCTATATTTCCAAACGTATGGAATTGCTTCGGGAAGATCACGCATTACTGGCCACTACCACACGATTCAATGTGCAACAATTACGCCGTGAAAGTTACAAGGGAGTCGTAAATTTAAAACGTATCAACAACATACGCTTCATCAACAAGTTTTTTGAAACGGTTAACGAAGCCCTCGAAACCGGTGGTCTCTTTATGGGATGCGTGGAAACAAAGAATCAGCGTCGTCATCGGTTGTTACGAAAGTTTCCGCCTGTGATTAACTACCTCTACTATTTTTTCGATTACATCATTAAGCGGATCTTTCCGAAATTTTCCCTTACAAAACGTATCTATTTTTTCCTTACCCGCGGCCAAAACCGGGTGATTACCCGCGCCGAAACCTTTGGCCGACTATACTCCTGCGGTTTTGAGATAGTGGAACAACAAGTTATCGATAATCACCTGTGGTTTTTAGCCCGAAAGATCAAGGAGCCGGTATTCGATCTGTCGCCCACGTATGGGCCACTGGTAAAGCTGGAGCGTATAGGCAAAAACGGACAGATTATTAAGGTGTACAAGATGCGCACCATGCATCCCTATGCCGAATACCTGCAAAGCTATGTGTATAAACAAAATGCACTGCAAGAGGGTGGAAAATTTAAAGATGATTTCCGCATTCATACCGCGGGAAAAATCATGCGCAAATTCTGGCTCGATGAACTGCCCATGCTGTTGAACCTGATACGTGGCGATTTGAAACTAGTAGGTGTACGCCCCCTGAGTAAACACTACTTTGAGCTTTACGATAAAGAGCTACAGGAACTGCGTATAAAAACAAAGCCCGGATTGGTACCCCCTTTCTACGCCGATCTTCCCAAAACCCTGGACGAAATTCAGGAATCGGAACGCAAATACCTGGAGGCCTACCTGAAACACCCCCTGCGCACCGATTGGGTCTATTTTTGGAAAGCCTTCTACAATATCCTGTTTAAAAAAGCCCGAAGCCAATAGTAGAGATTAATAAACAGGTAGTTAGCAATTAATACGCGTGTTTATGGAAAACCGATAATAAAGTTAAAATGGGCAGTTTATCGTCTCCCGGAGCATTTTATCTTTATGCCACTACCTGAACAGGCTCATATTACCGGGCCAGTAACATACAAGTAAATTAGAAAAAACCCCGCGGCTATTAATAGGAGAAAAGATCAAGAAAAAATGGGGTATCAGTCTGATATGATTATAGAAATTCCAATAATGATTGAGGGTATAATTCAGGAACCTAAGAAGTTTTGTCGTTAATTTGTAAAAAAACATCAACCATTTTATCCGAATAATCGATGACCTATGCAGGTAAATCTATATGCGCTTACTATCTTTAGAATATACTCGTTATGTTACATATATTGTCCCCGTTGTTTTGTTCCAATTGCACTAACCTAAACTGCAAATGAAAAAACTGCTTATCTTTTTGATACTGGCTACTCAAGCTTACCTGGTGAATGCCCAAACCATCCCCCACTCCATACGTAACCAAGCGGTGTACGATTATCTCGATGAGATGGCAGGGTTACAGCACATCAACCTAAACACCGTAGTGCAACCCTACAGCCGCATGCTCATTGCACAAAAACTCAAGGAATTGGATAACATTCGGGAAGATCTTACGCGCCGCCAACAAAAGGAGCTGGACTTCTACCTGCGCGATTTTAGTAAGGAACTGCAGAAAAAAATACCGGATAACAAACGGCTGGATCTTTTTTACCACGCCGATTCCCTCTTTAAACTTACGATAAATCCCATTTTGGGCGTGCAGGTGCATACTACCGACTCCGCCTCGGTGTTGCATCGCTGGAATGGGCTGGAGGCCTGGGCTACCCTTGGCAAACACCTGAGCGCCTATGCCAGTTTGCGCGACAATTACCACAGCAAACGATGGATGAACGAACAGCTGGTATCGCAAGCTCCCGGAGTTAACTACAAACACAATGGCGACGGAGGCGACTTTAGCGAAATGAAGGGCGGCTTATATTATACTTGGGACTGGGGTTCACTGGGCGCTGTAAAGGATGATTTCAGCTGGGGCGAAGGCTATGCCGGCACCAACATCTTTTCGGGTCGCCCCCCCTCTTTTGCACACCTCTCGCTGCACCTGAAACCAGTCGATTGGTTTGAGTTTCATTGGGTGCATGGCTGGCTGGTGAGCGAAGTGGTAGACAGCAGCTTGAGCTACACCTTTACCAATAGCTACGGAACCACACCCCGCGAAGTTTTTTACGACAAATATCTAGCAGCCAATCTCTTTACATTTCAACCCATCAAACACCTCTATTTCAGTGTGGGCAATTCGGTTATCTACAGCCACGTGGGGCCGCAATTGCAGTACATGATTCCCGTAATGTTCTACAAATCCGTTGATCATACCTACAACGCTACCGATAGTCAAGGTCGCAATGTAGGTCAGAACTCGCAACTCTTCTTCTCATTCAGCAGTAAGAATATTCGTAAAGTCCATCTTTACAGCACGCTTTTTCTGGATGAACTGGCAGTAAGCCGATGGTTTAAGGAGGATGAGCACAACTTTTGGAGCCTGAAAGCGGGCGCAAGACTCTACGGACTTCCGGCAAATACCACGATTACTGCCGAGTACACCAAAACCATGCCGCTGGTCTATCGTCACCACATAGCCACCACCACTTTCCGCAGCAATGGCTACAACCTGGGTTCTTTTATGCAGGACAACGTGCGTCAGTGGTATTTCGCCCTTACTTTTTATCCGGCGCGAGGGTTACATGCAAAAGTCAGCTATCAGCAGATGGATAAGGGTCCTGACTATACAGCAATGGGTGTGCGCCGTGTGGGCAATCCATTTTTGTCGGAGGTGCGCTATACGCGCGAGGTTTTAGCACTAGATCTACGGTATCAACCCTGGAACGACGTGTTCCTCACCGGCCGCATTGGCTATGAAAAGAATACGGGACCCGACATGCACTTGTATGTGCCGGAATATGCCATGGGCGAACAAATGCACATGTCAGTGGGCGTGAATGTAGGATTTTAAAAAGTTCGCCGAGTTGCAGGAGGAAGAGCCGCACCCAAGCAAATATTGCTAAAAGTCACTCCCGTGAGTCCATTATCAAGGTAAACGTTCGAACCAAAAGGAGGAAAAGCTCTTCTGCCTTTCCTCCAAATAATAGCTAACTTGTTCCGGTTAGGGTACACCAACGGCTTTCAACAGTGCACGAAAGATTGTTTTCCTATCCAATGCACACAAACCAAGCCTGGTTCTTTCAATTCAAGCCTGCGTACCATAAACCCTATACCACAGGGTTTATCAACTATCCCGGGAACTATTCTGTTTCCTATTTTATCGGTGCTCCATTCTGCTTGCCATCAATAGGCGATACAAAGGACAAGGAACCATCCGTATCTTCCGCCATGAGGATCATTCCCTGCGACTCGATACCCCTGATTTTCCGTGGAGCCAGATTCACAAGGATGCTCACCTGCTTGCCTACAATCTCTTCGGGTTTGTAGTACTCAGCAATACCAGAAACCACTGTGCGCTTATCAATGCCGGTATCAATGGTCATCTTTAGCAGCTTCTTGGTCTTTGCCACCTTTTCGGCTTCCAGAATGGTGCCCACGCGAATGTCCATCTTGGTAAAATCGTCGAAAGTCACTTCTTCCTTTTGCGGTTCGGCAGTGGCATTGGCCAGTTCATTGGCTTTTCTGGCATCGTAAAGTTTTTGCACCTGCTCTTCAATTACCTGATCTTCGATCTTCTCAAACAATAGGGAGGGTTTATTAATGGCATGTCCGGAATCGATTAAATCGGCACTTCCGGCACGATCCCATGCGAACTTTTCACAATTGAGAAATGCACGCAAACGCTCGGCAGTAAAAGGCATGAAGGGCTCAAGAATAATAGACAAATTAGCCACCAATTGAATGGAGATATTCATGATAGTCTCCACACGCTTTTCATCCTGCTTGATCACTTTCCAGGGCTCGGTATCGGCCAGGTACTTATTTCCCAAACGGGCCATATCCATAGCGATTTTCACACCCTCACGGAAACGGTAGCTCTCGATGGATTTCTCAAGCTGCTGCTTAATCTTACCCATCTCGGCCAGCGTAGCTTCATCGAATTCAGTTGTTTCGCCTCGTTTGGGCACGGCACCGTTATAATATTTATTGGTGAGTACCAGTGCACGGTTCACAAAATTCCCAAGCACAGCTACCAACTCATTATTGGTGCGATTCTGGTAATCTTTCCAGGTAAAATCGTTATCCTTTTGTTCCGGCAAGTTGGCACAAAGCGTGTAACGCAATTCGTCCTGCTTTCCGTTGAACTCCTGCATATATTCGTGTACCCAAACCGCCCAATTACGCGAGGTTGAAAGTTTGGCTCCCTCGATGTTCAGGAACTCATTGGCCGGTACGTTAGTGGGCAGGATATAGTCGCCATGAGCCTTTAACATAGCCGGGAAGATCAGGCAGTGAAAGACAATGTTATCTTTTCCGATAAAATGGATAAGCTCCGTATCTTTATCTTGCCAATAAGGTTTCCAATCCTTTCCCTGTTCGCCGGCCCAGGCTTTGGTGGCAGAAATGTAGCCGATAGGTGCATCGAACCAAACATATAGCACTTTGTCATCGCTATTTTCCACAGGAACAGGCACCCCCCATTTCAAGTCGCGGGTAACGGCACGAGGCTTTAATCCCCCATTTAGCCAGGATTTGCACTGCCCGTATACGCTGCTTTTCCAATCTTTCTTGTGGCTGTCGATCCACTCTTCCAGCCAATCGTCCTGATATTTATCCAATGGCAGGTACCAATGTTTCGTACTTTTTAAAACCGGCTTGTTGCCGCTTAACATACTTCGGGGGTCAATTAACTCACGCGGACTCAGACTGGTACCACACTTCTCGCACTGATCGCCGTAAGCCTCTTCGTATCCACACTTGGGGCATGTTCCCTTGATGTAGCGGTCAGCTAAAAACTCCCCTTCTACCTCATCGAAGAACTGATCCTCCTCTTTTTCAACAAACTCGCCTTTCTCGTATAACGTAGTAAAAAACTCCGAAGCCGTTTTATGATGCAACGGATCGGAGGTACGATGGTACATATCGAAATCGATGCCAAAATCGGCAAATGCTTTTTTATTTATGGTATGGAACTTATCCACCACATCCTGCGGGGTAATGCCTTCCTTGCGGGCACGCAGGGTAATAGGCACGCCATGTTCGTCCGAGCCACACATAAATGCTACGTCATGCCCTTTGAGTTTCATATAGCGTACATAAATATCGGCCGGCAAATATGCTCCGGCAATATGCCCAATATGTAAAGGCCCGTTTGCGTAGGGCAGGGCAGCCGTTACCAGGATTCGTTTGGAATTTTCCATGCGTCTTTATCTAAAAATTATCAATAAGTAGCAAAGATAAAAAGGATTGCCCGATAGACCACCGCTTTTGGGAAATATTTCTGGCAGTTTGTAACGGCAAAAATAAGTTGCCGTCATTTGAAATGTGCAAAAAAGCCTGTTTCTTCGTGTACAAGAATCGTAAAAAAAAACCACCACATGAAACAACAACCTGCACCCCTACAACCCGGCGAGAAAATTGGTTTAGCAGCTACTGCCCGTGCCATTCAGCCATCGGAAATCAGTCATGCACTAGCCGTAATACAGGCATGGGGGTATGAACCGGTATTGGCACCTCACTTGTTCGAGCGCAATAACCAGTTTGCAGGAACTGATGAACAGCGGGCCGAAGATTTGCAAACGTTTCTGGAGGATGAAAAAATCAAGGCGATTCTGTGTGTACGGGGAGGTTATGGTACCATTCGCACGCTGGAACCATTGCTGGGAAAGAAATTCCTACAGCCCAAATGGCTTATTGGCTTTTCGGATGTTACCGTATTGCATACCTATTTCGGGCAACACCTTAATTGGCAGAGCGTACATGGCCCTATGGCCTTTTCCTTTAAGCCCAATGGCGAAGCCCAACAAGCTGTTGAGGCCTTGCACTCCTTGCTACAAGGCAACACTCCAACGCTGGAAGCTGAGCCACATCCGTTCAACACAACAGGCAAAGCCACGGCCGAACTAGTGGGAGGGAATCTTTCCGTACTTTACAGTACCATGGGAACCCCTTTCGAGATGGATACCCGTGGAAAGATCCTGTTTTTGGAAGATCTGGATGAATACTTGTACCATATTGACCGTATGCTGATGAATTTGAAGCTTGCAGGAAAGCTTACTCATCTAAAAGGATTGGTAATAGGAGGGATGACCGACATGAACGACAATGCAACGCCTTTTGGCAAACAAGCCGAAGAGATCATCCGCGAGCATACGAGTGAGCTGAACATACCTATTGGTTATAATTTTCCGTGTGGACACATGGACAAGAATATGCCGTTGTTATTGGGGGCAGCGTATCGATTAAAAGTAACAACAGAAGGCTCGATGTTGCAGCCGGTATAGCATGCTGAAGCGCACTAATTGTTACAAAAAGCAGGGTAGGGGGCACCTCCATGCAAAAGCCCGCATTTGCTGTCCTCGCCTGCCTTAGGTTTACCTGCCGATAGGCATGGCAGGTAAACCTTGAGGGACTTTGCCTGAGGCGAGACAGACAGGGGTTAATCTCATGGGATTTGCAACCGTGTACAATTTTTCTAATTACCACTGCCGTAAGCGTCCTCACCTTATCGCCTGCCTGCCGGAGGTCGGCCTCATCGCCTCTTCCCTTTGTTCGTCTTTTCCCCCATTTCGCCTGTCTGCCGTAGGTAGGCTTCATGAACCCGGCCATAGGTGGCAACCCGGGTAGTTGAAGCGATTGATTGCTGCCTGTTCAAAACACAGGGCGTTGCCCTGTGCTTTTGTTTACGGCACCTTCGGCGCCTTAGTTTCCTGGAAATTAATCGCTACAACGCCTGCCTGCCGGAGGTAGGCCGTGTTGCATGCCTTTCGTCAGTCCCGAAGGGACGACATTATTGTAGAAATAAGCCTGATGGTAGGCTCAGAGCCCCGAAAGGGCGACATAATTTTAGCACCATAAAAACCTAAAAAACTGAACCATGAAAGGGCAATCAAAGCAAAACCAAGGACTCGCGGTAGAACTGGAATGTCTATGTGACTCCGCCGGAGTCGTGGGTTCCGTTGGCTTGTTTTGGCTATAACCATACAAATCCTCCGGATTTGACCCTGATTTGTAAGGCAATACACCCTTCAAGTCTTAAGCCCCTGCCGGGACTTTGGTCGTTGCGTGTGAGTTGGTAGTTACCAAACTTTTGCCCCACTCCGGGGGCACAAAATCAAAGGCTAAGGGCTTTTTCCCTTTGAGTTCTGAATGAACTTTCTGAGAGTAGGCATGCGACTTCAGCTTACCTACGGCAAGTAAACTTGATTTCGGCAGGGTATCACAAAATACGCACAAACCTGCCTGCCATGCCTATCGGCAGGTAAACCGAAGGTAGGGTAACACTACGAGAACTTTGTGAAACTTAGCGTTTCCTTTGAGATACTTTGTGTTACTATAAGGAAGAATGCGAACCTTGCGACTATTCCACCCCCTTTTATCCCCCTCATAGGGGGACATTACCATGCAAAATCATGCATTTGTTGTCCTCCCTGCCATAGGTGGTCGAAGACCGGAGGGTGAATTTGATAGCTCTATTTTGTTCCTGTCTGCTAAAAGAGTGGCTGTGCTATACGCCAGGCAGGCTTGTCTGCCGAAGGCCATCGCCTGAAGCGAGACAGGCAGGGTAGGCAGGGGGCACCCAACGCGCAGATATAAAGACGCGAGCTGGGTCTCTTTAGAGCCTGTACCGATTTATCTGAAGAATTGAAGGGTGGTGCATGGGGTTGAAGAAATAAGCAATAACGACCGAAGAGACTTGAGCGGTATTCTATAAAAAGAAGTTACACAAAGTACCACCAAGTGCACACAAAGTTACACTACGAGTTCCTTTGTGAAACATAGCGTTTCCTTTGAGATACTTTGTGTTACTATAGAGAAGAAGGCGAAGTTAGGGATTAAAGCAATTAGGTGAGAGAGTTACGAAGGGAACTCGCCTGAGCCTGCCTGTCGGTAGGCAGGCGAGAGAGCTGAAAGGATAATGGAGACTAAGAGACGATATTATTGTAGCGTTTAGCACAAATCAAAAGCCTGAGTCCCGAAAAAGCGACATTATGGTCATAGCTTGAAAGGAGTTACACGAACCATCCCTGCCTGCGAGTGCCTGTAGGCCTCGGACAAGCAGGCCTGAAGAACACGAAACGCTCAAACTCTAGTGACGATAAATAAGAATAGAATGCACCGATTAATAACAGCTAAAAAAAAGCTTACAAACAGAACTCTAACCGCTACCTATCCAAAAGTCGATAACTCCCCGGAATGATAAACAAGGATTCACTCAGCATGTGCTCATGGATCTTAACTACTTCACTCCTGAAACGTTCCTTACGAACAAGATTGCGCTCCACAGCCTCCAGAGGCATATAATTTTGCTTATCCGGAATAAGGCTATAATAATAGTGTGCTTTATCGATGTCTTTCAACAAATCGCCCAGCACATCATACTGAAAATGGGGCACCTCATTGGTCACCCAGAAGGCAAACTCGGTGTTGTTTTTCCGGTTACGTACACGCCATTGGTAGCAGGTGTAGCCATCAATCTCTTTGGTGTTCTTACTCTTAATAACCTCGACATCCTTTTTTGACAAGTGCAGATCCATCGGTATTTGTCGTGAATACAGCTGCTTTCCATGATCGATGGCAAATATCGCTAGCTGCTCCATGTCCACAATATAGGAACCCATAACCTGTCCGCCTTTAGCGGATTTATCAACTCGAACCTGTTGATCTTTAATGTAATAATCGAAATAATACGTATTATACTTCGAAGATTGTTTTAAGCGAATAGTCCCCTCAAACACCTGCGCCGTATCCATTTCTGTTGGTTGAAACAGAAACAATACCCCAAAAATAAATTGAATCATACCCTAAAATTCCCTAAATTAAACCCTAAAACCTTGACAGCAAAATTACAAAAAGGTTGTAAAAAGGAATCAAAATTTTGACGAATGGCTTCAGATAAAGTACTAGGAGCAAAAGGGGAGGAGATAGCTACCGCACATTTGCGAAAGCACGGCTACCGCATCTTGCATCGCAATTGGATTTGGAATCATAAAGAGTTGGATATTGTGTGCCAAAAGGATAACCTCTTGATTGTTGTGGAGGTAAAAACCCGCGCCAACGAAGCTTATGAGCGTCCCCAGGATGCAGTTACCCTCAAAAAGCAGCGTAATATTACAGAAGCCACCCAGGCTTACATGGACACGTATCAACTGGAAAACGAAGTTCGTTTTGATGTAATTAGTGTTTTGTTGGACAAACAACAAAAAAAGCTGGAGCACATTCAGGACGCTTTTCATCCTATTGAGCTATAAAGAGCAGTGCAACGTTGTGTCGGCCCCCGTAAAAAGCTATATTTGTTAAAAATAGTGGCTGCCCATATGACAGATTCAAAGCAGAAGCAATGGTTTGCCCTCTACACCAAATCGAGGGCCGAAAAACGGGTATATGACTGGCTGCAGGAAAAAGGAATGGAAGCCTATCTGCCGCTGGAAAAAAAACTTAAACAGTGGAGCGACAGAAAAAAATGGGTGGAAGAACCGCTCATTCGCTCCTATATTTTTGTTCATGTACAACGGAAAGATCTGCTGTTTGCCGTCCAAACCCCCGGGGTTGTGTGGGCTGTAAAATTTCGGGGAGAGCCCGAAGCCATTCCTGAATCACAAATCAACGCTTTGAAACTCCTGATTGATTCCGATGCTCCCTTCGAGGTGTCAGTTGAGCATTTTGTTAAAGGAGAAAAGGTAGAGGTTTCACGTGGAAAGTTAAAAGGGTTGAAAGGAGAATTGGTTGAACATGTGAACCAAAAAAAGGTGCTCATTCGCCTGGAATCCATTCAGCAAAACATCCTTGTCCACATTCATCCTGCGTTTCTAAATAAACTTCAAACCCATTAAAATTGGCTACTGATGGATATCGAAACCTTCCGAACCTATTGCCTGAAAAAACCCGGCGTTACTGAGAGTTTACCTTTCGACGAGAATACATTGGTCTTTAAGGTGGGAGGCAAAATGTTCGCCTTAACCGATTTGGAAGATCCGTTTGCCATAACCCTAAAAGCCACTCCCGAAGACGCTGTCCGGCAACGTGAATCCTACCCGGGAACAGTAACACCAGGCTATCATATGCATAAGAAACACTGGAATACCACCTCTTTATATAGCTCCCCTGTTCCGGGAGATGCGGAGCTCTATAGATGGATCGACGAATCGTATCAATTGGTATACAACAAGCTCACACAAAAAATACGGAAACAAATTGAAGAAGAACCCCACCCAAATTAATCTTTTTCTCTCACTAACGGTCTATAATAAAGATCCAAAGATTGAAGGCCGTTTACGTGTGTGTAACCTTTAGGTATGAATATGCTATTAGTATAAACCGTTAACAAAACCCCACTGCTGTGAAACGACTACTTTCCTACTTTTTCCAAGGCCTTATCTACATTGCTCCATTAGGTGTTACATTTTTCATTCTTTATACCTTATTTATTTACCTGGACGGCCTGTTTGTACCTCTCACAAAAAAATGGCTGAACTTTCACATTCCGGGTTTAGGACTAATTCTTGTATTTCTGTTAGTTGCCTTCCTGGGGTATATGGGCAAAAGCATTATTGCGCAACCCATAAAATACTTTACCAATAAGCTATTGGCAAAAGCCCCATTGGTAAAAGTAATATACAGCTCCATCAAAGATCTGCTGTCAGCCTTCGTGGGCAAAGAACGGAAGTTCAATACCCCGGTATTGGTGACAGTAAATCCTGTTTCCGATTTGGAAAAAATGGGCTTTTTAACTCAGGAAGATGTCAGCCACATAGGCATTGAAGGGAAAAAAGTAGCCGTTTACTTTCCACATTCCTATAACTTTTCGGGCGAGATGTTTATCGTTCCGGCCGCACAAGTGAAAAAAATCAATGCAGCTGCTTCCGATGTAATGAAGTTCATCGTAAGCGGAGGCGTAACGAATATAACCTTAAAATCAGACAAAGACGATGAAACGACTTCTCATTCTTAGTGCGGCCCTCGTGATGGCCGTTGCGCTAAACGCGCAGAACAATTATGCATTTCTGCCGATTCACGATATCGAAACCAGTACCGTTAAAAGTCAGGATCGAACGGGTACCTGCTGGTGTTATAGCACGGTTTCGTTTATTGAAACCGAACTCATTCGTATGGGACAAGCGGAAGTAGATCTTTCCGAAATGTTTATTGTAAAAAAAGCGTACGAGCAAAAAGCCAGGGATTACGTCCGATACCATGGCAAAGGCAACTTCAGCCAAGGCGGGCAGGCACACGATGTAATGAACGAAATTGTTGACCATGGATTTGTTCCTGAAGCTGCTTATTCAGGCATTCGCTATGACAGTGAGCAACACAATCATTCCGAAATGGTTTCAGTATTAAGCCATATGTTGGATGGGTTGTTGGCAAGCCGTTCACGCACACTCAGCACAGCCTGGGAACCTGCCTTCGAAGCAGCATTAGCGGCCTATTTGGGCGAAGAACCCGCCACCTTTACCTTCCAGGGTGAAGAGTACACCCCAACAAGCTACATGGAGAGTACCGACTTTAATCCTGAAGACTATGTTGAACTTACCTCTTATACCCATCACCCTTATTACGAACCCGTAATTTTGGAAGTGCCCGACAATTGGTCAAATGATGCCTACTATAACCTACCCCTTGATGAACTCATGGAAGTGATGGAATATAGCCTGAAAAAGGGGTATTCGGTAGTTTGGGATGGCGATGTTAGCCATAAAGGGTTTTCCCATAAAGCCGGTGTTGCTGTTGTTCCTGCCGATGCAGAGGCCGAGTTCGATAAGGAGCCGATTGAAGAGAAAAACATCGATGCCAACTACCGCCAAAAGATGTTCAATAACCACGCTACTACTGATGATCATCTGATGCACCTTACTGGATTATTTAAAGACCAAAACGAAACCCTCTACTTCAAAACCAAAAACTCCTGGGGCGGGGATTCAAACGATTTTAACGGCTTTCTTTATATGTCGGAAGCCTATATGAAGCTTAGTACTGTTGCCATCATGGTACACAAAGATGCTATTCCCGAACACATAACAAAAAAGATTCAATAAAATAAGAAAATAACACTCCGTAATACAAGCCTCTGCAATCAGCAGGGGCTTTTTTTCTTTCTCTTTTTGAAGAATTAACACAAAAACGAGAACTTTCTCCTCATTTACACTGTTTTAGTGGCTACAGTGTAAAAATATGGAAGATAAAAAACGCATATATCTGGGGAAGATCTCCCGTCTTTATAAAGACCATGGTATTAAAACCCTAACGATGGAGGCGGTAGCAAGGCATATAGGCTTGTCGAAAAAATCGCTATACAACTATTTCCATAGCAAGGAGCAAATGGTAGATGCGTTGTTCCAATACCATTTTGCAAAAAACAGGGAAGCTTTTTCAACACTCGCCAAAGAAAACAGGAATGCCATCGAAAAACTGGTAAAAGTTACTGAATTGCTGTCCTCTTTTTTCAGGAGTTTTCACAGCCCATGCTGCGTGATCTGCGCAACCTCTATCCCTATCTCTCCCATAGAAACAAAAACGCCTTTCAGGAACATCTTACAAAGGAGATAGCAAACAATATCAACAAGGGTATACAAGAGGGTTTATACGTCAACTCCTTCAATGTATCGCTGATTACGCATTACTTCGTCTTTTCACTAAAGCACTTACTTACCAATGATTTTCTGACGGAAAAGGAAACAACCCCGTCCATTCTATACAAACAACTGATTATTTACCATATACGAGGCATGGCTTCGGAAAAAGGGAGGCGATGCCTGGCAGAGCATTTAGCAACATCCCCGGCACCTGAGTCAAGTACACCTAAAACAGCTTGATAACCTATGCAAAATAGAACAAATAAAAAAGGGCTCCTTTCGGCATTCATGCTGCTGCTTCTGGCAACACTATTGGCAACCGCCCAGGATACGAAAAACACCCCACTGAGCTTAAGCCTGCAAGAGGCCATGGACTATGCCGCTGAAAACAACACCAATGTGAAGAATGCCCGAATAGACGTGGCCATTGCTGACAAAAAAGTATGGGAAACCACAACCATTGGGTTGCCTCAAGCCAACCTATCGGGCAGCTATAATAATAACCTGAGTCTTGCCACCCAACTGCTCCCGGCCATCATTTTTGGTGGTGAAGAGGGCGAATTCGTGGAGGTTCAATTTGGCACACAGCACAATTTCTCAGGAGCGGTTACGCTGAATCAACTGGTATTTGATGGCACCTATTTTGTTGGTCTTCAGGCAGCAAAAGTATACAAACAACTTTCCGGCAACCAGCTGAAAAAAACCCGTTTGGAAACCCGGGCTACAGTGGCTACAACCTACCATGCCATAGCCCTGGCCAAAAGCAACCTTGAAACCTTGGAGCAGAACGTCGAAACGCTGGAATCCACACTCTCCCAGGCAAAACAATTATATAATAAAGGCTTCATAGAAAAGACCGAAGTCACCAAATTGGAAGTTACTCGAAATGGCCTGACCAATTCCATCAGCAGCATCAAAAGGCAGGCCGACTACCTGCTGTATCTGCTAAAAATCCAATTGGGGATAAACCCAGAGCAGCCCGTTACCCTCACTGAGGATCTTGCTGCCCTGAGTGATAAAATAGAAACAGCAAATCTTCTCTCCACCAGATTAGAAACTACTGCCACTGTAGACTACGCAATGGTAAGCACCCAAAAAGAAATTGCCTTGCTGGAACTTAAAAAAGAAAAAGCTGCATTGTTACCCACGTTGTCGGTATTTTATAATTACCAATACAACGCCATGCGCAACGAATTTACTCCTTTTAGTGCCGACGAAAAGTGGTTTAAAAGTTCCATGCTGGGTGTGCAATTAGCTGTTCCCCTGTTTGCCAGTGGTCAACGATGGTCAAGGATTCAGCAGGGCGAGCTCAAACTACAGAAAGCCCAAAACAATCTGGCGTTTTTGGAACAAACGCTCCCGGCCCAGTGGTTGCAACTGCGAAGCAATTACCTTACAGCGTTGGAAAAAGTAGAAAACAGCCTGAGCAACAAAGCTCTGGCTCAAGAAGTCCTGGATCATACCCTCACCAAACATCAAAAAGGAGTTGCCTCCAGCATGGAACTTAATCAGGCCAATCAGGCTTTCCTTGATGCTCATACCCAATACACACAAGCGCTTGCCGAAGCTTTAAATGCCAAAATAGCACTGGAAAAACTGACAAACACGCTATAACAAATAAAAAATACCTCTATGAAAAACCTGGTATTTATCCTCCTGCTTTTGTCGGCCATGAGTTGCCACCAAAAGCCCACGAAGGAATCACTGAGCAAAGAAATTGCCGACTATAAAAAAGAAGTACAAACACTTCAAGGGAAAATAACCTTGCTGGAAGAACAACTTTCAAGCCTGGATACAATGCAAGACCAGAAAACACGCATACCCGTTTTCATCGATACGATTAAACCTAGCCTGTTTTCCCATTTTGTAACGATTAACGGGCTGGTGGAAGCTGAGAATAGTGCTGCCATTAGTCCTGAAATCAGCGGACAAGTAAAAATAATACACGTACAGGAAGGCGACCGGGTTAAGAAGGGTAGCCTATTGGTATCACTTAGCACAGCCGTTATTCGTAACAACCTGAATCAGGTGGAGAGCCAGCTTGCCCTTGCAACTACCACCTTTAAGAAACAGAAGGAGTTGTGGCAGGAAGAGGTTGGGTCAGAAATGGAATACCTGCAAGCTAAAACCAATAAGGAAAGTCTGGAAAGTCAACGACAAATGCTCCTTTCACAAATAGAGATGTCCTTAATTAAAGCACCCTATAACGGCATTGTAGATAACATTTCGGTGCAAGCCGGAGAGATGGCTTCGCCGGGTATGCCGGTTTTACAACTTGTTAATTTGAATAAGATGTCTATTGAAGGAAATCTTTCCGAAAAATTCTTACACGCAATAAAAGTAGGCGATGAAGTTGTGGTTACATTTCCGGCACTGCCGGCTATTAAAATGCAGGTTCCCATTTCCCGACTGGGTCAGATAATCGACCAGGATAGTCGCACATTTGCCGTAGAGGTGAAAATAAACAACCCCGGCGAGCGGATAAAACCCAACATGCTTGCCCTACTTGAGGTAATGGATTACCAAAAAAAGCAGGCCCTGGTAGTACCTTCCATTATTATTAAGGAAGATATAAAGGGAAAATACCTGTATACAGTTTCGGAGGGAAATGAAGCAAAAGCACACAAACAGTACATAGAAGCAGGTCGCTCTTATAACAACCAAACCGTTGTAGTAAAAGGGCTAAAACCGGGTAATAAAGTGATTGTATCCGGATACAACAAAGTTAACAACGGAACATCAGTAGAGATAAAACAACCCGAAGAGTTTTCAACCCCCAGCTAAAGCGGTAGTACATGAAAAAACAACCCACCCACAATAGCTTTCGAGAGTTTAAGTTGTCTACTCTGGCCCTGAATAACCAGAATACCATTTTTCTGCTGGCCGTAGCCATCATTGGCTTTGGTATTCTTTCATACCGAAATATGCCCAAGGAGCTGAGTCCGGAGATTGTTATCCCCACCATCTTAGTACAAACCTACTATCCCGGCAACCCGCCTATAGATATTGAAAACCTGATAACACGTCCGCTGGAAAAAGAAATTGAAACGGTAAAGGGCATTAAAGAAATGACCTCCACTTCGGCCCAGGGCTATTCCATGGTTTATGTGGAATTTAACACCAACATCAATATCGACAAGGCATTGCAGGATGTTAAAGATGCGGTTGACAATGCAAAACGTGAGTTGCCGGACGACCTGCTTCAGGATCCGGCAGTGATGGACATCGACTTTTCGGAATTCCCCATCCTGAATATTAATTTATCAGGTGACTACAGTATCGAAGAGTTAAAGGACTATGCCGAATACCTGGAAGATGAAATTGAATCGGTTTTTGAAATTTCCAAGGTAGATCTAAAAGGTGTAAATGAAAGAGAAATAAAAATTCATGTGGATCCTCATAAACTTGAGGCGATGGGATTGAATTTCTACGACATAGAAACGGCCATTACCAATGAAAACATCTCGATTTCGGGGGGTGAACTCAAATTTGATAAAACCCGCAGATCCATCAGAACCATTGGGGAGTTTGAATCAATAGAGGAAATTCGCAATGTGGTTATCAGCAATGAAAACGGGAAGCTCGTTTATCTGAGCGATATTGCGGAAATAAAAGATGAATATGCCGATGCAGATAACTTCGCACGTCTGGACGATCAGCCTGTTGTTAGCCTACAAGTGGTAAAAAAGAGTGGCGAAAACCTGCTTGCCGGAACCGATAAGATCTTTACCATCCTTGATAAGGCTGTTGAGAACGGACAAATTCCTGAAAAGTTGAAAATTTACATCACCAACGATCAGTCCGACATGATACGCAAACAACTTAGCAACCTGGAAAACAGCATGATTCTGGGCGTCATATTTGTGGTGTTGGTGCTATTTTATTTCCTGGGTACCCGAAACTCACTATTTGTCGGGTTAGCCATTCCGATGTCTATGTTTCTATCTTTCACGGTAATGGGCCTTTTGGGCTACCGTATGAATATGATTGTACTCTTCTCGCTTATTCTGGCACTGGGTCTTCTGGTAGATAATGCCATTGTAGTGGTTGAAAACATTTATCGGTTTATATCACAAGGTGTTCCTCCCATAAAAGCGGCCAGGCAGGCTGTAGGTGAAATAGCCATGCCTATTATCTCCTCAACAGCTACGACCTTATCGGCCTTCTTTCCCCTTATTTTTTGGGTAGGCATTACGGGCGAGTTTATGAAATATTTGCCTCTGACACTCATCATCGTTTTAACATCTTCTCTTTTCGTAGCATTATTGATAATCCCGGTATTTGCGGCCAAATTTGCCCATACCGATCAAAAAAAGAGTACAAAACGCGAAAAACAAAAAAACATCAGGATAGCCCTCATCATTCTGGCCATGGCAGGTTTCTTCTACCTGATACAAACCTTTACTATTGCCAATCTATTAACGATTTTAGCACTTATCATCTTCCTCGATGCAATTTTCTTTTACAAAGTACAGTATTGGTTTCAGAATGTACTTCTGGTGAAATTGGAAAATGTGTACCTAAAAGTGCTCAACTATGCTTTGCATAAGCGAAACCCTCTGTGGTTTTTTTCCGGTACCCTTGTGCTATTAGTAGCCACTATTGTCTTTATGGGTCTTCGGCAACCTAAAGTGCTGTTTTTCCCGGATAATGACCCCAGCTATATTAATGTGCGTGCCGAATTACCTATTGGTAGTGATATTGAGGCAACGGATTCGGTAATGCGCATTGTAGAACACGATATCCAAAATACCCTCGATACTAACCTTAAGCTTGTAGAGTCCATGTTAACAACCGTTGGCAATGGTGCCGGCGAAGACTTTACAGCTGGAAACACGCCCAACAAAGGTCTGACTACTATCAGCTTTGTAGACTACGAAGAGCGTCAGGGAATTAATACTTCAGATCTTATGCAAGATCTTTCCGATGCGCTTATTAACCGATATCCGGGCGTACAGATATCCATTGACAAAAATCAAATGGGGCCGCCATCGGGCAATCCCATTAACATTGAAGTGAGCGGCAAGGAATTTGATCAATTGTTAGCCCTTACCGACAGTTTGCAAACTACCATTCAGCAAGCCAACATCCCGGGGATTGAGGGATTAAAAATTGACCTTGACGTTGGAAAACCTGAAATTATTGTCCATATCGACCGAGAAAAAGCCCGTCAGTTTGATCTCTCCACGGCACAAATCGCATCTACTCTCCGAACATCCCTTTTTGGCAAGGAGCTATCCGATTTTAAAGTGGGAGAGGAGGAGTACCCCATACAATTAAGGCTTCAAGATGAATATCGGTACAATATCGCCTCTTTACTCAATCAAAAAATTTCTTCCCGGAAAAATGGGAAGTTGATACAGATCCCCATATCTGCAGTAGCCTCAATTAGTTACAGTACAACTTATGGAGCCGTAAAACGCAAGAATATGGAAAGAGTTATAACATTGTACTCCAATGTAATTGAGGGGTATAATGCCACTGAGGTAAACAACCATATTCGTCAGGTAATAAGCAGCTATCCAATGCCCGAAGGTTATAGCTATGAGTTTACCGGAGAACAACAAGAACAGCAGGAATCGATGGAATTCTTAATAAGAGCTTTGTTAATTGCAGTGGCGTTAATCCTGATTATATTGGTAACACAATTTAACTCGTTAATCAAACCCCTGATAATCATTGCCAGTGTAGTGTTTAGTACCATTGGTGTATTCGGCGGTATCGCCACCTTCCGAATGGACTTCGTGGTTGTGATGACAGGCATAGGAATAGTCTCGCTGGCAGGGATTGTAGTAAATAATGCCATTGTGCTTATCGACTATATTGAGCTGCTGAAAATAAAGCGAAAGAAGGAGTTAGGGATTCCGGAAGATGAGTTTTTGCCTCTTTCTGAAGCCACCAGTTGTGTGGTAGAAGGCGGAAAAACCCGACTACGTCCTGTATTATTAACAGCTATTACTACCATTCTGGGATTGTTACCTTTGGCGTTGGGCATGAACATCGATTTTGGTGGTTTACTGGCAAACTTTGAACCCAATTTCTATTTTGGTGGGGATATGGTCATTTTTTGGGGCCCTATCTCCTGGACAGTTATCTTTGGACTGGCTTTCGCTACGTTTCTAACCCTTATCATCGTTCCGGTAATGTACCGAATCTCCATCATCCTCCAGAAAAAATGGACGAAATGGGTGCACTAATGAGATGCAGAACTGAAGAATTATTGCCCAAAAGAGACAAAGCTTTTGAAATATTAATAGATTTTCGTATACTGACATAAAAATACTACCCATTATGCAACGATCACTATTTTTTGGCTTTATTGCTGCCATATTACTTGTTTTGTTTGCTACACAAAACATTGACCCCGTAGAACTTCACCTGTTTTGGGGGGAACCTATTAAAGGCAGCCTTTCCATTATTATTATTGTTTCTGTTTTTATTGGTGTGCTTCTGGGTTTCATCTTTTCTTATCCCAGCATTGCCAAGCTTAAAAAAACCAATCGCCAACAACACAAGGAAATTGAGCGTTTGAAGGATGTGGTAAAAACACTTAAAAACGAGGCGCCAGAAAAAAAGTCCGAAGAAAAAGAGAATAACGACGAATTCTAGGGAACCTTTAGTGTATCTAATGGATACTGCAGCTTTTTCCAACGTTCCAAACCCTTTTTCAGGTGAAAGAAACGATGACGGGGATAGCGTTTGAGAATAAATTGCAACGCCTGCTCACTTCGGTCGCCATAGCTGCAGTATACATATAGGGTGCTATATGTTGGCACGGTATCCATTATACGCAATAATGTTGAGGGTTCCGGGGCTAATATAGCGCCACCAATACCCAGGGTTCTATCCTCTGTGGTATCACGCACATCCAGTACAATACTTTCTGGATCCTGCTCAAGTTGAAGGTAAAAACGCTCTGCAGGCAATTGGCAACTATCAGGAAGTTCCTGACTGTGTGCAGCAAAACCTAAAAAAGAAAAAAAGCCGACAAGAAACCAAAAATTTGCACGATCATTCATAGTTCAACACTTTTTGCGAATATAGTAAGAACCGAAACAGATTACTATGCATAAAAAACATTTGTTTACTTATTAAACGAAGGCAGTGGTTTGATTGTTATATTTGCTAGTAGGTACCAAAAACAAAGAATTCCATGAGAATAGGTATTATTATTGGACGAATTGGTGGCATCGACGGCGTGGCTTTGGAGACCGAAAAATGGATCGAGGTCTTACACCGTATGGGCCATGAAACATTCATTATTTCAGGACAATTTGAAAACCGACAAATCGATTGTGAACACGAAACACGTGTTCAGGAAATGTCCTTTTTTTCTCCCGAAAGTTTTTGGGGACAAAAAAAGGCCTTCTTTCATCCCGATGAAGATCAGGACGATTTACTGGAACATTTTGCTCTCTATTCCGATGTTATTGCAAAAAGGATTATTAAGTGGGCACATAAACATGAACTGGAATTACTGATTTCGGAAAATGCCTCCGCACTTCCATCGCACATCTCAATGGGGTGGGGCATAAAAAAAGCGGTGGCCAAGTTAGGTATCGCTACAATTACCCACGATCATGACTTTGCCTGGGAAAGAGGGGATCGGTATGTTTCGCCACACCCAAAAGTGAATGAATTAATTAATGAAATATTCCCTTTGCGCCTGGCCAATTCCTATCATGCAGTTATCAATACCGCCGCAAAAACGACCCTTAAAGAACGCTACAATCGCGATTCCATTGTAGTGCCCAATGTAATGGATTTCGATCAACCCTATGGGGAAATCGACGAACACAACAAAAGTATCCGTAGCGACCTGGGCTTAAGCGATGAAGACATATTGCTTTTTCAAATAACACGTATTGTACGCCGAAAAGGCATTGAAACAGCAATTGATTTAATCGAAAAACTGGAAGATAAACGCATGAAGCTCATCATCACAGGATCCTATGCCGATGATGCAGGCAGTCACTACTACAATGAATTGGTGGATAGAATCCACAAAAAGAGGCTTAGCAGTCAGGTTCACTTTGCCTATCATGCTTTTAGTAATAAGCGTTCCAATGGCATGCCAAATACAGCCAATTATAGTCTCTCCGATGCCTATGCACATGCACGTGCCTGTACCTATTTCAGCACCTACGAAGGGTTTGGAAATGCGTTTGTAGAGGCAGTTTTGGCAAAAACACCCATATTTGTGAATAACTACGAACCTGTATATTGGCCCGATATTGGCAGTTTAGGTTTTAAAACAGTGATGCTTGAAGACAATCAATTGACGGATAAAGCTCTTGAAGAGATGAAAGAGATTCTATACAACGATGAAGTAAATAAAGAAATTGGCGAATACAACTACAAATTAGGAAAGAAATATTTCTCTTATGAAAGGTTAGAAGATATACTTACTAAACTTATAAAGGTTAGTTTAAGCTTAGTAAAATAAACTAAAAGTTACTATATAATCAGAAAATCTTCCAAAAGGGTATCTGAAATAAATAATCCCTTTTCGGTTAACCGTATGTTATTATCATCATAAACCAACATTCCGTTATTTAAATATTTTTTGGCTACATGTTTCACGTAACCCAATTTTTCATCTCCGAAGTTCTCTTGGATAAAATGTAGATTAATTCCCCATTTTGTCCGAAGCGATCGAATAAAGTATTCGTTAAAATGATCTCTTTTGTCCAAATTTTCTTTTTCGTAAACCCGTTCTCCTTTATTTATTCCGGTAATATACCGGGCAATGTCCGAAATATTCCATTCTCGTGAAGATAAATCGTATGAATGCGCAGAAGGTCCTATCCCTAAGTACTTTACATCCGACCAGTAATGCATATTATGCTGTGAATAAAAGCCAGGCTTAGCAAAATTGGAAATTTCATAATGATCTAATCCATTATCCTTGCACATGGATCGCAATAGTTTAAATTGGGAAAAACTTTCTTCTTCATCAGGCATCTGAATCTTTTCCTTTTCCAACCATTTTTCAAAAACTGTTTTCGGTTCAATAGTCAAATGATAAGCACTAATATGTGGAACAGGGTAGAGGAAGATATCCATCAATTCCTGTTCCCACATTTTTAGGGTAAGGTTTGGAAACCCATAAATAAGATCAACAGAAAAATTTTCGAATCCGGTTTCTAATGCCAATTCCATAGCCATTAATGATTGCGCACTATCATGCCGACGATTCATCAACTGCAAATGCTCATCGTAAAGGGATTGCAGACCCAGGCTAAGCCGATTAATGCCTAATTGTTTAAGCTCGGAGAGGTAAACAGAGGTAATGTCATCAGGATTTGCTTCAAAAGTAATTTCGGGAAACGCTGCCACTTTATATTCATCATAGATAGCTTCCAGCAATCTGGCGATTTCAGAGCCTTTTAACACGGAGGGTGTACCGCCACCAAAGTAAATAGTTTCAATAGGTTCATCGAGGGAATCGGCACGATCCCGAATTTCTTTTTCCATTGCATCTACAAGTTCAGCTTTACGCGCTGTACCGGCAACTGAAAAAAAATCGCAGTAATTACACCGTTTGTAACAAAACGGAATATGTAAATAAATACCCGCCATAACATCTTTTTTCTATAACAAAGTTAGGGCTTTTTTGTCACAAAAATTGCGCTG
Source organism: Bacteroidales bacterium (assembly GCA_046482855.1). Lineage (GTDB taxonomy): Bacteria > Bacteroidota > Bacteroidia > Bacteroidales > UBA12077 > CAYVSF01. The sequence continues at coordinate 2,141 of JAWOEH010000109.1, read as the reverse complement.
GAAACAAAACGAGGTTCAGGAGGTGCGGCCTCTGGTACCCTTAAATAATCATGATTATAAGGCGATATATTTAATTGCTTATCTTCAACAATCAGGGTACTACTTCCTCCGGGATCAAAACCCATTGCACTATGTGCGCCATATTGTATCAACAAATCGGCCATATCCTCATGCGTTGCTCCAACCGACTCTCGTATACGTCCGTTTATGGCCAGCACCAATAAACGATCATCAGCAGTAAGTCCTACAGCTATTTTGGGTCCACGCATATCCGTATAATCCAACCGTGCAGCCTGAGTTTTAATACTATTCGCTGTTGTCCATCCCTCAGCCGTCATATTCAATTCGCGATTCCCATTTTGAACAAGAAGAGGGCCGGCTTCCACAGCATACCGTATGGCCTCCATTCCCTTTATGGTAATGGTTAATTCGCTTCCTACTTCTAAATCCAATATTTTCAGTTCTTCATCATCCACCACCAATGTTATCCCAACGGGCAACAATTCGACGGGTTCCGCTGGATGGGCCAAAATTTCCAAAACTTTATTGCCGGCCAAACGCACCACATTTTTGTTTGGACAAATCAATGGTTCGCCACTATAAGCAAGATCAAAATAGGCATGTAACTGATCTTCTTTCAGCTCGTTATAATCATCGGGATCGAAGATTATACGCGATGTTCCACGTGAAACACTAATTCCCCTGGAACAATTTACTCGCTCTATAACAACGTGCCCATCATCATAAACCATAAAAGCGGGTTTATTAAAAAGTGGAGGACATTTTACCACTCCCTCCAAAACCAAAAGACCCAACGGACTCCCTATATACATCTCCGGCAGACCTAATTTACCCACTAATTCGGCATTCAAAATATAGCCCCCATTCCATCCGGCAATAACTTCTAGTCCTGTATTCGCTGTGTATTCACGGGCAAAAGCCAATACACTTTTGGGTATATCCGGATTAAATACAACCTCAATAGTTAAATTGTTATTTAACGCTTTGCCTTCAATATGAAACAGTACGCCATTCCAACTATTTCCATCGGAATAGATACCACTTACCGACTCCCACTCATGAAAAACATTGCTGTGATCAGATTTTTCAAACTGTCTTACCAACTCTTTTACCGGCGTAAAACCTTTTTTCGATTCAGAACTCACATAAGTGGCTAAGGTTGTTTTCTCCTGCTTTCTATTGTAAGTAAGAACCTGTTCATTCAATACATCATAAAGATCTTTTGCGGTTTGAAGGGGTGTGGGAAAAAACAAACAACTTCGAAGATGGGCGGGGACAAACTGAATAAATCCTGCATGAAGCTCAATTCCTAAAAAGGCAGCCAAAGCTTTATTGAAGGCCTTTCCAATATGTATTCGATCGATACCCACAATATCAGTCATGGTAACGGCTTCGGACCGGGTGGTAATTAGGATACCCTTTTCTTTTCTTATAGTACCTAATAGTTTAAGTGCCTCTTTTCCCATTTGCTGAAAATGGATACCTACGGTATATTGTTCAGTAGGTACAATTTCCAACAACCCCTCTTCATAAATTAGCCGTAGTTCTGGTTCGCTATTCGTACGAACAAGTTCTTTCATCTCTTCGTATGAATAGCAAGCCTCTAATTCATGCTTTGAAACAAAAAGATACACCGGGGCAATGTGCCTGGCAGTGTCCTGAAGCAATTCATGACTCAACTCTTGGTCAATAGAGAGCTCCAAACGCGACCGTATACTTTGTAGTACAATTAACTCCAACTCATTCTGCACAAATTGTCCTGGAAAATAGGCAATGGGAATATTAGCCTGTAAATTTTTAACAAATAATTCCCGGTTATCAATTTCCAAAGAATAACTACCTGTTAATTGAATCATTGCTAATTGCCAGTCGGTAAAAAAGTGGGCATTTCTATTGGCTTTTTTCTTCTCTTTCTTGCAATTAAATTCTTTAACAAAAAGAAAATGAATAGCTCCGGTAAGTTCTTGCAACGTATAATCCTGATAGGGATAATTTCGTCGATTACGAAACCGATACGGAAAACTATGGTCATCAAGCAAAGCAAGTTTTCCCTTATGGTACAACAACAAGGCTTCTACACCTTTAAAGAAATTGAATTTCTTTTCACAGTCCTCAAATTT
>JAWOEH010000073.1:0-4133 GCA_046482855.1 Bacteroidales bacterium | reverse complement strand
ATGAACGCCAGTTCTGCTATGTGGTATCCGAACATAAAGCAATTGTCCGCTAATTTTCAGGTTTTTGCTATCGACTTACTTGTGGAGCCCGGAAAGTCAGCCCCCAATGTTGAAATAGAGGATACCCAAATGCTTATGCAGTGGTACAAAGCAATATTCGATACCCTGAAAATAGAGAGGTTTGGTTTAATCGGAGCGTCCAAAGGAGGTTGGCTGGCTACGAAACTGGCCATGTATCAACCGCAACAGGTAGAAAAGCTGATTTTGTTAAGTCCTGCGCAAACCTTTATATGGATACCTCCTGACCGGGCATTGCTATCAAATCTTATCTATGAGATGGCACCGAATCGCCGGCGCCTCGAAAAGCTTTTTAGTCAAATGTCAACCCACCCAAAGCAAATAGCACCTGCCTTTGTGGAGTTATTCCATCAAGCAACCCGAATCAGTTCTCTTGATAAAATGCTAATGGAAATGCAGCCTTTCTCAAAGGATGAGCTGAAGCAAATGGATATGCCCGTATTGGTGTTAATTGGCGATAACGATATTATTAATAATGCCAGGAGCCTGGATCGAGCAAACGAGTACTTACCTAATGTGCAAACACATATGATTAAAGATGCCGGACATTTTCTCTCTTTAGACCGCGCTGAACATGTAAGTAAAATAATATTGCGTTTTTTGGCGTGTAACTAGTTACACCCATAAATGAGCTTGCTGTTTTTACCGGAGAATTGCAATTACACAGAAATGCTGGTTTCATACTTATGTGCCGTTAATGAACTCACCAATGGTATCTTTTTTCACTATTGTCCGGAGAAATTTGGATTAACACGTTTAGCCCGGATTATTCATGAATAATCCCTGTCTCCCACAGCGACTAAGATTCAGGAAAGCTTTTTTCAAAAGTTTAACTTCCCCGAAGCAAGTTCGGGGCAGGCTATCTAAGTTGGGGTTAATTTTTTATCCGGACATCAATGCCTTTTTTAAAGGAAATTTGTTGCTCTTTAGCTAAGGTGAAGGGCTTCATGATTCCTTGGTATTTATCGCCTTTTCCTCTACTTTTGCGTGACAAACTAACCTAATTGCAACCTACGCGAACGCATTACGTATTCGCAAATCTGTAAACAACATGAAAAGAGTGATCCTGATATGCCTCATGCTTATGTCTTTATGCTCCTGCACATCTATTCAAGGGTATTTAAAGGCAAGAAAAGAACAGCAACATAAGGAACATTTCCAACTCTATTTATTAGCTGGTCAATCGAATATGGCCGGACGAGGCAAGATTACCTCATACGATACACTCACAAGTACCAAGGTAAAGGTACTTGGAAAAGACAGCTTGTGGTATGTGGCAAAACATCCTTTACATTACGATAAACCCAGGTTTACAGGAGTGGGGCCGGGCTTATCCTTTGCACTTAAAATAGTGGAGTACCATAACGAAGACTCCATCGGCCTTGTCCCTGCTGCTGTTGGAGGTACTTCCATTAAGGATTGGCAAAAGAATAAAGTATACGAAAATTTAAACGTGAAGCCTTATAATGATGCTCTGGAAAGAGCAAAAAAAGCAATAGCCTCTGGCTCTTTTAAAGGAGTTGTTTGGCATCAGGGTGAAAATGATTGCAAAGACCCCGCTTTCTTAAAGGCATATCCGCGTTATTTTTATCGTTTCTTGGATAGTTTGAAGGCGGATTTAAAAGTTGAGCAGTTGCCTGTTGTTATTGGGGAGCTGGGACACTTCTTTTATCAAAAGCGGCCCCTTGCCAAAACGTTAAACGATACTTTGAGAAGGCTTGCAGAAAGAGACCCTTGTATCGCTATCGCAGCCTCAGATAGCCTGGTAGATAAGGGAGATAAAGTACACTTTAACAGCGAGTCGTATAGAATACTAGGAGAACGCTACGCCAAAACAATGTACATTCTCCAACAAACTTGCCCTGTTAAGCATAGACAATGATGATAAGAAGTCCTTTGTTAGTTAGGACGCTTTTTGCAACTTGCAGAATGTGAGGTGTATTGTATTTGATATGTAGGCTATTAGGCTATTCTGTTTACCCGCATTTGTCGTTTGGTAATCGTATTTGATTGAAATTGGCATTTTGTTCGAACGATTAGTATATTCGTAGAAATGTAGGAGTTATTACATAATCAACAAGATGATAAACTGGGGGATTATAGGTCTGGGAAAAATAGCCAAAGTTTTTGCAAGCGATTTGATGCTTGCAAAGGAAGCCAAACTGTATGCAGTTGCCTCAAGAGAGACTGAGAAAGCAGCGGCTTTTCGCGAAGAATTCCCTTGCGAAGCTTCTTATGGTTCCTACGAGGAACTCGCACAGGATCCTACTATTGATATTGTGTACATTGCCACTCCTCATACCTATCATTTTGCTAATACACTGATGTGTCTCGAGCATGGGAAAGCTGTCCTTTGTGAAAAACCCCTTGCCATAAGTTTGGAAGAAGAGGAGATCTTATACCAGGAGGCCAAAACCAGAAAGCTTTTTTTGATGGAAGCCATGTGGACACGTTTTATGCCTGCAACCGAAAAGCTTATTGAATTGGTAAACGAAGGTGCCATTGGACAGATATATTCTTTGCATGCCGATTTTGGTTTTAGGGCCATTATGCACCCTGAACACAGGCTGTTTAATAAACAACTTGGCGGAGGCGCATTGCTTGACATTGGCATTTACCCAATTTATCTGAGTCTCTTGTTACTTGGCAGACCCGATAGGATTCAAGCGATGGCTCGTATGTCAAATACGGCCGTAGACAGTTTATGCGCCATGTTATTTGGCTATGAGCACAATGCCATCGCCTCTCTCGAATCTACTATCGAGGCCGATACACCTACCGAGGCGCATATTTACGGCAATGAAGGAAAGATTATACTGCATAGCAGGTTCCACCAATCCCAAAGGCTCTCTCTGTATCAGCATGGCGCGTTAAGTGAGGTTTTTGAACTACCCTTTCGAGGCAATGGCTACATCCACGAAATTGAGGAGGTGAATCGATGTTGGTTGAATGGGCAGACAGAAAGTCCCAAGCACACATTGTCCACTAGTTTAAAACTCATAGAGGTAATCGACAGTGTTAAAGAAGAGATCGGCTTACAGGATTAATGCTTTCTCTCCAAATAAGCCTATTTTGATCTTGTACAGAGATATTTATAACAAATTTATTACAAATGTGTTATTAGTAATAAACGGGTTATGTACCATTTGTTTCTATTAGCAGCAATTCTTATGATGCCAACAACGCAGCCTTACCTACTAATCGACTTTTCAACCCCTAATGAGGTGGCGCAATGGCAAGTGATAAACGATGGCGTGATGGGTGGCCGATCGCGTGGTTCTTTCTCAGCTGCCGAAGGTGATGCTGTTTTCGAGGGCACTGTATCTTTAGAAAATTCAGGTGGGTTTACCTCTGTGAGAAGATCTTTTGACCCAATTTCAGTTGAGCCCTATTCAACGGTTGTATTGTATATTGAAGGAGATGGACGTCGCTATCAATTTCGCATAAAACAACATCCACAACAGGCTTATGCATACACGGCTTACTTTCAAACCAAAGAGGGACCGCAAGTGATAATGCTTCCTTTCAATTCCTTTATTCCTTCCTTTCGGGGTAGCGTGCTCGATAAACCGCCCTATGCAGGCGATAAAATTGGTGAAATAGGCATACTCATTGGGAATAAAAAAGCAGAAGCTTTTCGTTTAAAAATCAGTAAAATTGTGCTGGAATAACCATTTTAACTTTTTTCGTAGGCTATAGCATGAGATTTTATTGTGATCTTACTATGCCGGAAACCACCATTTCAAATTAATGAAGCTTTGCCAAAGAGTAATTTTGGGATGATGATATTGATACCTAATTCTTCGTAGTGGTATTTTTCGATGTGCTCGATTCTGGCTATCTTGTTTTCCTAAACTAAACGAACCATGAAAACAAAGGTCTATATTTTTGTATTGTTTATTGCATTGCTCTTGGCATGGAGTTGTAACAACGAACCGATGAAAGAAAAGAAAACTTATACCTATCTGGCGCTAGGCGATTCGTATACCATAGGTGAAAGCGTTTTGGAAAAAGAACGGTTTCCCGTTCAGCTTGTCGACTCGCTCGAAAAGTAC
>JAWOEH010000048.1:0-4598 GCA_046482855.1 Bacteroidales bacterium | reverse complement strand
GGTCGAAACGCCACAGCACACGCTCAGTCCCTATGCTGTCGGCTAGCTTCCGGAAGGTGTCGATGCGTTGAACCAGCGGAGGCAGGTTCGGTTCAAAATGCTCCTGCTCATAATCATTAAGGGTAAACAAAAAATAGTACCCAATACCTAATTTATCGAAAAAGGGCAGATACTTCAGGAACGGGCCGGGATCTTTCGTCCAAAATACAATAAACGCCACTTCCGATAAGCTGATGGGATAAAACTTCCCGGTGTAGGGTTGTTTTCGCCACAAATAGCCACGCTTAAATTGCGCAACCAGCCAATGCCCATAAAATGCAGGAATATCGGTTGCCCGGCTGGCCGACAAAATAAGAGGCGCTTTGGCCTTTTCGTGCCCGCGGGCTGTAAGTATCTGTTTTTGTGTCCATCCCTTAAAAGCCATATACAAAAATACGAAGTTCTGGTAAGCAACAAAAAAGAGAGAAAAGCAAGGCTGGTGAAAACATCCCTATGTCCGTTACTTCAGGGTTAGAGGTCAGTAGATACATATAGCGCATTAATGAAATAAAAACGTAATCCCTTCATATTTAACACACTATCCGAGACTTATCACTTTACCAATAACTCCAAATAATTCCTGACGAAAGAATTACCCCGTCAGACAAAAAGAGATCTTCCCACAGCCTGCACAACAAAAAGCCCTGCAGCCGAAGCTACAGGGCCTGTTATAAGTATTGGAAGATCTTTACTCAACGATATCCAATTCCTGCACCAGACGTTTGGCGCCAAAATATTCATCAAGTAACCAAACAAGGTATTTGATATCGGTACAAACAGTACGTTGCAAATTTTGCTCAAAGGCGATATCGCCGGTCATGCCTTCCCAGTTGCTGTCAAAGGCCAATCCGATCAATTCGCCTTTTCCGTTCAACACGGGACTTCCGGAGTTTCCTCCGGTAATATCGTTATTGGTTATGAAACATACGCGCATTTCGTCGCCATAGCCATAGCGTCCGTAGTTCTTCTCCTTATACAAAGCTTTCAACTTGTCGGGAACAATAAATTCGTAGTTATTGGGATCTTCTTTCTCCATAACTCCCTCAAGAGTTGTATAGTAATTGTAACGGACGGCATCTTTCGCCACGTAGCCACCCACTTTTCCGTAAGTTAAGCGCATGGTAAAATTAGCATCGGGATAGAAATCGGCGTTGGGCTGCATATCCATCAAACCTTGCACGTACAACCGATGGCCTTTTTCCCAGTCGGCATCGTATTGACGCGATTGCTGATAAATTTTGCGGTACATTTGGTAAACACTGCGTGCAAAGACTACAGCCGGATCCTCTGCCAATCTTTTTTTATCGGGAGCTTCAATAAAGGCATCGAAAGCAGGTTGGTTAGCAAAGAGGGTATTGTCATAGATGTAATCGATATACCCTTTTACCGAACCATACTCACGCAACCCGGCTTTAAGCGCTTCTGGATAGTAGGCCTCATCAATATCCTCCACAAAGATGGCAGTAAGTGCCTTGGCCACCTCATAGTCAGTGGGTTTGTGGTAATCGCGGAAATACCTGTCACCTCGCTTCTTAAGTCGCTCACGCTCTTTCTCTATGGCCTTTTTCTTTCGTTTGAATAGGCCTTTATCCATCTCTTCGTAAAGGGGACCGGCAGCATAGGCAAAAGTGGTAATTTCCGGTCCGCGAATCAGGCTCTCTACAATATACTGGCTGGTATGCTTATAATCAGCGCGTTTATCAATGGCATTTTTCATCAATGGCAGCGCTTCTCCGTAGAGTTCCTTTCGGCTATCGTTACCATTCACCCATTGTGTAAATTTCTCTTCCTGTGCTTTTCGAGCAGAAACCAGGTCGATACGCTTAAAGCCGGCCATCTGGGCTACGCTGTATTTCCAGTAATTGCTGGCTCCTTTATACTTAGCGGCATACATCACGCGGTATTCAGGGCCGCGTTCCATGGTTTTATTAATAATATCCAATTTCTTCCCGCGTATTTTAATCCGATTAGGATGATCGATATCAATTAGCTCCTCAATGCCGTAGGAAGTCATGTAGCGGTCAGTAGATCCGGGATAGCCCATAATCATCGCATAGTCATTCTCTTCCACTCCTTTTAACGATACGGGAAGATGATGCTTAGGCTTCAAGGGTACATTGTCGGGCGAGTATTCTGCAGGTTTGCCATCGGGGCCGGCATACACGCGAAAAATTGCGTAATCGGCCTTATGACGTGGCCACATCCAGTTATCGGTAAGCGAGCCAAAATCGCCAATGGCTACAGGTGGATTTGCTACCAGACGCACATCTTTGTACGTTTCATACACCATCATGTAAAACTGGTTTCCTCCGTAGAAGGAGCGTACAGCGGCGTCGTAATGGCTTCCTGCCACAGCTTGTTCTTCAATAATAGCCGATTGTCTTGTAATGGCTTTTTCGCGTTCTGCTTCTGTCATGTCGGCTGTTACGTGCTGTAACACCTCATCGGTAACCTCTTCGACACGTTGCAGAAACATGACAGTAAGGCCGGGGTTGGGCAATTCATCCTCCAGGGTGGCGGCAGTAAAGCCATTTTTCAATAAATCGTTATCCACTGTAGAGTGTGCCTGAACCTGCCCATAGCCGCAGTGCATATTGGTAAGCAACAAACCTTTATCCGATATAATTTCGCCGGTACAACCACCGCCAAAAACAACAACAGCATCTTTCAAACTGGATTGATTAATGCTGTAAAGATCTTCTTTTGTCAGTTTCAGTCCCATCTGTTTCATTTGGGCATATTGTGCCTGCTTTAAAAGATACGGCAACCACATGCCTTCATCGGCTTTCACTGTGCCTGAAAAGAGAAACAGCAATGATACCAATAGTAAACTTATTTGCTTCTTCATAATAGTGCTCATTTAGTTTTTACCTTTACGGTATATGTTTAGGGTTTGCTTAAAAATAAAACAACATTCCAAAAATAAGGAATGCTGTTTTGATTCGGAAAGATGAAGAAGGTTTATTCGTGTCGGTGGTATATTTTGCTCACAATTCGCCAGCCTTCCTCAAATTTGTATAGCTGAAGATAGTCGGTAAACAGTCGCACATCGTTGCGCCACAACTCAATTTTTGCCATGGCAGCGTTGCCGGTAATATCAATAAGCAAGTACTTGCTGGTAACTTTCTGCTCATCGGTTGGTGGATTTGGATTGGCAAATTTTCTTTTCTGAAAAGACTCCAACCAACTGTAAATGGGATACTTGGTTAAAGCATTTTGCCGCACACCCAACAGATTAAACCCCGGATGAAAGCCTTCACGGATAATATCTACATCGCCATTGTTTTGCAATCCATCCACATAAGAGTTCTGAATGACCTCTTTTATGGCTTCTTTTTCGGCGTCATCGGATTGTGCCCATACAGAAGTTAGCGATACTGACACCATGCAGAGAAGAAGAAATACTCTTTTCATAAGCTTGATTTTTTTTGGATTAACACTACTATCGGTTACTCATAATGTAATGCATCAGCGGGATTTGCGTTTGCAGCCCGCAGGGTTTGAAAACCAACAGTAAAGGTAGCAATAAATAATGTAATGACCAGCACCAGACCCATGTAAAGCCACGGAAACTCAATGCGATAGGGAAACTGTGACAGCCATTGCTGCAAAGCATAACCAGCAATGGGCCAGGCCACAAGATTTGAAATGAGCACCAACACATAAAAACGTCCAAGGAACATGCGCATAATTTCCTGCGTTTGAGCACCAATAGCTTTGCGCACACCAATTTCCTTTGTGCGTTGTTGGGTAATGAAAAGCGACAAAGCAAACAATCCCATAACCGATATGATGATAGCAATAGCTGCAGCATACACGAACAACTTCAAATAGCGCTCCTGGCTTTCGTATAAGGTATCGAAAGTAGCACTCTGAAAGTGGAAGTTTAATGGATACTCGTTTTCAAACTTACGATAAACCTTTGCCACATATTCGGGTACCTCGGCAGTGCCGGCTCCCTTCATCCGAAGGTGTACCATGTGAGCATTCGTACGCCACTCCATGGCCATAGGTCCTATGGGCGATATCACTGAATTATAGTGAAAATCTTTCACCACACCTAACAACAAAACGGGCTCTCCACGTCCAACTTGAATGTACTCCCCCACTTTATCTTGCAAACCCAAGGTCTTCATCATGGTTTCGTTAATCACATAAACCCCTCGCTGTTGGCTGTTTTTTTGCCAATCGAAGAATTTTCCTTTTGCCAACTCAAAGCCCATTACGTCGTCGTAGTCGGGGTCGGCAGGCTGAAAGGTAAACTGCAGTTCATTATTTTCGTATGTCCAACTCTCCTGCCAGGTGATGAACCCTGCCGGACTCTGCGCAAAGGAAACGGCCTCGATAGCCGGATGCGCCAAAAGTTCATTTTTCACAGCTTCCTTCTGCTTGAGGATCTTTCCCGTAGCTTTAAAATAGGCCACCTTATCCTTATCAAATCCCAGGCTTTTGTCACGCATATAGTGCAATTGCTGATACAAAGCAAAGGTACCAATAAGCAGAAGGGCACTTACCAAAAACTGAAAACTTATCAGTCCCTTCTGGAAATTTGTCCCGGC